>CAXBNM010000352.1:0-4523 GCA_963976885.1 uncultured Burkholderiaceae bacterium
GAGCCGTTGCTGCAAGTGCGCCAGTCGGAACATTTCGCGAAAAGTCGCCACCGAATGCCCCGCCCGTGCGGTGATGCGCGCGTCCGGCGGCGGCGCCGTGGCGATTGCGCAGCTCATATAGACGGAATGGCCGTCCAGGCGCACTTGCAGCAACGGCTCTGCGCCCAACTGCAATGCCGACAACGCCTGTTGAACCTTGCGCGCCGCACCGATGGATTCGAACACCAACCGCGTCTCGTCCCCGCGTCCGGGCTCAAGCACGGCCGGCACCTCAACCCCCGCAATACCCAGCAATTGCATCGGATCGTGGGCCCTGAAAATCTGCGTCTCGCGCGGCGCCGGCGTTGTCGACACCGGCTGCTGATTCAGCGCCGAGACCAACACCAGACTGGCGGCCGACTCGTCGACCATGCGCAGCGCCTGACTGACCATCTCATCCATGGCTTTGTAAGCTTCGAGCACGGCCTGCGAGTAACGAACCTGTTCATCGGCCGTCGGTTTGATCTGCATCGACTCGGGCCCTTGTCGGTGCCAGTGCGAACGATGCAATTGAGCAGCCGAATCAAGAAACACCGTGGCCAGATGCGGACGCAGGCGCGACCAGCGCGACTGAAACAAATCCCACAACAATCGGTCGCGCAACATCGCCCGGTCCCAGCTCGTGTGGTGCGCACCACCACCAACGAACAGCCGCAACGCCTGTTTCATCGCTTTCTTCGATAAGCCATTGGCCAGCATGTAGCGCGTGAAAGTCGTCAGCTCGCGGGGCGTCGGCCGACGCTGGGGCACCGCATGTGCATCGAAGACACTCGAGCGCAGGAAGGCAAGGAAGTCATCGAACTCACCAGCAGGAAAGCCCTCTTGAGTGCTCGCCAGATCGGGCACCAACGCACCGTTGAGGCGGCCCCCGACAATGCCGGTATTCATGCTGCCGCAAATCCAGCTGGTGCCGCCGGCCGCCGTCACCATGTCCCACAGACGCGGCGCCTGCAGACGGTGTCCGGTGCCGCGTTCGTAAACCTGATGCGCCTCATAGTCGAGACCACTATGGACCGTCAC
This sequence comes from uncultured Burkholderiaceae bacterium, assembly GCA_963976885.1. Taxonomy (GTDB): domain Bacteria; phylum Pseudomonadota; class Gammaproteobacteria; order Burkholderiales; family Burkholderiaceae_E; genus JAUIAI01. Next base: position 1,060 of record CAXBNM010000352.1, read on the forward strand.
CCATTGAATCCAGGGTTCGAGCAGACCCGGCGCTTCACGCGCCTCGGTGGTAAACGAGACCGACTGATCGAACAGGCGAGCGAAACCAGGCAGCAAGCCCAGATGGACCCAGCGGCGCACAAGATGAGGGGCGAGTTCGTTCAGTTCCAGAACCACTACTGCGGGCGTCACGATCGTTCTCCAACCAAAACAATTCTTAAGCCCTGGCAAGACTTACCTTATATGCGTTTATCCTACCGCCTGCGATGCGCTCGAAACGTGTCGTTCATCACGCTGGGCATGCCGAATGTCACTTCGTGACGTAATTGCTTTGATCTGTCGGATCCTGCGCTTATTCTCGAACGTCACCTAACGAGCACAGACAATGCAAAAGGAACTGATCTTGCCTTCACCAGTAAAGTCCGGCATTGGCTTCGGCGTTTTCGAGCTAGTGCGGGCCGTCACCGATGCGTCCATCGCAGTGGTCGTCCTGATGCTTGCAACGCTGCTCTGGCAGCAACCTTTTGGTGCTGCCGAATGGGTCGTCGGTGCCATGGCATTCATGTTGCAATACCGTGGTCGCGGCGGCCTGGGTGTGCCCAAAAACGAAGTGGTCTATTCCATTCTGAAACGCTGGGCAGTTACCGTCATGGTGTTGCTGGCCATCGGTTTGCTGACGCAGTTCGTGGCCAGTTTCGATCAATACATGTTGCTGACCTGGATCGCGGTCACACCGCTGGGCCAGATTGCCGCTCATCGTCTCGGCCCCTATGTCTATGCGCCGATCATCCGCATGCGCGGACTGCGCCGCTCGATCGTGGTCGGCAGTACCGAACTGGGCCGCACCTTTGCCAAAACCATCAACAACGACCCGCTCGCCTACGAACGGGTTGTAGCGTTTTTTGATGACCGCGAACTCGACCGTATTCCGACCGAACATCGCAGTCGGCTGGCCGGCAAACTCGACGCCGTCGGCGAATTCGTGCGCGCCAACAATATCGATCAGATCTTCATCGCGCTGCCCATTGCGGCGCAGCCCCGCATTCTCAAAATGATCGACGACTTGCATAACTCAACCGCGTCGATCTGGTTCATTGCCGACCTGGCTCGCTTTCAACCCGTGCAGCCGAGCATTTCATCAATTGCCGGTTTTCCGGTGCTGGCCATTTGCGAAAGCCCGTTCCGTGGCATGCCCGGCACGCTCAAGCGCTTGCTCGACATTGTCGTGGCCAGTGTTGCGCTGATTCTTGCCGCGCCCATCATGCTGCTTGCCGCGCTGGCCATTCGCCTGAATTCACGCGGACCGATCATCTTCAAGCAAACCCGCTACGGCCTTGAAGGTGGTGAAATCACGGTCTACAAGTTTCGCAGCATGACGGTTACCGAAAACGGCAGCGACGAATACAAGCAGGTTTCGCGCGGTGATGCGCGCGTCACCGCGGTTGGCGCTTTCCTGCGCAAAACCTCGCTGGATGAACTGCCTCAGTTCATCAATGTCTTGCAAGGTCGCATGAGTGTGGTGGGCCCGCGCCCGCACGCCGTCGCGGTCAATCAGCACTATCGCCAGCAGATTCCCAGCTACATGGTGCGCCACAAGGTGCGCCCCGGTATTACCGGCTGGGCTCAGGTGCATGGCTACCGGGGCGGCGACGATCTCGAAAGCATGACCAAGCGGATCGAATTCGATCTGCACTATCTGCGCAACTGGTCGATCTGGCTCGATCTGCAAATTCTGCTGCGTACCATTACGGTAATTTTCAAAGACCCTTCCGCTTACTGATTCGATGCTGGCGTCGCCCGGCGCCGCCATCGACTGACTGATGACCAAACCCCTGCGACCGCGACCGGCAGGTTCCGACTGGCTTACGCCGCTATTGGTGTTCGGCCCGCTGATCCTGACCACCTACTTTGCCAAGGTTGGCATGCCGGTGGGCCCGCGCGCCATTCCCGCGTCGCTGTACGGCATTCTGTTGCTGCTCGCGTTGGGCGTGGTCAGCTCGCGGCTGGTCATCGATCTGCAAAGACTTGGCGCTTTCGTGCTGATGACGGCGTTTCTCGGCGGCATAATGGTGGTGCGCGGCGATGAATACTCGATCACGTCGTTCCTGATGATGGCCTGTCTTTACGCAACCTACACGGTATCGGTTACCGACCCGCGTTACAACGTCAAACGCGGCATCGAATTTTTTCTCAACGTGTCGACGATCATCGCCATCGGCGGCATTGCGCAATTCTTTCTGCAGTTCGTCATTGGCCCACGTCTGGCCTTCCCGGTCGACTATCTGCTGCCGCCAGGCTTTCTCGTTGAGGAGTACATGAACCTCAACGTCTTGCACTACGGCTCGACGGTCCACAAACCGAACGGCATCTTTTTGCTCGAAGCATCATTTTTCAGTCAGCTGCTGGCCATTGCCGTGCTGGCCGAACTGCTGACCAGCAACCGGATGCGTTACCTGTTGCTGTTCATGACCGGCATGGTCGTTTCCTACTCAGGCACGGGCATCATCGTGCTGGTCGTCACGATGCCGTTTCTGATCATTACGCAAAAGCGCTGGGATCTGATCCTGCTGGCACTCAGCGGCCTGATCGCCGCCGGCTTGCTCTACAACGTGCTGAACCTGGAGATTTTTGTCGAGCGGGCCACCGAGTTCGGCCACCCGCAATCGAGCGGCTTCATGCGCTTTGTTGGCGCCTACTACATGTTCGATCAGTTCCTGTGGGTCGATCAGTGGCGCAGCCTGTTCGGCTTTGGTGCCGGTGTATTCAAGGATTTCGAAACCCGCACCCATTTGCCGGTTCATGAATCGGCGCTCACCAAAATCGTCTTCGAGTTCGGCCTCATCGGCGCGCTGCTCAACATCGGTTTTCTGTTCTTCTGTGTCGCCCGCTCATCGGCGCCCGGTGTTCTCAAACTCGGCGTGGCCGTGATGTTCTTCATGGCCGGCATTTACACACCGTCCTCGCATGGTATTGCGCTGACCATCATGATGTGGCCCAGCCCGGTCAGCGAACCACTGCGCCCCGTCAAACGCAGCACCGCCGTGCTGAAGTGGTTCGGCCTCGACTTCAACCGCCCCTCCCGCCATGTTGCCAACCGGCGCCGGCTTGCCGCGCAAGCGCGCGCTGAAAACGCCCGCGCCGTGACGGCCACGGGCAAACCTTCCTGACCATGACTGTCTTTCTTGTTCTTGCCGCCTGCGCATGCCTGCTGGCCGCGCTGCACCCCTACACCACCTTTCCGCTCAGCCTGTGGCTGGCGCGCCGGTTTGGCCTGCGCAATCCACCGCTGCAATTGCAGGCGCCAGCCACGCCGGCCGGCGATGCTTCCGCGGCGCCACAACTGGCCATTCTGATGTGCGTGCACAATGAAGAGAATGTCATCGAAGGCCGGATGAGCAACCTGATTGCGCTGGCCGATCAGGTGCCGGGCACCGAAATTCTTGTCTATGTCGACGGCAGCACCGACCAGACCGAACAACGTCTGC
>CAXBNM010000353.1:0-4511 GCA_963976885.1 uncultured Burkholderiaceae bacterium
CCGTCAGGTGTGGCAACAGATGAAAAGCCTGAAAAACAAAACCAATCGACTGGCGCCGCAGCCGTGCCGTGCGGTCCGGGTCAAACGGTTGCGTGACCAGGTTCTCGCCCGCCACCCGCAACTGACCGGCATCGGCGGGTTCGAGTCCGGCGAGCATGTTCAGCAAGGTGGATTTGCCGGCCCCCGATTCGCCGAGCAAGGCGGCAGATTCACCGGCATGCAGGGTCAGCTCGGCCTGGCGCAGAATCCAGCGTTCACCGAACCGCTTGTCCAGCGCATGCGCGGCGACAACTGGTGGGGCGGGCTCGTGCGCGGGCCGGCTGCTCGCAGCAGGGGTAGCAGGCAGAATCAGAACGAGGTCTCGCGGCGAAAGGAAGGCTGAAGTATGCCGCGTTTAGCGGAAACGCTCAGCCATTCCCCGCGCGTGGCGCGGCGTTCAGGCGCATCGTCATGAAGGGTATTCAAAGCCCCGCTATCATTGAACGCATGACAGATGACGCCAGCAATGCCAATCCAGGGTCCGACGCGCAGTCGGCAATTCAAGCCGGCGCAATGACGCAGCGCAGCGAGGCGGATGCCCATGTGCTGGCCGCACTGGCCGACAAGCCGGCCACCATGCCGCCCAAGCTCTTCTACGACAAGCTTGGCTCGACCTTGTTTACGGCAATCTGTGAGCTCGATGAGTACTACCCGACGCGGACCGAGGCGGCAATCTTTGCCGCCCACGGCAAAGCGATCGGCGAGGCTTTGCCGCGCGGTTTCCAGATGGTCGATCTGGGCGCCGGCGATTGTCGCAAGGCGGCCGGCTTGTTCGCTGATCTGCGCCCGGCCGGCTATGTGGCGGTAGATATTTCCGGAGAGTTTCTCGAGCAAGCGGTTGGCACGCTGAGTCAGGCCAATCCTGATTTGCCGATGCGGGCGTTGGCGCGCGACTTCACGCACGAATGGACGCTGCCCGATGAGTTGCGCGATGCCGGCTTGCTGTACTTTTACCCCGGTTCGAGCATCGGCAATTTCGATGCCACCGAAGCGGTGCAGTTTCTGCAGCGGCTACCGCGCAGCCGGGCCGGGCACACCGATCTGTTGATTGGCTTCGACCGGGTCAAAGCCAGGTCGGTGCTTGAAGCGGCCTACGACGATGCGCTTGGCGTAACCGGGGCCTTCAACCGCAATGCGCTGCTGGTGGCCAATCAGACGCTCGGGACCGATTTCCAGCTGCCCAATTGGCAACACCGGGCTTTCTTCAATGAGAAGCTCAAGCGGATCGAAATGCATCTGGTGGCGCAACAGGCTTGCGTCGTCACCTGGGCCGGTGGCCAGCGCGAGTTCGCGGCCGGCGAATCGATTCACACCGAGAGCAGTCATAAGTACGACGTCGACGCCTTTACCGGCTTGCTCGATGCGGCCGGTTTTGAGGTGAGTGGCCATTGGCATGATGCCAATGAATGGTATTCGGTGGTGCTGGCCCGCGCCCGTTAGGCTGATTGCGTTCAGTCAGCCGCCGGCCAGGGTCGTGCTGACCAGTTCGTTGACCAGCCGCCGCTCGCGCTCGGGCATGAACAGCGGGGCGCGTTTTTCGCAGTGCACGCTCAGCAGACGCATGAAGGCCGGCTCGCTGCGGCAACGTGCAATCAGTGCCGCCAGGGCCTGATCGTCACCGACCGGGAAATATCCGGGATAGTCCTGGCCAAGAATGCCGATCGATCCCGAGATGCGTGAACATAAGGCCGGCACGCCGCTCATGATGGCTTCAATCAGCACGTTGGCCCCGCCTTCCATGGTGGAGGGCAGCAGCAGCAATCGGGATTGCCGAATCAGCCGGCGCGTTTGCTCATGGGGCAGGTTGCCCAGTCGTTCAATGCGCGGCTCGTTGGCCACCAGTGCCTCGAACGCGGCGCCACAACGGTTCTGATCGGTGTGGCCAATCTGCAGCAGACGCAAGCCAGGGTCGGCCAGGCGCATGATGGCGCGAGCCGCGGTCAGCGGATCTTTCTCGTCGCGCAGATGACCGACCAACGTCAGATCGAAATGATCCGGGTCCGGTGGCAGCGGGGGCAGCCGCGGCGCCGATTGCTCAATGACCACGCTTTTGGTCTGGAACTGCGCAGCCAGTTCGGTGAGGCCGGCCGCTTGCAGCAGCACGAGCTTGCGCGCCAGCACCAGCGATTGCTGCGCAAGCGGATCGACCTGAATATCGCGATACAAATCGGTGCCGGTAAGCACCAGCACAATGGGGTGGCCGGTGGCGGCAAACGCGGCGATGGTGGCCGCCGATTTACGGGCGTGCAGCGCAATCAGCAGTGCCGGCGGCTCATCACTGGCGCCAGCAGGCCATTGCGTGGCAATCTGCACCGTGAAGCTTTGACTCAGAAAATCGGCCCAGCGTTGCGCGGTGCGCCAGTTGCCGTTATTGGCACTGGCCAGGGCTGGCGAGATAATGCAGATTCGTGGGCGCTTGGCTGGCAATGGGGTTCCCAGTGTCATTGGCTTGGAAAAGGAAGGCACTCTTGCTGACAGATACCGCGCCAGACAGCGCATCGCTTCGGACCGCAGGGCCCGCCACGCTCGGCGCGGCCATACAGGCACAGCGTACCAGCACCTTGCAGGCTTTGCAGGGCCTGCAAGCGGCGCACTGGCTCGGGCCCACATTGCCCATTGTTAACCCACCGCTCTGGGAGCTTGGCCATATTGGCTGGTTTCATGAACGATGGAGCCTGCGTGAGCGATCTGACGCCGAACCCCGAGCTTCGCTGTTGGCCACGGCCGATCAACTCTATGATTCGGCCCGTGTCGCCCATGCCAGTCGGTGGCGTCTGCCGCTTGAGCCATTGCCTGTCGTTCATCAGTATCTGCAAGACGTCCTTGAGCAAGCTCTGTCGCGCCTGGCCGGTCTGACTGACGATGATCCGGCGCTTTATTTTCATCGCCTGCCGCTCTTTCACGAAATGATGCACCGCGAGGCGTTTTGCTACTCGTGGCAAACCCTGGGTTATCCGCGCCCGGTCGACTTGCCCGCGGCACAAGTCTTGCCTGCGCAGCAGTGGCTCGATATTGCCGGACAGGTGGTGACGGTCGGTTCCGATCAGGATGGCGGCTTTGTCTTTGACAACGAGAAGTGGGCAACAGCGCAAACGGTAGCGCCGTTTCGCATCAGTAACCGGGTCGTGAGTTGCGGCGAGTTCGCGCAATTCGTCGTTGATGGTGGTTATCGGCACGAGGCTTTCTGGGCGCCGCATTACTGGCATGAGTTACAGGCTCTCGGTCGCGCCGGGCCACGCCACTGGCGGCGCAGCGGGGATACCTTCGAAGTGCGCAGTTTCGGGCGCTGGGAGCCGCTTGTGCCCGAGTTGCCGATGGTGCATGTCTCCGCCTGGGAGGCGCAGGCCTGGTGCTGCTGGGCTGGGCGCGCCTTGCCCTCGGAAGCGCAATGGCTGGCGGCCAGCACGCATGAAGCGTTTGCCTGGGGCGCGGCCTGGGAATGGACGGCGTCGCCGTTTGCCGCCTTGCCCGGTTTTGCAGCCGATCCGTATCGCGAGTATTCCGAACCCTGGTTCGGCACCCATCGCTTGCTGAAAGGGGCGTCAGAGGCGACGCCGGCCGCGTTGCGCGACCGGCGAGCCGTTTCGTGACGATGTGTTCAACGGCTTTCGGGTGCTTATTCCAGGCCGGTAACGACGTGATGGAAGCCGGCATCCACATAGGTGATTTCGCCGGTCACGCCCGAAGCCAGATCGGACAGCAGGAACGCCGCCACATTGCCGACTTCTTCAGTGGTGATGTTCCGACGCAGCGGGGCGTTGGCGGCAACGTGATCGAGAATTCTCGAGAAATTCTTGATACCGCTGGCGGCCAGCGTTTTGATGGGGCCCGCCGAAATGCCGTTGACGCGAATCTCATTAGGGCCGAGATCGGCAGCCAGGTAACGGACCGAGGCTTCCAGGCTGGCTTTGGCCAGACCCATCGTGTTGTAGTTGCTGACCACCCGATCAGCACCCAGGTAGGTGAGGGTGATGAGGGATGCCTTGCCGGCCTGCAGCATGGGCTGGGCGGCCTTGGCCATGGCGGTGAAACTGTAGGACGAGATATCGTGCGCAATCCGGAAGGCTTCGCGACTGGCGCCGTCGAGATAGCTGCCGGCAATGGACTCCCGCGGCGCAAACCCAATGGCGTGGACCAGACCGTTGAGTTCGCTCCAGTGGGTGCCCAGATCGGCGAACAGTTTGTCGATTTGCGCGTCATCGGCAACATCGCACTCGAACACGAGCGAAGAATCGAATTCGGCGGCGAAGTCTTTGATGCGATCGGCGAAGCGATCGCTCTGGTAGGTGAACGCCAGCTCGGCGCCCTGCGCGTGGCAGGCTTTGGCAATGCCGTAAGCGATGGACCGATTTGACAGCAAACCGGTAATCAGAATTTTTTTGCCCTTGAGAAAGCTCATCCGGGTCAGCTCCATGGTGACGAGTACATCCGGATATTGTCGCACGCGCCGCGTGCTGGACGCGGCCGGCGGG
>CAXBNM010000354.1:0-4508 GCA_963976885.1 uncultured Burkholderiaceae bacterium
GGCGAAATCACGACCCATGGCGCCAAAAACCTGATTGCCCAGGCGCGGTCGTTCTTCATCGAGTACTTCCACCTCGGCAATCTGGCCAAGCGCGCCAAGCGCGGAGAACGCCACATTGGACAGCGGCATGGCGATTTCCTGGCCCTGACCGGTGGCACGGCGATAGCGCTCGGCCGCCAGCAGATTCATCGCGCCCAGGGCGCCGGTGAGCAGATCCCAGGCGGGCAGCACATGATTGACCGGTTGCGCCGCGCCGTCGGCGTCGAGCGAAGCCGGGCCGGTGCTGAACGGATAGCCGGTGACCGCATTGATCGTGAAGTCGAGCCCCGATTTGCCATCGGACCAACCCTGCACGCGCATCGTAATCAGGTCGGCGCGGCGCTGCGCGAGACGCTCGTGCGAGAGGAAACCTTCGCGCGGAAAATTGGTCACGAACAGACCGGCGTTTTCGCCGGGGGCGGTAATCAGTTGTTGCGCCAGTTCGCGTCCTTCGGGATGGCGAAAATTGAGCGCCACCGAACGCTTGCTCTTTTGCAGGCCCTCCCAGTACAGGCTGGCCTCGCCGAGTTTCGGCCAGCGCCGGTAGTCAAGCCCGCCGCCGATCTGATCGATACGGATGACTTCAGCGCCGAGCTGGGCCAGGTGCATGGCGGCCGACGGAGCGGCGACGAAAGAAGAGGCTTCGACAATGCGCAGCCCGGAAAGGATTTGGTACATACGGCCCTCAGTTGAAAAGACGAAAAACAGCGGGGAAGAAAAACTTGTGCGGGGGGGCTTGAATTCAACGCGAAGCAAACCTACCTCTGGCACATCGGGTTGGCCATTGACACCACCGCGGTGATGAAGCACCCGACAAAGCAAGAGGCGGTGCACTTGAAAAGCCGAAATGCCAGCCTCATCTTTAAATCATAGTTGAATTGATGGAGCTAACCATGAACCAAGTTACCGTGATTGATCCTTTCACCGATTTCTTCCCCGGTTTGCTGCGCGGTTTCGCAGCCCCGGAATTGCGTGTCAACGGCGCAGCCGCTCAGGCGCCGGCGCTGAAAGTGCGTATTGATGTCACTGAATCCGATCGTGCCTATGTTGTTCGCGCCGACATGCCTGGCGTGAGCAAGGAAAACATCGATGTTCAGATCGATGGCGCGCAGGTGTCGATTTCTGCAAGCGTGGCCGCGCAGGAAAAAGTTGAAGGCGAGCGCGTGTTGCGCACCGAGCGCTTCAGTGGCTCGATGGCGCGAACCTTTACGCTGGCCTCCGAGCTCGACGAAGAGGGCGCCGAAGCCAAATTCGAAAACGGTGTGCTTATCCTGACACTGCCGAAGAAAGAAGCCGCTGCCGCCCGCCGTCTGACCATCAACTGATTGTAGTTTTTCGGGCGCTCAACAAAGGCCCGCCGGGTTTGTCATCAATATCAACCCGGCGGGTCTTGTTGTTTGTTGCAGGGCTGTTTGTCAGCTCGGCGAGCCGGTCGGTAATGTTGCCGCTCAAGCGCGCTCGGCGCGAGACAGAACTTCATTGAAGGTATCGCGCAGCAGGCGCATTTTGGCGATGCAATCCTTGCTGATGCCGTCCTTGTCGACAACGTGACGTTCGGCGATGATGAAGCCGCGCAGGCGGTTGCGCGCGTCGTTGACCAGAGGCAGAAAGACAAAGCTTCGGCAGTGCGGGTGACGGGACCGAAACCATGAAGGCAGACTGCTCTGCACTTTTTCAGTCGAGCTGTTGGCAATATGCGCATCGACCCGGTTGTTGGCGGCCTTGCTGATCAAGTCGTCGCCGTCAATGCGGATACCCGTGTTCTTGCTGAAGCTGACCGGCTCCGGCGCCAGCCAGGCTGGGACGAATGCATCTTCGTTTGATTGGCATGTGTAGAAAGCAATGCCTTCAAAGCCCATGGCCATTTGCAAGCCGTCAAACAGGAAAGGGCCGACGCGCGTGATGGCTCGGTCAAAACGGCTGACGGGGCGTGCAGTCGATTCACCGGGCAGCAGTTCGGGCTTGTTGTAAAGGCCGTTCGATTCCGCCGCTTCGTAGTGCGGCAGAAATTCCTTGATGTCTTGATGGACGCGGTTGAGTCGTTCGAGTGCATCGACCGGTGTGCTGGCCATGGCTGCCGCTGCCGCCGCCGGGGCGATGCTCGAATGGCGCCGCGGCGCGTAAATGGAATGCCGGGGCCGGCGCTGCACGCGACTGATCACGCCGGTCAGATCGAGCCGTTCGGGCAGCTCCCAGATCGGTGCAAAGTAATCGGTTCTGTTCAGATACGGCTGCAGCAATTGTTTGACGGCCTGATTTTCCGGCGGTGCGCCGGTTGCGCGTTCGATGCGGATGGCGTCATGGGCAGACAGTTCAAGCATGGCCTGAAGCCGCGGCGTGTCGACGTCCATCACCTTGCCGTAGCGGCGCACGATGTCCACGAGTGCGGCTTCGCGATCGGCATGAAACTCCAGACCCACGCAACTCACCATCTCATTGGCCATGCCGACGGCGATGGGCAGCCAGTCGCGCGCCGTCATGGCCGGGGCCTTGCGCTGGCGCGATCGACCGATGGTTGTGGCAACGGTGGACGGTAGCGACCAGGCGTTGAGAATTTCATGTTGCAACGTCGCTTCGTCGACACCGAAAAGCTCGCGAAACATTGCGTCGTGCAATATCGGTTTGTATTTCTTCACCGCCCGCAGCGCACAGCATTCATGGGGCGCGTGCATGGCCATCAGCACGGTTGGCACATGACTGAGAATCGCCGTTACTGCGCCTTCGTCCGAAACCATGGGGTTGCGCGTGTCGAGCAGATTGCGGGCGAAGTTGGCGGCAAAGATGGCCTGCGCGATGGCCTGCGCGACGATGGGTTTGACCGGGGCGCGGTTGTCGGCGACGGTGCGCAGCGCCTCGGCCTCGGCGCTGGTTGGCTCATGCCCCATCAAGGCGATGGCGCGATGCATCGACACCACGTCGGAGCGATCACGGGTCTGATAAGAGGTGCCATTGACCAGACGCAGCAAGCGTACAACGATGGCCGGGTCAGCCAGTGCTACTTCGACAAGATCGGACACACGAGCCTTGCGGGCGCGGGCGGCTCTGGCGAGTTGATGCGCGGCGAGCGCGTTTGGCGGCAGATCTCGTTGCTGGTCGATAGCCTCATGCAAGCGCGTGACTGCGGCCGATACAGGTAAGGTTTCGGCTTCTGAGCTACGGCGACTTTCAGCGATTGGGTCGGCAGTCGCAGGCATGGATGGGTCACGGTCGAGGAGATGACAGTCATGCTAGAGATTGGCGTGCGCCTCGATACGTCGAATAAGAGGGTAGAGCCCCGCCATCTGTCCGGGTTGGCGGGCGGATTACCATCCCCACCTCTCACCACCGGTCCGCTTCGTTTCGATGATCGCTTTCACCATTGCCGTATTTTTTCTGATGATCACGCCCGGTCCCGGCGTGTTGTCCGCTGCCGGTGTGGGTTCCGGCTTTGGTTATCGGGCCGGCCTGCGCTACCTGATCGGCTTGTTTCTGGGGTCCAATCTGGTCGCGCTCGGCGTGGTCAGCGGGTTGGCTGCGGTGGTGTTCTCGATCCCGTTGTTACGCACGGTGTTGCTGGTGGCCTCGGCGCTGTATCTGGTGTATCTGGCGTTGCGGATTGCGTTGGCCGGTGCCAATGTGGCCTTCGTGGCGGCCCGCAAGGCACCGGGGGTGCTCAATGGCATTACGGTGCAATTCATCAATCCGAAGGCTTACGCGGTCAACGCGACCTTGTTCACCGGTTTTGCCTTCTGGCCGGACAGCTTGCTGATTGAAACCATTATCAAGTTTGTGCTGATGAATCTGGTCTGGATACCGATTCATCTGTTCTGGCTGGCGGCCGGCGTCACGTTGCGCCGAATGGAGTTGGCGCCGCGGGTGCAGTTCGCGATCAATCTGGCAATGGCCGCTGCGCTGTTGGTCGTGGTCGGGCTGGCGGCATGGTCGCAGCTGGCCGGTCGCTAGCGCGCACCCTGCTACGATTAGCGCGCAGCACCCGGCCCGACATTGCAGGCCAGGGCCGATGCGACCCCAAAAAATCAAGGAGCGAGCCAATGATCAACGTAGTAGCTGTAATTACCGCCAAGCCCGGCAAACGGGAAGAAATCCTCACCGCGTTCCGGGCCAATGTGCCGGCCGTGCATGCCGAAGACGGCTGTATTGAGTACGGTCCCGTCATCGACGCTGAAGGTGTCGGCAAATTTCAGGCCCCGCTCGGTCCCGATACCTTCATGGTCATCGAGAAGTGGGAATCGCTGGAGGCGCTGAAGGCCCATGCCGCCGCCCCGCACATGGCCGCTTATGCCGCCAAAGTCAAAGACCTGATCGCCAGCCGCCTGGTTCACGTGTTGTCACCGGCCGCCTGAGGCAGGTACGGAAGCCGGCTTCAACAGCCGGCTTTTTTTTGGGCCGCCCGACACGCGGGGCGGTCCGCCACCGCACTTCCTGCCAGTTCTACTTCGCGAGCACTCTCCGCGAGCAATCCGTCTCGA
>CAXBNM010000355.1:0-4474 GCA_963976885.1 uncultured Burkholderiaceae bacterium
CGGCTCGAGTGTTCGTCTATGCTCAGCAGACGTCCCAGCGAGACACCGGCCGCCTTGGCCAGGGTTTGCGCCTTGGCCTTGGCTTCGGTCATCGCGGCAATGCGGGCCTGCTCGATGGCCTCGCTCGGGTCGTCGTTGGTAAAGCTCAGCGAGCCGCCCTGATTGACGCCCAGCGTTACCGACTTGTCCAGAATGGCACCTACCTGGCTCAGATCGCGAATGCGCACCGTCAGCGTGTTTTGCACTTCATAGCCAACCGTCTTGGGAGCCTCGTTGTTGTTGCGCGGTTGCGGATAGACAATGCGCGGCTGGATGGACAGCCCCGAGGTCTGCATGTCGCGCGCCTCGATGCTGGCGGCGCGCAGCGCTTCGATGACCGCGGCCACCAGAGTATTGTTTTCGGTCAGGGCGGCGCGTGCGGTGGGCTGCTCGGTGCGCACCGCCATCGTAACGATGGCCAGGTCGGGGGCCAGCTCGGCGGTGCCGGTGCCCGAGACCGAGATTTTCGGTTCGTCAGCAAGATCGCCCGAATCGGCATGGGCGCCGGTGCTGAAGGCCAGAGAGGCCGCCAGCAAGGCTGCCAGCGCGGCGCGTCGGCGCAACAAGTTCATGGTCAACTCTCCTGCGGGATGAAGGTCAGCGCCGCGCCGTTGTTGCAGTAACGGGCTCGCGTGGGCAACGGACCATCGTTGAACACATGGCCGTGATGGCCGCCGCAACGGCGGCAGTGATACTCGGTGCGCGGCAGAATCAGTTTGAAGTCGCGGCTGGTTGCCAGCGTGTCGGGGATGTGCGTGAAAAAGCTCGGCCATCCCGTGCCGCTTTCGAATTTCATTTCCGACGAAAACAACGGCAACTCGCAACCGCGACAAACATAAATGCCGGGCCGGTGCTCCTGGTTGAGGGCGCTGCTGCCGGCGCGTTCGGTGCCGTGCTTGCGCAGGATTCGAAACGCTTCCGGATCGAGTCTTGCCTGCCATTGCTGCGCGTCGAGGTCCAGAGGCTCATCCGCCTTAGGCGGCGTAACGCCGGCCGCCAACAAGGTCGGCCAGCGCTCCTGCAGTGTGCGCACATCATCCATGCTTACATCACCGCGCCCTGGAACCAGGGAATGAACTCTTCGTTTCCAATGCCGAGTTCTTCGCTGAGCGTTTTGTCGCCCGAGGCCACGCGCAGCCAGGTTTCAAAAATTTCCTGGCCTTTTTGCTGCACGGTGACATCGCCATCGACGATCTCGCCGCAGTTGATGTCCATGTCTTCGGGCATGCGCTGAAACAATGCGCTGTTGGTTGCCAGTTTGACGCTGGGCGAGGGCTTGCAGCCATAGACCGAACCCCGGCCGGTCGTGAAGGTGACCAGATTGGCGCCGCCGGCGACCTGACCGGTGATGGAAACCGGGTCGTAGCCTGGCGTGTCCATGAACACGAAGCCCTTGGCGGTGACCGGGTCGGCGTACTCATACACATCGACCAGATTGGTTGTGCCGCCCTTGGCGACTGCGCCGAGCGATTTTTCCAGAATGGTGGTCAGACCGCCGGCCTTGTTGCCGGGCGAAGGATTGTTGTCCATCGAGCCGTCATTCTTGGCCGTGTACTGCTCCCACCACTTGATTTGTCTGATGAGTTTGTTGGCCACTTCTTCGCTGATTGCGCGGCGGGTCAGCAGGTGTTCGGCGCCGTAAACCTCGGGCGTCTCCGACAGTATGACGGTGCCGCCATGCGCAACCAGCAGGTCGCAGGCCGCGCCGAGCGCCGGATTGGCGGTGATGCCTGAATACCCGTCGGAGCCACCGCATTGCAGCCCGACGATGATCTCGCTGGCCGGGATGGTTTCACGGCTGACCTTGTTGACCGCGTCCAGCATGCCGTCGATGGCTTCGATGGCCGCGGCGACGGTTTTGCGGGTGCCGCCACTGGTCTGGATGACCAGTGACTTGAGTTTTTCGTCCTCGTCGAGGCCCTGGGTGGCAAACAGCGCGCTCATCTGGTTGGCCTCGCAACCCAGGCCGATGACGACGACGCCGCCGAAATTGGGATGGCGGATATAGCCGGCCATCGTCTTGCGCAGAATGTCCATGCCGCGCCCGTCGCTGGCCATGCCACAGCCCACGCTGTGCGTAATCGGCACTACGCCATCAATGTTCGGATAAGCGGCCAGTCGGTCGGCGGTGAAATGCTGGGCCACGAATTTGGAGACCGACGCCGAGCAATTCACGGTGGAAATGATGCCGATGTAGTTGCGTGTGGCGACCTGGCCATTGGCGCGGCGAATGCCCTGAAAAGTTGCCGGCTCGGCAACCGGGGTGGCCGGCTTGACGTCTTTGCCGACGGCGTAGTCGCGATCGAAGGTTTCGAACGCCAGGTTGTGGCTGTGCACATGATCGCCGGCGGCAATGGCCGCAGTAGCAAAACCAATGATCTGGTTGTAGCGCCGCACCGGCTCGCCCTGGGCAATCGGTTTGATGGCTACCTTGTGACCGGCAGGAATGTCCTGCGCGCAATCGAGCTGCTGGTCCGGCAGATGTGTGCCGGCTTTGAGCGGGCGGGCGGCAATTGCGACATCATCATTGGGGTCCAGCTGCAAGACGGGCTTGCGGATCATTTGTACGACGGCCATGGGGCGCTCCTGTGGGTTCCGTAACGTGAGTTTATCCCGGTTGGACCGAATCGCTGGCGCAGTGCCCGGGCCGGTCTGCCGCAGCCGCGGCGGCGGTCGGCGTCAGGTGATAATCTGCCGGGAGCATAACTTGTTTCCACTTTGAATCCATGAGGCTTTCATGACCCAGACGCATGCCATCAAGGTAGCCATTCTCGACGACTACGAGCGCGCCGTCGCCAGTCATCCGGCCATTGCCGCGTTGGCCGGGCAGGTGGAGTTGACATGCTTTGACCGCCCGCTGGGTTCGTTTGAGCAGGCCGCGGCCGCGCTGAGCGGATTCGACGCGGTTTGCCTGATCCGCGAGCGCATGGCTTTCCCGGCCGCGCTGTTTGAACGCTTGCCCGGCCTGAAGTATCTGGCCTTTACCGGCGCTCGTAATCCCAGCTGCGATCATCAGGCGGCCGCCGCGCATGGGGTGCAGGTTTCCAATACCGCGGGCGGGCCCAGCAAGGCCTCGACGGCCGAGTTGACCTGGGCGCTGGCGCTGGCGGCGGCCAAGCGCCTGCCCCGGGCCGAAGCGGGCTTGCGGGCCGGCCACTGGCGCGGCGATGCCCGCCAGCGCGATTACCCCTTGCCGCAGATGCTGGAGGGCAAAACGCTCGGTCTTCTCGGGGTGGGCGAGATCGGTCAGCGCGTGGCCGCATTTGGCAAGGCCTTTGGCATGGCGACTATCGCGTGGAGCCCGAATCTCACTGACGCCCGCGCGGCCGATGCCGGCGTGGAACGGGTCGACAAAGCCGATTTGTTCGCGCGCGCCGATGTGTTGAGCATCCACATGGTGCTCGCCGACAGTACGCGCGGGATTGTCGGCGCCAATGATCTGGCGCAGATGCGAGCCGGTTCCATTCTGGTCAATACCTCACGGGCCGGCCTGATCGATTCGGCCGCGTTGGTGGCCGCCATGGTGGCGGCTCCCGATCGCACCGTGGCGCTCGATGTCTTCGATACCGAGCCACTGAGTGCGGCCGATCCGCTGCATGCGCTGCTTGAATTGCCCAATGCGGTGTTGTGTCCGCACTTGGGCTATGTCAATGAGCCGGTGTTCGAGGCCTTTGCGCAGGGTCTGGCCGAGGTGATTGCCGCCTGGGCCAGGGGTGAACCCGTGCGGGTCATCAACGCCTGAGGCAACCCAGCCCCAGGCGCTGCAAGAAGCCTGCTCAGCCAGCCGGCGAGGTCGGCTGCGCGTGGATATTGAGCGCCACCAGAAACCGCGACACCATGTTGTAGGCGGCGATGGTCCCGACCAGTTCGACCAGCGCTTGCGGCTCGATCTGCTCGCGGCAGCGGGCAAAGGTTGCTTCGCTGACCTGCACCTGCGTGGTCATTTCAATGCAAAGCTGCAGCGCCGCGCATTCGGCTGCGGTGAACAAGTCGGTGCTACTGGCCGCGCGGTGCGGATCGGCCAGCGCATCGGTTTGCGCCGCCGTGCCACCGGCGGCCACAAACAACGGCGCGTGCTGACCGAACTCGAAGTCGGCGCGGTTCAGGACGGCCACCGTGCAGATGACCATTTCGCCGAGTTTGGGGGCGAGCGACAGACGGGTGCGCACCGCGTTCAGGTAATAGTTCCAGCCTTCGGTCAGCGCCGGGCTGTACAGCAGCATTCGGTCCAGCTCGATCAGATCGCCGCCACGGCGTTTGCGTACAGCTGCCACCAGTTCGGCTGGCTCGGCCAGATCAAGCGGTTTGTAGGGCAGGCGTGGTTCGAGCGAGTGTGCGGCCGCCGGGGCCGGGGCGGCAGCCTTGCGCGAAATGCCTTGCGGCAGCGCCGCGCTGGCGGCGATGGCTTTGGCCGGATAGATAGCTTCGTCGCCAT
>CAXBNM010000356.1:0-4441 GCA_963976885.1 uncultured Burkholderiaceae bacterium
GGTGTGGCGATCTGGTAGTCGAGCCGCCAGCCCACATTCTTGGCCCAGGCCTGACCGCGATTACTCCACCAGGTGTATTGCTCGGCGCGCTGATCGAGGCGTCGGAACACATCGACACAACCAACTCGGTCAAACACCTCGGTCAGCCACTCGCGCTCGGCGGGCAGAAAGCCGGAGTTCTTCTGGTTGGAGCGCCAGTTCTTCAGGTCGATCTGCTGATGGGCGATATTCCAGTCGCCGCAAATGATGATTTCGCGACCACTGGCCACCAGTTGCTCCATGTGGACCATGAATGCCGCCATGAAACGATATTTGAAGGCGAGCCGCTCTTCACTGCTGCTGCCCGAGGGCAGATAGAGCGAAATGACGGTGTACCGGCCGTAATCGGCCTCGATATAACGTCCTTCAGCATCGAACTCGGGTTGCCCGAAGCCGTGCACGACGCGCTCGGGCTTGCGCCGCGTATAGATGCCGACGCCGCTGTAGCCCGGTCGCTCGGCACAATGAAAATGGCCGGTAAGCCCGTCGATGTTGCGTAGTTCGTCGACGATATCGGCGTCGCGTGCCTTCAGCTCCTGCACACAGACCACATCGGCCTGCTGCTGAGCCAGCCACTCGGCGAAACCTTTGCGCCCGGCTGAACGAATCCCGTTCAGGTTCAGGGAAATCACCCTTATCATCGCGCGTATCGTCCGTTGTCTGAGCGCGACCGGAGTCGCGTGGCGGCCCCCGCAGCGACGAAATTCATGGGGTTCTGCACGAGAGCCTGCTGGTTTATTGTTTCAGGGAGTATTGCCATGTCCACCGATCTGCGTGAGCAGTTTATCCGCTTCTGCGTCGACAGCGGCGTGTTGGGGTTTGGAGAATTCAAGACCAAGGCCGGCCGCATGTCGCCTTATTTCTTCAATGCCGGCTTGTTCAACGATGGCGCCCTGCTCGGACACCTCGCGCAATTCTACGCAAGCACTCTGCTGGCGGCCAAACAGGACGCCGGCCTGCAGTTCGACATGCTCTACGGGCCCGCCTACAAAGGCATCACGCTGGCCAGCGCCACCGCCATCGAACTGGCGCGCCAGGGACTGAATGTGCCGTTTGCGTTCAATCGCAAGGAAGCCAAAACCCATGGCGAAGGGGGCAACCTCATCGGCGCGCCACTGGCTGGACGAGTCGTCATTGTTGACGACGTGATCAGCGCCGGCACCTCGGTGCGCGAATCCATCAGCATCATCGAGCAGGCCGGTGCCACCCCGGCAGCCGTGCTGCTGGCCCTCGACCGGCAAGAGCGCGGCGGCACCGCCGAGCAGCCCACCGAGATGTCGGCGGTGCAGGAAGTCGAGCAACGGCTCGGCTTGCCGGTTTTTGCCATTGCCAGCCTCAGCGACCTGCTCAGCGTGTTGGCCAGTAATCCGCAGGATGCGCAGAGCGCCGCCCATCGCGAGCGTGTCGCCGCTTATCGAACCCGCTATGGCGTCGAGTAATTTGACGTTTAGCATGCGAGGCTATGGTTGCATACGGATCTTTTCTGCGCGTTTTTGTTGTCATCGGGCTGCTTGCGGCCGGCTTTGACGCGCCGGCACGCGACACCGTCCAATACAATGTCAAGGGGTCAATCTTTACTTGCAAGGACCCTAATGGCAAAACCATCACCAGCGACCGGCCCATCGACGCCTGTGCAAGCCTGCCGATGCGCGAATTGCGGCAGGACGGCGCCCTCAGAAGGGATATCGCCCCGCCGCTGACCCGGGCCCAACGCCGGATGGAAGCCGAAAAGCGCGCCCGGCAACGGGCTGATGACATGATCCGGCGTCAGGAGCAGACCCGCGACAGGGCCTTGTTGCAGGCGTTCCCGACCATGAACGAACTCAATGAAAGCAGAGCCCGTCAAATTGCAGAAATTCAGGTCCAGATCGATAAAACCTATGTGCGGATGGTCGACCTGCACAAGGAACTTCAGGCCGCTCAGGCAGCGTCTCGAGCTTATCCGCCAGGGCTTGCTCCCGAACCCGTCAAGCAAAAAATTGCGAAAATCGCCGGTGCCATCCTGACCGAAGATTCACTGGTCAAGGCCCACCTGCAAGAGCAGGAACAGATCCGCGAGCGCTTTTCTGCCGATGCGGACCGGCTGCGGGTGCTGCTTGAGCGTCAGGCTGAGGCGGATCGGTTGGCTGGGTGAGGTTTGGGTACCGGGAAATTCTGGATGGCGGTATAGATCCAGTCAGACAGTGACGGCTCAGCAGATCGGCCACTGTCCGATACCCGAACGAAGGGCTCTCCTCGATCATGGCTTTGATGGGACTGGCGAACCGATCATGATCGAGACGTCGAACCCGTCTTCTATCCAGGATTCAATCTCATCGGGAAGCAAGTCGTAAGCACGACTCGCCTCAGCGACTGTCGTCTTGGCTTGGAAAATTTCCACCACCAGGGCCGATTTACGCCTGGCCGTTCAATCGGCTTCCGAGACAGATTGCTTCGTAAACCCTCTATAGCCAATGCGGCTCACGCTTCAATGGCCCCCGTCACACGCTCATCCTACGTACCGACGCTCACTAGCAGCTTGCGAGCATCTTTCATGAGCAGCAGCAACTGCTGCTCTCGGATGGGTGACGCCTCAAACCCGAACCGCCGATAAAATCGGTCCGCATTGTCGTCAATGGGATGCACAAGCATTGCCCTCACTCCGGCTTGTTCAGCAATCGCAACGGTGCGCCTGATTGCTTCTTGCAACATACCGACACCAACTCCCCTGCCCTGGTCCTGCAAAGCCACCGCCAACCTCGAAAGCACCATGACCGGAATCGGATAGCGCCCCATACCTTTGCTAACCCGCGCCGGCGCATCGGCGGCATCAACTTGCCCGACCGTCAGACTGAAATATCCGGCGAGACGCTCTTCTTCCGTAATTACGTAGGTACGAGCTGAGCCACTGCCCTGCGCCTGCAGGGCATGGCGAAGCAGCCATGAATTAAGCGCCGCTTGCCCACAATCAAAGGTAGCCAGCTGATGGGCAGCACTGAGCGGCTGTGGTTCGCGATAAGCCACTTGAAATTGCTCAAGCCTTGGAACTGGCCCAGGGAGCCTCACGAGAAAACAGATCTTTCAGGCCCGCGTTGTCCTGCGCCGGTCGATCAAGGAGCTCAAGCAATGTCACGGACTGTTCGGGAGAGATCGCAAAAAGGCGCTGATCAAGCAACGTTTGCTCCGCCGCTTGATAGGCACTATCCAACACAAAATCGGTGAGCGATTTATTGGCGACCTCGGCAGCTCGACGCAACACCGATTCCTGATGAGCGGTGGCGCGCAAGCCCAAGCGCGCCGAGCGAGGCATGGTGGCAGTCATGAGCACAAATCAGTAGGCGACAAAAGTTGCATGTTAGTACAACAGACGTACAAACACAATGATTGACGGCTGACCTGGCGATCGAGCGACGCCCGGTAAGACGTCCAATATTCATGTTTTGTTAGTTTCTACTATCAATGAGAGCCCTTTATAGCAGCCTCACGACCACGCTTCCACCGCCCGGCATTGATCTCGGCCTACCGTGAAGAAGCCCCCGCCATGCAGGCCAGTACCTGGGACGCCATTGAATCATCGGAATGGGGCGTGATGAGACCAATAAGGGAACCATGCGCCAGCCCCCGGAAACGTCTCACCTATTCATGCAATTCTTAAACGACAGTCTTACAAAGCCAAAAATCTCCCATGTTTGCCTGAGAGTTAATTAATATATTAGTATATTTACACCTAATGATGCATTGTGCTTGTTAAGCCAAACCCTAATAACCCCGTCAGGAGACTCTCTCATGCCCAGCGTTCTCACCCCCGAGCAGCGCGCCGCTTTCGACCGCGACGGCTATGTGCTGATCCGCGGTTTCTTCGATACCGAAGAGGCCGCGCTGTTGCAGCAAGCCATCGATCAGGACCCCTCAATCCGGGGCCACTTCTATGACCGGGGCGATGCCGACGGGCTGACCACCAAGATGGCCACCTGGAACCATCCCGGTGAGAGCGTTTACGGCTACGCCGCGCGCTCGGAGAAGATGGTCGACACAATGGAAGATCTGCTGGGCGGCGAGGTCTATCACTACCACTCCAAGATCACCGCCAAAGAGCCGCGCGAAGGCGGTGCCTGGGAGTGGCATCAGGACTACGGCTACTGGTACAAGAACGGCTGCCTGTTCCCGCTGATGGCCTCGGCCATGGTGGCTCTCGACCAATGCACGCGGGCCAATGGGTGTCTGCAAGTGCTCAAGGGCTCGCATCTGCTCGGTCGTATCGACCACGGCTTGCTGGAAGGCGATCAGGTTGGCGCCGATCTGCGCCGCGTGCAGGAAGCGCAGAAGCACCTTGAACTCGTCTATTGCGAAATGGCTCCCGGCGATGTGTTGTTCTTCCATTGCAATACGCTGCACCGCTCGGATCAAAATCGCTCCGACGACC
>CAXBNM010000357.1:0-4406 GCA_963976885.1 uncultured Burkholderiaceae bacterium
CCAATCATGAATACGATCAATCCCGTTTACGCCGCCCGGCGCCGCCATCTGGCCCGGCAAATGCAACAAAACGGCGGCGGCGTGGCCGTGCTGTTCTCCGGTCAGGAAATCATGCGCAACCGGGACAGCGACTATCCGTTCCGATGGGACAGCTATTTTTACTACCTGACCGGTTTTCCCGAACCAGAGGCAGCTCTGGTGATAATCGCCAACGGCGATGAGCCACGCTCGATCCTGTTCTGCCGTGAAAAGAACGAAGAACGCGAAACATGGGATGGTTTTCGCTACGGGCCGCAGGCAGCGGCCGAGCAATTCGGCTTTGATGCTGCTGCCACGGTCGGCGAACTGGATGCCGTCATTGTCCAGGAATTGGCCGACCAGCCGGCCATCTACAGCGCACTTGGCGACAATGCCGATACCGATGAGCGCCTGCGGCAATGGCTTGGCCAGGTACGCGCTCTGGGCCGCGCCGGCGTGACCGCCCCCGGTGCCGTCCATGATGTTCATCGCCTGCTCGATGAAATGCGCCTGGTCAAAGATGAGCATGAACTGAATGTGATGCGCAAAGCCGCCGTCATCTCAGCGCAAGCGCACATCCGCGCGATGCAAACCAGTCGCCCCGGCCTGCATGAATATGCAATTGAAGCCGAATTACTGCATGAATTCCGCCGCCAGGGTTCGCAGTTTCCTGCTTATGGCTCTATTGTGGCGTCCGGCGCCAACGCCTGCGTGCTGCACTATCGGGCCAATGATGCGCTGATGCGCGAGAATGATCTGCTGCTGATCGATGCCGGCTGCGAACTGGACGGCTACGCCTCGGACATCACCCGCACCTTTCCGGTCAACGGTCGCTTTACCAGTGGTCAGCGCGAGCTTTATGAAATTGTGCTCGCCGCGCAGCACGCGGCCATTGCCGCCACCCGCGCCGGCAACCATTTCAACCAGCCGCACGAGGCCGCACTGAAAATTCTGGTGCAAGGCATGCTCGATACCGGTCTGCTGACCGGCACACTTGATGAAGCCATCGAATCAGGGAGTTACCGGCGGTTTTACATGCATCGCACCGGCCACTGGCTCGGCATGGATGTTCATGACTGCGGCGACTATCGCGAACGCACAACTGATAGTGCGACGGCCGGCAACGGCGCCGAACCGCCCTGGCGTGTGCTGCGCCCCGGCATGGTTACCACCGTCGAGCCGGGCATTTACGTGCGCGCCGCGAACGACATTCCGGAACGCTTCCACGACGTTGGCATCCGGATCGAAGACGATGCGGTGGTGACGGCCGATGGTTGCGAAATCATCACCAGCGATGTCCCCACCGACCCGGACGCGATCGAAAAACTGATGCAGACACGTGCGTAATAACGTGCCATGAACCGTTCTCTGATGAATATCAGCATTACCGGCAGCGGCCCGGTGGCAATGGCGTTGACGCTGTTCCTGCGCCGCCAGGGCATTGCCCCGGAGCGGCTGTTCGTGGCCCCGCTTGCCGCCCAGGTGCCGCCCGCAGCAGCCGCTCGGGCCATTGCGTTGTCGCAAGGCTCGGTGCAACTGCTGAACCGGATCATCGACGTACCGGCCGGCGCGCCGATCGAGAAAGTCGATATCGGCGTGCTCGGCCACGGCTTGCACAGCCAGCTACATCCCGGCGACCTGGGGTTGACGGCACTGGGACGGGTGGTGCGCTACCAAAACTTGTGGACTGCATTGCAAACCGCGTTCGAGCGCGAGCAGCAACGCTGCGGGCATCGTTTTGAAGCACCGGCACAAGCGGGCGATGCGCTGCACATCATAGCCGACGGACGCCCCGATGATGACGCCACGCGACGACAATTCGAGCAGGTCGCCCTGACCACCGAATTGCAGACCGCAATGGACAGTCATGCGTTGCCGTTGCCTGGCGTTGCGTATGAACGCTTCAAGCAAAACGGTCCGCTGGCCTTGCTGCCCCTGCCTGAACCCGGGCGCTTGTCGCTGGTCTGGTGCACAACGCCCGACCACGGTGAGCAACTGCAGCAAATGGACGCAGACGCGTTCGAGCAGGCGCTGGCCACGGCCCTGGGCGCACGCTTCGCCCCGATCACACTGGCCGACGAACGCTTCGTCACGCCTTTGCAGCGCGCCATCAGTGGTCCGCCCCGGCAAGCGGGATGTTTGCGCCTGGGCAATGCCGCGCAGACACTGCATCCGGTCGCCGGTCAGGGGCTGAACCTGGGCCTGCGCGATGCGTTTGAAACCAGTGCCGCCATGGCCTCGGCCCAGGAGCAGATAACCGCCCCCGCAGCAATGGCAACAAAAATATTTTCTTTGCGAAAAACGGACCGCACCAACACCGTACGACTTACCGACATTCTGGCGCAACTTGACAAGCAGTTGTCATGGGCAGGTGTCAACAATGGTGCAACTCAATCGATCGTGATCGCATTACTCGATACTTTGGGGCCATTGCGCAGACTGGCTGCCAGGCGCCTTATTTTCGGGCACCGCCAGGCGAACTGAACCGGGTTTCAGCAATTGTGCAATCGATGCTGCATTGCCTCTTTTATTTGCACCGGCATTGCGATTAGAATCGATCCCCCCGCACGCATTACCGCTGCCACCTGATCGGCGATGCTCCGCGTCTTCCTGACTGCGACAATGAAAAGCGGACACTTCGTTTTACCAAACAATGTGTTTGCCGCGCCCATGGCCGGTGTCACAGATCGACCGTTCAGACAATTGTGCAAACGGCTCGGTGCCGGCTATGCCGTCTCCGAAATGGCCGCATCCAACCCGGCGCTCTGGCATTCCGTGAAAACCTCGCGCCGCCTCGACCACGCCGGTGAAACCGAACCAGTCAGTGTGCAGATTGCCGGATCCGATCCGGCCATGATGGCGCAGGCAGCGGCTTTCAATGTTGAACGCGGTGCACAAATCATTGACATCAACATGGGCTGTCCAGCCAAGAAAGTCTGCAAGGTTGCCGCCGGCTCAGCTCTGATGGGCGAACCGGCAACCGCGCTTGCTATTGCCGAGGCAGTGGTCAACGCCGTCGATGTGCCGGTGACGCTGAAAATGCGCACCGGCCCCAGCGTCGAACAACGCAATGCGGTAAGTCTGGCGCGCGACTTTGAAGCGGCCGGCATTCAAATGCTGACCGTTCATGGACGCACGCGGGCTTGTGGCTTCAAAGGTGAAGCCGAATACGAAACGATTGCCGCAGTCAAGCAGGCAGTCAACATACCGGTGGTTGCCAATGGCGACATCACCTCCCCCGAAAAAGCAGAATATGTCTTGCAGGCAACCGGCGCCGATGCCGTCATGATCGGTCGCGCCGCGCAAGGCAACCCCTGGATCTTCGCGCAGATCGCAAGTTATCTTGCGCAAGGTCAGGCATGTGCATTACCCTCTTCCGACGAGATGTTGAATGTGCTGCGCGAGCACCTGCTCGACCACTACACATTTCACGGGGAGTACACCGGCGTGCGCACCGCACGCAAACATGTGGGTTGGTACCTGGCAGGCTTGCCGGGGCTTCAAAAGCATCTCAGGCATTTCTACACGCTCGAGTCGGCTGAAGCGCAACTGGCATGTGTCGCCGGTATGCAGCAAAGACTATCTGCGAATGATGAATACGAAGAAAAAAGGAGCCTCGCAGCATGAGCAAACAGTCCTCCATTGACGATGTCGTCACCAAGAGCCTCGAGCGTTATCTGAAAGATCTCGATGGCATGGAGCCCCAGCCCATCTATGAAATGGTGATCGCCGCCGTCGAACGACCGATGTTGCAGGTTGTCATGCGTCACGCCGAAAACAATCAAGTCAAAGCCAGCGAAATGCTTGGCATCAATCGCAACACCTTGCGCAAGAAATTGCAGTCACACGGTATCGAGCGTTTGCGTCCGTAAGTTCGTGTCCGTCAGTTCGCGTTCGTCCGTAAGCTCGCGTTCATGACCAAGGC
Organism: uncultured Burkholderiaceae bacterium; assembly: GCA_963976885.1. GTDB lineage: Bacteria > Pseudomonadota > Gammaproteobacteria > Burkholderiales > Burkholderiaceae_E > JAUIAI01. Next base: position 3,944 of record CAXBNM010000357.1, read on the forward strand.
CATCCCCGCCAGCAGCAAATCCATTCGGTCGGCAAGCAAGACCAACCCGCGGCGGGGTTCGTGCAGGGATTTGGCATGCAGCCCATTACAATGATGCTGAACCCGACCCGAAACCCTCTCGAGACCCGACCCGGATAGCCCCTGTGAGCCAGTCAAGCCCTACCTCAGCACCCGCACCCACCAACGTCCTGCCGGTCAGACGTGCCCTGATCAGCGTTTCCGACAAGACCGGAGTGCTTGAACTGGCCAAAGCACTGGCAGCCCTGAAGGTTGAACTGCTGTCCACCGGCGGCACCGCAGCGTTGCTTCGCGACGCCGGCCTGCAAGTCACCGAAGTTGCCGATCACACCGGTTTTCCGGAAATGCTCGATGGCCGGGTCAAAACCCTGCATCCGACCATTCATGGCGGCCTGCTCGCCAAACGTGAAGACCCCGCCCATCTGCAAGCCATCGATCAGCACAA
>CAXBNM010000358.1:0-4387 GCA_963976885.1 uncultured Burkholderiaceae bacterium
AGAAAGCTGAGCGCATCGCCGCCGCTGAGCGTGCCGCCGAAGCCGAGCGTCTGGCCGCCGCAGAGCGTGCCGCTGAGGCCGAACGACTGGCCGCAGCCAGGAAGGCCGAAGAAGCTGAACGCATTGCAGCTACCGAACGCGCCGCCGAAGCCGAACGCATCGCCACTGCCGAGCGCCTTGCTGCCGCAGCTGAACTTGAACGGGTAGCCCTCGCTCAGCGCGAAGCGGAAGCCGAAGCCCGGCGTGTGGCCGAAGCCGCGCGCGTTGCCGCGGCGGCCGAGGCGAAGCGCATAGCGGTTGCCAGTTCTCAGCCAGCCCCCCGCGACGAGCCCATCCGTACTGCCTTCAATTGCGAGCGGCTCGACCGGGGCTACAACCTGTCTTTTGAAAGCGGACGCAAGAAGCTGACCACCGATGTTCGCAGCAAGCTTGAGGCCATCGCCAATTGCATTCGCGCCGCTGACGGTCAGTTTGAAATCGGCGGCCACACCGACAACCTCGGTGATCCGCTGAACAATCTGCTGCTATCGGTGGAGCGTGCGCAGTCTGCTGCACGGGTGCTGGTATCAATGGGGGTGTCAGATAAGCGCCTGGCACTGAAGGGCTACGGGCAAACCCAGCCAACCGCCGACAACTTCACGGCTCGTGGCCGTGCTCAGAACCGGCGCATCACGGTGGTGCGGCGCCGCGACGTCGCTCCGGTCGCGTCACTCGAACGGTAAACTGGCCCGCCTGGCGATCATTACGGCCTCGGTTCGGTTGCGGGCGCCAAGCTTTTCGAGCACCGCCGCCACATGCACCTTCACCGTGTTGATGGCCAGACCAAGTTCGGTGCCGATGGCGCCGTTGGATTTACCAAGCGCCATCAGACGAAGCACATCCATCTGGCGCCCGGTGAGCCGGAACTGCGACACCGGATCGACTGGATCGCGTTTGGTGGCGAGCAACTCCTGACCGGCCGGATCAAACAAACGGCCAGACAACATGGTTTGAACCGCCGCGCGAAACAGGCTTGCCCCGAAGGTTTTGGGAATGAAACCGGCTGCTCCCGTGCGCAGGCATTCGTCGATGGTGGAGCGGTCTTCGGTGGCAGAAATTACCGCCACCCTTACGCCGGGGCAGGCTTTTTGAAAATCGCGCAGCGACGACACGCCGCTATGGCCCGGCAGACCAAGATCCAGCAATACCAAATCGGGCACAGGATCGGCTTGTGATCGCGAAATGCCATCCCCTAATCTGGTCATAAACTCGATTGAAATGTCGTCAGGCAGCCGCCTCAGAATCAACGAGATCGCATCAAAAACCAAGGGATGATCATCGATCAGCAGCAGGCGCACCAACACGGTTCCGTTAAGAGTAGAAAACTTAGTGTAGTTTCATCTGGCGTCCGAACCAACTCTCGTTGCATCGGCTCATCTGAAATGGGTGTCGATCGCGGCTCGCAACTCGGTGTAGTCCTTCATCACCGGGAATTGCGGGAACTGCGCAACAATACTTTCAGGGGGGTGAATGAAGAATCCGGCGTCAGCCGCACCCAGCATGCTGGTGTCGTTGTAGGAGTCGCCGGCGGCGACAACTTTGAAGTTGAGGGCCTTGAAGGCGTTGACGGCGGCGCGCTTCTGATCGGGCATTCGCAGCAGATAATCAGAGACCCGGCCGTCTGCTTCAATGCGCAAGTCATGACAGAACAAGGTCGGCCAATGCAGTTGCCGCATCAGCGGCGTGGCAAACGGATAAAAAGTGTCTGACAGAATAACGACCTGGTAGTGCTCACGCAGACCGTCCAGAAACTCGATGGCACCGGGTAAGGGCGCCATGGTGGCGATCACTTGCTGGATATCGTCAATTTTCAACTGATGCTGATCAAGCAAGCCAAGCCGGTATTGCATCAGCTTGTCGTAATCCGGCTCATCGCGGGTGGTTCGCATCAGGCCGTCAATACCGGTTTTCTTGGCAAACTCAACCCAGACTTCGGGGATCAACACACCTTCAAGATCGAGACAGACAATTCGCACACAAGCCTCCAGAGGCAAATAACCGTACCCTTACGCGGGCAACAGAAGTAACAAGACCACCAGGTGATGTGAGCTCACTGACCAGCAGCCGGACAATCGAAAATGATAGCGACATTAGAGAAAGCGAAGTCCTGGGAAGAACTACAGGCTCGGATATACCTGGACAACATGCGCCGAGCAACCACCGCCATCCTGCCGCAGGCCGTGTTGCTGGTCATTGGTTATGGTTATGTGTCGGGCTGGATACTGATCTTACTGGGGCTGACCGCCATCTTGTTGCACATGGGCCGCTGGACCATGACCCGGCCCGATCGTCTGCCGGCCGATGTCAGCGCCGAGCAGGCACTGCAGGCGATTCGCACCGTCAATATCATGTCCAGTGTGCACGGCGTCTGGATTGGCCTGACAGCGCTTATTCTGTTGCCCAGCATTCCGCCCACCACCGCCTTGGTGACCGCAATGATTCTGTTCGGCCTGCAGGCCGGCTCGGTGGCGACTACCACGGTCCATCCGCCGACCTTCATGAATTTTTCGCTGCCCATCTTTGTCGGCTTCTCGATCGGCGTGGTGTTGCAGGATCATTCGAGCGGGCTGATCGTGCCGCCGTTGTACTTCCTGTTTCTGCTGGTGTTGTTTGCCGCCGTGAAAAACGCGCACGGCGTGTTGCGCAGCTCTTATGAGTTGCGGGTCGAGCGTAACCTTGCGCTGCAACGGGCCGAAGAAGCCAACCGCCAGAAGGCACGATTTCTGGCTACCGCCAGCCACGATTTACGGCAGCCCGCGGCCGCGCTTGCGTTCATGTCCGAAGAACTCAGCGCCGCACAGGTTGACCCGTCGCTGGTACCGGTGGTCAGCGCGATTCGTCGCTCCAGCGACAACATCAACAGCCTGATCGACACCTTGTTCGATTTGTCCAAACTCAACCGCGCACTGATTGACAACGACCCGCAATGGATCTCACTGGCCGATCTGGTCGAGAACCAGCGCACGATCATTGCGGGCAAGGCAGAAGCCAAAGGGTTGGCCTTCAAGGTCAACAGCGTACCCGGCTATTTGTATGCCGATCCCTCTCATATTCAGCGCTGGCTCGGCAATTTGCTCGACAATGCGGTCAAGTACACGCAACAAGGACAGGTAGCGCTCGACATCAGTTTGCGCGAGAACGTGCTGAGCATTGCGGTCTCGGATTCCGGCAGCGGCATCGACGCCGCCGATTTGAGCAACATCTGGGATGAGCATTTCCGGGCCGAACGCAACAGTGCGGCCGGCAGTTTCAGCCTCGGTCTTGGCCTGTCAATCGTCAAGCGCTTGTCCGAACTGCTCGACGTGCAGCCCAAACTGGAATCGACCGCCGGCAAGGGCACGCGAATCAGTGCCGAATTCGGTCCCGGCCGCTACCGCGAGGTGGCGCCGGTCGACGCCGGCACCAATTACCGCGGTCGGCTCAAGCTGTCGGAAGGCAAGCGCCTGCTGGTGGTCGAAGACAATCCGGACGTTGCCGAAGCCCTGCAGCGACATCTGAGCAACCTGGGCTTTGCCGTCGATGTGGTTCATGACGCGCCCGAAGCGCGCCGCAAGCTGATGCATCCCGACGACTACGCGCTGCTGCTTACCGACAACCGGCTGCCCGACAATGAACTTGGCGTCGATGTTTGCGCGTATGCCAATCGGGGTTCTTTCAAATTGCCGTGCCTGTTAATCTCTGCCGATGAACTCGGCCCCGAAATGATTCCCGACAAGATTGAGGTCCGACGCCTCAAGAAGCCTCTGCAGACCAATCAACTCAAGGCTGAAATCAGCGCCTTGCTGCACCATGCGAAGGCAGATGACAGCGTTGGCACCGAAACCACCGGCACGCATGGATGAAACAACCCGCCGGCTGTCCACGCGACTGAGTCGCTGGCAGCAAGCGCACACCACTGACGCGCAACGCAGCTTCGACGCCATCGTGGTGGGCAGCGGCTACGGGGGTGCGGTGGCCGCATTGCGCCTGGCAGCCAAAGGATATCGGGTCGTCGTACTCGAACGCGGCTCCGAATTCCTGCCCGGCGAGTTCCCCTCCGATGTCTCGATGTTCCCGACCTTCTCGCGGGTCAACCGTCCCAATGGCCCGGGCACGATCGGCCGCAGCGCCGGTGTGATGTGCTGGCACGCCGGTCTGGGAATGACCGCCATGGTCGGCAACGGCCTGGGCGGCGGCAGCCTGATCAATGCCGGTGTGATGATCGAGCCGGACTCGGCCGTTTTCGGCCAGGCTCACTGGCCGGAAAATCTGGCGCTGACCGAGAGCAGACACGGTGACGGACTGAGCTTGCCCGAGGCCTTTGCAACGGCCCGCCGCATGCTGATGAGCCGGCCCGGCCGCAAGCCCG
>CAXBNM010000359.1:0-4383 GCA_963976885.1 uncultured Burkholderiaceae bacterium
AGGGATTCTCGCGTGGCCGGCGTCGGGCTCATCACGTGCACGTGCCAGCCACCGGCGCCGAAAATTGCCGCAATGCCGGCGCCCATGACGCCACCGCCAATGATTGCCACCGCCTGTTGTTTGTTTTGCACGCCGTTGTCTCCTGGCCGATTGAATGATCCGCGTGACTATAGCCTGATCGGGCAAATGCTCAGGGGGCGCTCAAGGGCGGTGCGCCGCCAAAGTACCGCGCTGCCATTTGCGCATCGCTCAGACTCATCTGATCGGCCTGCCGGGTTGCGGGGGCCACGCAGGTGTCAATCAATAGGCTTTCTTCCAGACTGCCCAGGCCGCGGTAGCGCAAGGTTTGCAGCTCACGCACGCCTTCGGCCTGCAGGCGCGCCATCATGTGCTCATAGTGGGCCTGCGAGCGGGCGTAGAGCGGTGCGGACAGTGCCGGCGCGGTAATGCGCAACAGGGGCGGGCGCACCATCCAGATGTGGCCGCTGGCAAAGGCGGCTGGCATGAAGCGCTGAAAGTACATCAGCATCAGTGCGCCGCAATGAATGCCATCGGCATCCGGGTCGAACAGCAACATGATGCGCCGGTAGCGCAATTGTTCGGGCGCGGCCGGGCGGGCCGGGGCTACGCCAAGTGCCGACGCCAGCGCGCAGAACCAGGGGTTGGCGCGAATGCGGCTGACGCTGGCTTTTGCTGTGTTGAGGGGCTTGCCTTGCATGGGCAGCACCGCTTGCTGCTGGCGGTTGCGCACGCGGGTCACGCTGGCCGAGGCGGAGTCACCTTCGACCAGAAACAGTTCCTTGTCGATGCCGTCGGCGTTGCCTTCGCAGTCGCGCAGCTTCTGGGGGGAGCGGGAATAAGGGGCCGGCATCGGAACGCGGGGTTGGTCGATCAGGCACGAACTATAACCGCCGGGCGTGGCGGCCCCGTGCGCGGCTGGCTACTGATGACGCGCGGGTCTGGCTGGCTAGCGAGTCTTGCAGCAGCGGTAGCCGATGCCGATGGTGGCCGACAAGCCACCATTGCCGGTGGTCAGCGGGCTGTCAGCGGCGGCGCCCAGCAGGCGTGCGTAACTGGTGCTGGCAAAGGCAATCCAGTTGTCATTGAGGGCCGTCTTGATGCCGACGCCGACGCCGATGTCTTTGATGCCCGCGCCTGTTTCATAGGCCGGGCGTTGCGCGGTGGCGGCGCTTGCCGGGACGCCAAACATGGATTGCATGTGGGTGGCATTTGCCCAGCCAACGCCAATGCCGGTCGTCCATTCGGTGCGTGAGCTCAGGCGGTCGGTATAACCCAGCCCGGCCGACAGCGTGGCGCCATTCCCGTGACCGAGCAGATCAAAAGTCAGGCCGCTGTTCAGATTCAGGTGCTCGGTCAGGTCGTACGACACATACAGCCGGGCAAAGACGGTTCGATCAATGTCGGGCAGGCCGGCCAAGTCGACCGAGTCGGCGGTGTCGCGCCCGCCGCCGATGCGGGCCGAGAGTTTGAGCTTGAAGCGCTTCTGATCGATCAGGTCGGCGCTGGCACCCGAACCGCCAACGTCGGCACTTTCGCCGTAATTCAGAATGGAGCTGCCGCCGGAAGAGCTGATCTTGAAGCGTCCGTAGCGAATGGCTGCAATGGGCTTGAGACTCAAGCCACGCCGGTTTGAGCCGGCGTATTCGGGAGCCGAGGTCAGCGCTACGCCGAGCGCGTATTGCAGCCTGCGCTCCGTTGCCGGCGGGCTCCCATCGACCTCGACATCAAGATAATTGCGACTGGACGGTTCGATTCGGGACGCTTGCTGGTCCTGTGCCAGGCTTGGCGCGGCGGGCGCGGTCAGGCATAGACCGGCAAGCAGTGTCGGCCAGCGGCGATGGCGGCGGTGGTTCACGGCTGGCCACCGCGATGAGGGCAGCACTGACGCTTCAGAACCATAGCAGTACCACCCAGGTCAGCAAAGCCAGTATCAGCGTAAGCAATACCGCTGCGCTGGCAAGATCCTTGGCCTGCTTGGCCAGCGGGTGCCGTTCGTAAGAGATGTGATCAATAGCCACTTCAACGGCAGTATTGAGCGTTTCGATGACAAGCACCAGCAACAACACGCCGATCAGCGCGACCTTCTCAAGCGGGCTGAGGTGCAACATCATTGCGACGGGCACCAGAACGGCGGCCAGTACTGCCTCGACCCGGAAGGCTTCCTCCTGCCAGACTCTTTTCAGGCCATCGAGGCTGAAGCCAAAGGCGAGCCAGCCGCGACGTTTGAGCAGACCGGCGAGATTGGCGGAAATGGCGAAGCTTTGCATCATGTGCGCACCCTGTGTTCAGGCAGAGTCCGGTGCAAAGGCTGTGCCCGGACCGGGGCGACGGCTGCCGGTAAGAATGTCGCCCCTGTCAGCGGGCCACAATACGCAGCCATGCTTAATGTCCGCTTAGTGCGCCGGCGGCAGGGGGCCGGTGGGTGCTGCGACCCTACCGGCGGGCGTTTGCCCCGGTCAGCCACGGTGTATTGACCACCGAACCAGGTGTGTTGCCACTGACGAAATCGGTCAGGCAGCGCAGCCCTTCGGTGGCAATCTGGTCAAAGCATTCATCCGTCCAGCACAGCGAGTGCGGGGTGAGGATGACTTGCTCCATTTGCAGCAAGGGGTTGTCGGGGGCGATCGGCTCTTGCTCGAACACATCGAGGCCAGCGCCGGCAATGTCGCCGCGTTGCAGGCTTGTAATGAGGGCTTGCTCATCAACCACCGGGCCGCGAGCCAGATTGATGAGGAAGGCGTCTGGCTTCATCTGCGCCAGGCGGTCCGCGTTGATAAGGTGGTGCGTTTGCGCGTCAAGCACGCAACTGATGACAACGAAGTCGGCGCGCGTCAGCAACTCATCAAGCGCCACACCGGTGGTACCGAGTTGGTCGAGGGTGGCCGGTGGGGTGTGCGGGTCGGTGGCCAGCAAGCTGAGCCCGAACGGCGCCGCCAGCCGCAGCAACTCCTGACCAATGCCGCCGGCGCCGACCACGCCAAGCGTGCGTCCGGTCAGACCGAGCCCCATGTGCGCGGTGCGTTGATCCCATTGATTGCTGCGCACCAGCGCGTCTTTGGCAAACAGGCGCCCGGCCAGTGCAAACAACATGGTCAGGGCGGCGACCGCAACCGGCCGGCGCACCGCCAGCGGCGTATTGGTCACGGTGATGCCACGGGCGCCGGCCGCTTCAATGTCGACGCTGTCATAGCCGACACCGTGGCGGGCGATGATGCGCACCCGGCAGTCGTCGCGTGCCAGCGAGGCGGCTGTCACGCGTGGCGAGTTCACATACAAGCCGTCGTAGGTGGCGGCGATGTCGGGAGTGATTTCGCTGATGACGTCGGGCAGGTATTCCCATTCAACCCCCGCGGCGGCATCGAGAATTGCCAGCGGACCGGTGCCGAACGATGGCGAGCCGTCGGGGGTGAGCAGGTCACGGGTCAGGCCGATGCGGAATTTGCTCATTGGATGGCCTCGACGAGCGTGCGGGCGCCGGCGGCGACAAAGCCGACATCGGTGCCGGCGGCAATCATGTTGTAGCCGCTGGCCTTGGCCCGCTCGACCCACGCGGTACTGCTGGCCATGAAGCCGGCCGCCTTGCCGTGAGCGCGCGCCACCTGTGCGATGCGGATCATCGCGGCGTCAAAGTCGGGGTGATCGAACTGATTGGGAATGCCCATGAAGTTGGACAGATCAGAATGCCCGAGCCAGAGTGCGTCGATGCCGGGTACAGCGGCAATGGCCTCCACGTTGTCCAGGCCGCGCTCGGTTTCGATCTGGGCAATCACCATCGTGCGCTGGTTGGCCTTGATCATTTTGTCCGGGACGGAACCGGCTTGATAATCGTCATGCGCGAAACTGAAGGCCGCGCCGCGTCGGCCCTTGGGTGGGTAGTAACAAGCCTCGCAGATGCGCTGCGCCTGTTCGGCCGACTCGACCATCGGAATCATCACGCCGCGCGCGCCGATATCCAGGGCGCGAGCCAGAAACGCATACTCCCCGCGCGGCACCCGCACCATCGGTTCGATCGGCAGACCGCGACAGGTGGCAAACATTGTGCGGATGGTTTCCAGACTGATGCCGGTGTGCTCCATGTCGTAGAGCACGAAGCGACAGCCGCTGTTACTCAGAATGGTTGCCATGCCGGGCGAGAAAAACTCGAAGACCATCGCGCCGGCGACGGATTCACCGGCCAGGCAGGCTTCTTTGATGGCGTTGTCTTGCATGATGCTTGTCTCCTTTCTGTTTTTGTTGCACGAGAAAACAATGGCCGTGCGAGCCTGTTGATGGGCGCTACCCCGCGGTGCTGCTCAGCGTTCCCAGGGCGGGATCGGCGCGAAGCGCTCAACCAGGACATGCGCGAACGGATGGAAAAGCAGA
>CAXBNM010000360.1:0-4372 GCA_963976885.1 uncultured Burkholderiaceae bacterium
AATCACCCGGTCCAGACCGGCTTCTTCCATGCCCATGTCTTCCAGGAACATGCTCTTGTCTTCGTCGTCGAGTTCGGCAATCTGTGCCTCGAGCGCGGCGCTGACCGGCACGACAATGGCGTTTTCCGAGGCGGCCAGTTCATTGACCTTGACCAGATGCGGATTGTCGACGTCTTTGGTGTCGGGGATGTTGGCGATGTACATCGCCGGCTTGGCCGTGATCAAGCACAGCGGCACCAGCATTTCTTTTTCTTCCTTGCTCAGATCCATCGAGCGCACCGGGCGCGCCTCGTTGAGCACCGCCAGCACTTTCTCCAGCATGTCGCAGATGCGGCGCGCTTCCTTGTCGCCGGCGCGGGCCGGCTTGATGTAGCGGGCATGGGCTTTTTCGGCGGTCGCCATGTCGGCCAGCGCCAGCTCGGTGTTGATGATTTCGATGTCGGCCAGCGGGTCGACGCCGCCGTTGACGTGTACGACGTTGCCGTCCTCGAAGCAACGCACCACATGGGCAATCGCGTCGCACTCGCGGATGTGGGCCAGAAACTGGTTGCCCAGGCCTTCACCCTTGGAGGCGCCGGCGACCAGGCCGGCAATGTCGACGAACTCGACGGCGGCCGGCAGCACCCGCTCGGGCTTGACGATCTCGGCCAGCGCTTCGAGCCGCGGGTCGGGCACTTCGACGATGCCCACGTTGGGCTCGATCGTGCAAAACGGATAGTTCTCTGCGGCAATGCCCGCTTTGGTCAGCGCATTGAACAGGGTGGACTTGCCTACGTTCGGCAGTCCGACGATTCCACACTTAAGGCCCATGTTGACACTCGATTTTGGAGAAGCCGACTATTGTAGGGCCTGTGCGTGTTGGCGGCTGCATCAGCCGCTTGTGCCTAGCTGGCCAGCAACGACTTGCCGGTCTGGTTGTAGTGGGCGACCAGCACCGCCAGCACGCATGAAATGCGCCGCGCCAGTGGGCTGTCGGCCCGGCTGGTCAGCATGACCGGCACCTGGGCGCCCATGATGATGCCGGCCGATTCGGCCCCGGCGATGAAGGTCAGTGCCTTGACCACCATGTTGCCGCACTCGATGGTTGGCACCGCCAGCACGTCGGCATGGCCGGCCACTGGCGAATCGATGCCCTTGATTTTTGCGGCCTCGGCACTGATCGCGTTATCCATCGCCAGCGGACCATCAACCTGCAGCCCCTTGAAGCGGCCCTGCATGGTCAGCGCGGCAATTTCGGCGGCATCGGCCGAGGATTGAATGGCCGGGTTGACGGTTTCGATCGCGCTGAGCACCGCAACTTTGGGAATGGCGACGCCGTAGGCGCGGGCCAGCAGGCCGGCGTTTTCAATGATGTCGGCCCGGCTGTTGATGTCGGGCGCAATATTCAGGGCGCCGTCGGTAATGGCCACCAGCCGATCGAAGCCCGGCATGTCGGTGACAAAGATATGGCTGAGCCGGGTGTCGGTGCGCAGGCCCGTGGCCCGTTTGACGACCGCGCCGAGCAATACATCGGAGTGCAGGTTGCCCTTCATGACGGCGGCGGCCTTGCCGGCGTGGACTTGTTCAACGGCGCGGGCCGCGGCTTCGGCCTCGTTGGTGGCGGCCACGATCGGAAAGCGGTCGGTGGCTATGCCCAGCGTGGTGGCGGCCGCGTGAATCCGGTCGGGTTCGCCGACCAGAATCGGGGCGATCAGCCCCGCTTCGACCGCTTCGAGCACGCCGGCCAGCGACGGCGCGTTGTTCGGACAGGCGACCGCGGTGGGCAGCGGCGGCTGGTTCTGACAGGCCGCCTGGAGGCGGTCGAAGTGTTGAAAGCGCGATTGTGAGGTCATGGTTCGTCCTGAGGGCTGAAGGCGCCTGCCGGCGCACGGCTGCGGGTACGATAACAGCCTGACATTATCCTTTCGGTCCGATTATCAACCGGCCGGACATCACCTGGGTTCATAACCATGGCGGTATCTCTAGACGGCAAGCTGGTAGTGGCAATTTCCTCGCGGGCGGTGTTCGATTTCGAAGAAGAGAACACGGTGTTCGAGCGTGACGATGACCGGGCCTACATGGCCTTGCAACGTGAGCGGCTCGACGCGCCGGCGCGGCCCGGCGTGGCCTATGCACTGGTGCGCAAGTTGCTCGCGTTCGATCCGGTCGAATTGCCCGAGCACGAGCGGCAGATTGAAGTGGTGGTGGTTTCGCGCAACGACCCGGTCAGTGGCTTGCGCGTGTTCCGATCCGCTGATATGGCAGGATTACGTCTGCAGCGCGGCGTGTTCACGCGGGGGCGTAATCCGTGGCCTTATCTGAAGCCGCTCAACGCCAAGTTGTTCCTGTCGGCCAACGATCAGGACGTTCGCGAGGCGGTTGACCGGGGCTTTGCCGCGGCCCGCGTTTTCCCGCAATCGGTGCAGGCGTCCGAGTCGCATCCCGACGAAATCCGCATCGCCTTCGATGGTGACGCAGTCCTTTTTTCGGACGAATCGGAGCAGGTATTCCAGCGTGACGGGCTTGATGCGTTTCAGGCCTGGGAGACGGCCCACGTGGCCTCGCCGTTGCCGCCCGGGCCTTTCAAACCCCTGCTTGAGGCCTTGCATCGCCTGCGTCTGAGCGAATCACGCAGCCCGATGCGCATTCGCACCGCGCTGGTCACGGCCCGTAGCGCGCCGGCTCATGAGCGGGCCATCCGCACCCTCGATCACTGGGGTATTGAGGTCGATGAGGCGATGTTTCTCGGTGGCCTGCCCAAAGGCCCGTTTCTGAGCGCCTTCGAACCCGACTTTTTCTTCGACGATCAGGCCGGTCATTGCGAGTCGGGGGCGCTGGCGGGCCCGACCGGGCAGGTGGTCTCCAACGGTCCGGAGGCCGCCGGCGGCCGGGCAGGGGCGCAGCAGAAATAGCCCTGCCCGAAACATGATGTCGAATTCAGTTACACCTGGATAACGGCAAAACCTAGATAGTGCTCGGTCCATGCAACTTCTGGTTGCAACGTAGTTCAGTTTGAAATGATGGGGAGCGAGTATGAAAGGTCGGCTGTTAGCCCGACTGGCGGTAGTGTGCGCGGGTCTTGTGTTGAGCACTGCATTTGCCAAGGAAAGAATCATTGTCACCACCGATGGCGAGCATGACGATCGCGCGTCGATGATCCGTTTGCTGGTCTACGCCAATGAGCTTGATATTGCCGGACTGATCTACACGAACTCTCAGTTCCATCACAGTGCGCTCGCCCCGGTGGACAGCCATCAGCGCGGCAACGGTTGGATCGAACAAAGCATCAGCAGCTATGAAGGCAACCTGAGCAACCTGAACGTACATGCCAGTGGCTGGCCCAGTGGTGCGCAGTTGCGGGCGGTGATACGTAACGGCAACCGCGGCGCCCCCAACGGTGGCTTCGGACCGGTTTACGACAATGGCGCCGTGGGCGAGGGCTGGGACACCGAGGGCTCGGACCTGATCGTGCGCACCTTGCTCGATGGCGACTCGCGCCGGGTCTGGTTGCAGGCCTGGGGTGGTCTGAGCACAATTGCGCAGGCCTTCTACCGGTTGCGCGCCTCGTACTCACAAAGCCAGCTCGATTACGCGATCAGCAAGGCGCGGATCTACGCGGTGGTTGAGCAGGAACATGCGTTCCCCTATGGCGCGCCAACCTTCGGCCTGACCGGGAAGAACTCGGAATGGCTGCAACACAATTTCCCGAACCTGCAGATCGTGCAGCCGGTGGTGCAGCCGTGGTTGTTTGCCTATCTGGGCGATGGCGTGCATCCGGGCCGGAATATGGGCGTGGCCGGTGGCCAGTATGCCGACGCGGTGAACCCGAACTACAACTCCTATGAAATGCAGGCGTCGTGGTATGGCAGCAATGTGACGGGCCACGGCAGTCTCGGTCAGGCTTATCACTACACGAACTCGGAAGGTGATTCGCTGTCCTTTTTTCATGTGCTCAATAACGGTTTGCGCGCCTATGAAAACCCGACCTGGGGTGGCTGGGGCGGACGCATGCGTTCGGTGGGCGTGAAGTTCTGGGCCGATGCCTATGATGATGGCAACCGGGGTAAAGGCTTCTGGCGCTGGATTCCCGACCTGCAGAGCGACTTTGGCGCCCGGATGGACTGGGCACTGCATGGCAGCTACAACCAGGCCAACCATGCACCTGTGGTGAGCGCTCAGGGCGCTGCGCGACGCGAGGTGGCACCCGGTCAGCGGGTGACACTCAGTGTGTCGGCCTCCGATCCGGATGGCAACGCATTGGCCTATGCGTGGTATCACTACCGTGATGCCGGCGACAACCCGTATACCAACAACACGATTGCCATCAGCGCCGCGTCGTCGGCGAATGCTTCGCTGACGATTCCTGCTGATGCCATGGGCCGCGAGATTCACG
>CAXBNM010000361.1:0-4324 GCA_963976885.1 uncultured Burkholderiaceae bacterium
CAAGCTGGGTCGGTACCGCGCCGACACTGCCTGTTTCCGTGGTCGCCGGCTATCTGCCCGGCGGCCAACGTCTCGAGGGGTCGTTGGCCGTTACCAACGATGGTTCAGAACCCGTCGATCTTGACCTGCGGGGACGGGTGACAGGCCGGGGTTGGCGCGTCGCCGATCTACCGTCCGAGTTGACGGTGGCGGCCGGGCAGACGCGGCGTGTGGATTTCACCGTTCTGGTGGCCCCTTTCGCATCAACCCTGACATCGCCACGTGTCCTGATCGAAATGGACGATGGTCGGGTAAGCCGTACCGTTGCCAGCGCGCCAGTGCAGGTCAGCCATTCGCCCGCGGATGCTGCTGAGGCGGTCCGTGTCAGACATACCCCTGATGAGTTGGTCGGTGGTATCAATTTTCTCGATGTGCGGCGTGGCGGGCGTATCGTTTCGATTGATGGCAAGCCGGCACACAAGGCAGGCAAGAAGTTATGGCAGGATTCCACGCACGATGGTCAGGCCCCCCTGGAAAGCGGCGGTGGGCTCCAAGGCGATGACATCGTGTTTGAACTCACGGGTGATGAGCCCGTGCCGCTGGTCGGCTTCGTGATGAGTCTGCGCTCCGTTGCCGGGGTCGGTGACTGGATCCACTCGGCGCATGTGATGACGTCGCTCGATGGGCAGCGCTGGTCCGAGCCACTGCGCTGGCGATTCGAAAGCATCATGGAGCGGCAATATCTGGTGCTGCCTGAACTGGTCAAGACGCGTTTTGTCCGTTTGCATCTGCAGCGTAGTTTCGACAAGTACCGGCGCTTGTTTTTCAATGAGTTCATGGCCATCGGCCAGCCCGGTTATCTGCCTGATGGCATGGCGCCCGTCAACGTCGCTGACTTGAAGTGGGGCGGCCATGTAGTCGCGGCACGGGGTGTTTCCAACCCGTTGTCGCTGACGGACCCCGGCCGCGCCGCGAACATCAAGCGCATCAGTCGCGACAAGGGCGACACCGCCAAACCGCGGTATTGGATCCTCGGCTTTGCCAGCAATCGCAAGGCGTTGATCGAAAAACTCGAATGGGTTCGCGATGCAAGCGACCGAGCCGAGTCGTCGCAACCGATCCGGGTATCAATCGCCGCGGACCACATCAATGGCTTCGAACCTGTGGGCGAACTGCTTCGTCCCGACAGTGTTGACGAAGCTTCAAGCCTGACTCTCGAAACGCCGCGTTGGGCGCGCTTTGTCCGGTTTGAAATTGATCCGTCTGAACATCATCGCGTGGCGCCGGCCGAAGTGCGGATTTTCGAAGCCGCTGCCGGTGCGCAGTATCTGCCAGTGGCCGGCTTGTGGGATGAAGATGATCGCCGCGGTGCCTATGAGTGGTTTCATCCCAGTGAGGTTGGAAGAGTCAGCAAACAGGGCGGTAGCGGGCCTGACGATGCGCCCGTCCTGCGTGCTGGCGAAACCCTGGTATCGAGTGCGCGGTACGGCAACGAGCACGCAGACTGGATAAAGCTCGGAGAGCCGGCCGCGAGCGTGCGCGAGATCGTTTTCGCGCTCGATGGTGGTAACGATTTGCGCCAGACCGCGCTCAGCATTGTGGATGAGCGCGGTGGCGTCCTGCCGGTACGGGTTTTGATGGTGCCTGCGGTCGACCGCGATGGCAATCCTGTGGCCGGTACTGTGTTTGATGCGAAAAGGCAGGACATGAAGGTCTACGCCGCGACTCTTCAGCCCGGCACCACTTACTACGCGACGGTGACCGTGCCCGCACGACATCTGTCTTTACGTACGGAGAATGTCGGCAGCGTGCGGGCCCGGGATCTGGCCATCAGGCGCACCTTCCGCGAATGGGCATCACTGCTCAACGACGAAGCCGACGGCTTGCAGTTGCCGCAGCGGTCTCCTTACGCAGGCGCTGATGAGTTCGTGCGTGGGCGTCAGGCCATTATCAAATCATTGAACAGCAAGCCGGCGGGGCAGGCAGGCACCAGCAGCTTTGCCAGAGCCATGCAGGAGGTTGCCGATGTGATGGCGCCGGTCGATGGCGCCAAATTGATGGTTGGCCTGGCAACGGGAGCCATTTTCAGCGACGCTGACGATTACTGGTATCCCGATGTGCTTGAGCATCAGCCCCTGCGCTTCTGGTCAATGTATGTGGCCTGCCCCGGGGTGTTCGGCTGCCCGGATACCCGGCGTTCGGCCAACCGGATGCGCGCGGTTGCCGCTGCCACCAATGGAGAGTTCCGCCGGCTCAGTTATTCGGACGATGCCGAAGAGGCGCTCAATCAGGCGATGGCCTACCTGAATGCAGATAAGCCGTACCGGCTGTCGATGGCCGAAGGGCGTGCGATGAAGCCTTCCGAGATGGCTCCGGGCTCTCTGCGGGTTACTTACAGCGAGGCGTACAAGAAGCAACAGAGCCCGGCTGTTTCCTTGGTGCTCGATGCGTCAGGAAGCATGCTCAAGCGCATGCCCGGCAATAAGAAGCGGCGTATTGAAGTGGCGCGGACCAGCCTGCATGAGCTGATCAGTAACGGCTTGCCCGATGGTGTGAAATTCAGCTATCGAGCCTTTGGGCTCAAGCGTGACGCCTGCGAGACCAAGGCGATCATCCGGCTTGGCAAACTGAACCGTAAGAAGGCTATCGCCGCCATCAACAAGACACCGGTTGCCAATCTCGCCCGCACGGCAATCGCAGCCAGTCTGAGTGCCGCGGCCAGCGATCTTGCTGCCCACTCAGGACCCAAGGTTATCGTGCTGGTCACCGATGGCGAAGAGACCTGCGATGGTGACGTCACCAAGGCGATCGAGGATCTGCGAGCGGGTGGATTGGATATCAAGGTGCAGATTGTCGGTTTCGCCATCGACAACGAACCGCTGAAGCAGCAATTTGCCGCATGGGCGGCCATGGGCAACGGCGAGTACTTTGACGCCGCCGACAGTGACACCCTGACCGAATCTCTGGTGTTGGCAGTCTCGAATCGGTATTCCGTGCAACCCAAAGACGGCGGCCCGTTGATTCGAGGCCGAGTTGGTGAGGCTTTGTCACTGGCGCCGGGCGACTATCAGTTGCTTGCCGATCACGGCCCACTTGACGGGACGTCGGTGACTATCCGTAGTCAGCAACTGACGGACATAGCCCTCGATCAGCAGAGACGCTGACGACGGGAGTTTCGGAACCACTCATGGCTCGATTGCGATTCTCTGATGTCTTCCTCACGTTTGCCCTCATTGCCTGCATGTGGGCGAGCGCACCGCGCGGCGCTATCGCGCAAAGCGGTGTCGCCGCCGAAACCAACGCGCCAACGCCTGAGGCCACCCCTGCGCAAATCAAGGCATGGGATGATGCCGCCGCCCGCATGGGTGAACTGGTCGATGCCTACCGTGAGCGATTGAACCGTTCCGACTTCGATATTGACGCCCTGGGCGAATCGCTGGATTTCGAAGCCGAGCAGATCGGCAGGTTTGTTCATGAACAAATTGCCTATGAGGTGTATCCGGGCCTGTTGCGCGGCGCTTTGGGCTCGTTGACAGCCGGGGCGGGCAATGCGCTGGACCAGTCGGTGTTGATGGCGAGCTTGCTGCAGGAGGCCGGGTTGACCGCACGCATTGCGTCGGCGCAGGTAGGGCCGGCTGTTGTTGAGCGGCTGGCAGCGGCGCTGACGCGCACGGCGCCACCGCCAACCCGAATCAGGTCTGACGCCAGCACCAGAGCACTTGTTTTTGATGGCGTGGCGGCCATACCGGGCTTGAATAGCTTGCCGATTGTGGAAACCGCTCAGACCCGCATGCCGCCCGCAATCAACGAACTGCCGGCGTTCGACAACGCCAATTCCATTGCGCGTGAATTGACCCAGTCACTCGGACCCGAGGCCATGGCGCTCATTGCCACCGAACTGCAATCGCGCCAGGCGCGCGATATGGCAACCCACTACTGGGTTGAATATCGGGAATTGCCTTCAGACCCCTGGACGCGCCTCGATCCCGTGCTGGGTGCCGCGCCGTCAGCGGCCGATCTGGCCGGTCCCGTCAGCTTCATAAAAAGTCCCGTGCCGGCCGACTTGCTGCACAGGATTCGGGTCGAGGTTCACCTGCTTGTCAATGTCAACGCCAGAGCCCAGCGCAGAGAGGTGGCAACCTGGGAGGTGACCGCGGCCAATCAGGCGCAGCGCCCGATGTCCCTGCAGATCGGATCGATACGCGTCAGCAATCAAGGGTTGGATCAGGTGGTCGAGGAGGGCCTGGCGACCGATATATTCATCCCGGTTTTCAATGGCGTGGCGGCACCGAACGGGTTTGATACGGCGGGCACGGTGGTGCCGACGGCAGAAGCGGCCACCGCT
>CAXBNM010000362.1:0-4322 GCA_963976885.1 uncultured Burkholderiaceae bacterium
CAGTATCGCTGCCAAACAAACTGTGTTCAATCTGGATAGAGGTCAGTTGCCGGGCGCGCAAGGCCACCACTGAGGTGTCCTGGCGATCTGCTTCATCAAGTAATGCAGTTGCCAGTGCCAACATCGGTGTGCCGTCTTCTCCCCACAGCAGCACCGGATGGGCTTGCTCGGCATTGCGCCGAATCTGCGCAAAGACATTGATGCTTGCTTCACTGGAGCCGACCAAACCACGTTTGCTGGCCCATTGTTCGAGATCAAGAGAGCCACGTTTTTCCTGCGCCAATTGCTTGGCGGTCGATTTGAAGGCGACCGTGCGTGCGGCTACGGAATCTTCGATAGGCAGCCGCTCGAGCGTGGAGCCGCCCACGTAGCCGTCAATAGGCGTATCGCGCAGGATGGCACCGACTTGCTCGGCTGTTTCGAGAGGGCCGCCCTCGACCAGAATGAGGCAGCGCGGATTCGAGCGCCGAACCGCCCGCGAGATTGCCTGTACCTGCATTGCGACTTCCGGCAGATCCAACCGCGTGCTGACCCCCGATTTTCCGCCCGGACTCCAGCCGAAATTGAGACAAATCATTTCCAGTCCGGCGTTGATCGCCCGCAAGGCCTGCTCCAGCGTAGCAACATACATCAGCGTTGCCAGACCGTGGCGCCGGGCCTCCAGCAACATGGCGACCTCACGCGAGAAGCCATTGCCAGCCTTGTCGAGAACTTGTTGCAGCGCACGTGGGTATAAAACCGAGGTCGGCCAGTTGACCATGCCATGGAAACCGGCCTGGGCGGCGTTGGCTGCGCGGGCGGCAAGATCCATTCGGGGGTCGAGGGCGCAGGCGCCCAGAAAGACCGGAATTTCGCACTGACTCAGGATTTCGCTGTAAGCAAATGAATCGACCAGCCGGTTGCTGTCGTAAATGGGCAAATTGCCTGCGACCGATGCGGCACCCATGACGCGCATGCGCCCGGCAGTCAGTGCCAGCAGGAAATCGGCGCCGCCCGCCTGCGCGGCTTGAGCGGTCATCCCCGCACCCACTGCACCGCCAACCAGAAACCCGTTGGTACTGGCAAGCGTCTCGCGGAAGGTATCGGCAATGGATGACGGCATATGGCAAGCATAATCGAAGTTTCGCGCCTGCCTCGTCCCGCGAGCTGTACGAGAGCCCTGTTATGCGCGGTAGTGCGTCGATGCGCGGGCCCGAAAACGAAAGGGACGCGCTGGCAATGCAACCACAGGTTGGGAACGGTCTATGCCGCTGCCTGAGTCTCCATCATCGACTGGCGTCAAGACAATGATTGAAGATCTGATGAATCCGGCGGGTCTCGGCTGGGCCGACGTCCTGCTCCGACTCGGTGGCACGGCCATTCTGGCGGGCGCAATCGGCTACGAGCGCGAGGTCAACAAGGTAGGCACGGCGGGCTTGCGCACCTGCATGATCATCGGCATCACCGCATGCTCTTATGCGCTGATCATGATCGCACTGATGAAAAGTTTTCCTGGTGAGCACAATGATGCGGTTCGCATGGACCCGATACGTCTGGTCGAAGCAGTAACGGCCGGGGTGGCCTTGCTGGCCGCCGGCGTGATGGTGTTCTCAGGAGGGCGAATCAAAGGAGCAACCACGGGGGCAAGCATGTGGCTGGCAGCGTCCATCGGTCTGGCCGCCGGTCTTGGATTCTGGGCCATCAGTCTTGCCACTTGTGTGATCGGTGTATTGATTCTGGCGGCGTTGGTGCGTGTGGAAAATGCGCTGGGAATGAAGTCGGATTCAGCGGCAGGTGACAAGGATGCCGATCAGTGACAAGAGCCATCGGCGCCCTGACATCGGATGTTCGTGCGTGGCAATGTCAATTCGTGCAATGGGCAGGTGCGCCAGATGAGCGGCATCATCACGCCGTCGCCGCTCCGAGTCATGCAGGTTTGGCGCTCGAACCGGAGCGCTAGGTAGCGGTGTGCGGCGTATCGGCGCCACTGGGTGCCATCGCACCGCCACTTCCTGGCGTCGTCGCACCAGAAGAAGCCTGCTGCGGTGAAGAATCCGCGGCCCCCATGCTTGCACTGGTCGGAAAGGGGTACGGGGCTGAATTTCCGGACTCCGACGGGGTGGTGGAGGGTCGTAACTCACGCTCGCCGGTAGCGCGAAGAAACCGCGACAGCACAAAACCTGCGGCCACACTGCCGATCAGAAATGCGCCCGGGTTCCGCCGAGCCAATCGGTTGACGTCGGAGATCATGGTGTCGATGCTGCGTTCGCGTAATCCAGTCGCTACGTCATTGACGGTATCAGCTATTCGAGTCGCGTAATTGGCAAGGGTTTCCTGGTCGCCTTCGCGAAGCGAGTCGGCGAAGGAATTGAGCGCGCTGCCAACTGATTCAACATTGTCAGCGGCCAGCCCGCTGGTCGCCTCAGCTTGTTCCGAGCCGAACTCGATTGCCTTTTCCTTGGCGCTCTGCATCAGACCACGGCCCTCGTCCGCGACGTGCTCGATGCCTGTCTTGATCTTTGATGCGGCAGAGCGGCTGTTGTCTTCGGGGCTGGCCATACCGGCATGTGGCGTCTGGTTGCTCTTGTTCATATCGTTCTCCTTTCGTTGCAGGACCGGCCTTGAAGCTCGGCCTCCTGCCAAGGTTGATCGCAGTAAGGTTTCAATTTCACTCTGTACAGGCAATGGTTGTGCCCGCCGTCGCGTCATCGCTGGGAACGGCAGGCACAGGCTTTGCTCAAGTGCTTCCTGGCCGGTGCTGAATTTGCTCCGCAAGGTTGCGCGTCACGCGCGACGTTTCAACTTCTCAACTACGTGGTGTCGTCATGTCCCTGAATTACGAAAAAGGTTTGTTTGTACGCATGGTTGAACTAGGCAAGGGACCTCACCCCAAGCCGTTGAGCCATGGCTTTTCAGATCATCAGGCTTACAGGGTGCTGGGGATCTACAACCCGTCGGAGTCAGGGGAGTGTTGGTTGATTCTGTCGAACGACCGCGAAGAAATCTGGTACATCAGTCAACGCCATGTTCGGACAGTTGCCTTGCAACCCGATGATCTGCGTTTTCGCGTCGGTCTTTTGGAAATGACCGGCGAGCCACGCAATCAGCTGGCCGACCCCAAGCAACTGTCTACCGTCAATTAGGCTGATAGCGTTGCAAGAGATGTCCGACGTACCGTCGGCTGGACTTGGCTTGGACAGAGTGCTTCACAATGACAAGGCAATCGGAAGATGTTCCTTCTGACCGGTTGTCTGTCATCTCGGTTGCCAGCCATACCGGTTGCCCGGATTTGAAACCAGTCAGTGCACGGACTCCAGTTCCTCTTGTAAGCGACCCTGAAAGCTGAGCATCGGAACGACCGGAGTTGTCGGCCTGTTGACTGGTTGTCGTGGCGGTGCGCGTCTGTCCGACAACTGATGCGGCGCACTGAAACGACGCTGCAACTGTGGGGCGACGTTAACCAGTTCGGAAATACGACTCAGCAATTGATCCACACAATTGATTTCAATCCCGGACAGGCTCGGCATCGACATCCAGAAAACGATGCTTCTGGCTGCCGGATCAATCGACAACCCAATGGATCCGCCGCGAAGGTTGAAAATGCTTTTGCAGGCTCGGGGCGGTCTCCACCCCTGCAGGCTCGCTTGCGCCGTCCCATCAATCTGGGGACTGGTCAGATCTACCATGCCGGCATTTACACAAGTCAGCCAGACGAGCTGGACGAGGGCCGATGGCGCTTTGATAAGCGGCGAACTGGCGTCACATTCGGCCCAGCGAGCCATGGTTTCAATGGAACGATCGGGCTGCGACAACGTAACAAACTCGGGTGGGGCGAAATTATCAGTCGAGGCCATGGGTAATCCACATTGGAGTTGATACTGTTCCGCTGTCAGAGCAAGCTTTGTGCCCGTGCATGCTATTTGTAGTCAGGCTGGCGGAACTTGCGATAACGCTCCATGGTTGCGGTCAGTATCGGGTGCGGCCCGACCGTACAATGACGTCATGTCTCGCAGGAACCGGCTGTCGCTTGCCGTCAGGGATGCCCAGTCAAAGCGCCATTGCCACTGGTCTGACGCATGTCCGGGATGATTCATTCTGGCCTGCGTGCCCAGCCCGAGCAGGTCCTGCATTGGGATAATGGCAAGGTTACAGACACTGGCAGCGGCGGCGCGGCACAACACGCGATGAATATCCTGGGAGCGAAAATTCAGGTAGGACCGACATTTCCTTCGCTCCGCCCGGCTGGCGGTTTGCCACCACCCGACCGCCGTATCATTGTCGTGTGTTCCGGTATAAATCACGCGGTTTGCCGACTGTGCATGCGGCAGATAGGGATTGTTCGG
>CAXBNM010000363.1:0-4311 GCA_963976885.1 uncultured Burkholderiaceae bacterium
CCTGTCAGAGTTAGCGCGACGCCCGCCCGTTTGCGGGTCGTACATGGCTTTGTTACGAATGGCGGCCGCAGTGCGCCAACCGCGCCCGCCTGACTTGCCCTGACGGCCATTCGTCCGTCCTGGCGACCGGAATTGTTACGAATGGGCGGACGCACGCCATAATCCAGCAGACGACCGTGGGCTCGCCATGGTCTGTGCTAGATTTTCCGATTGATCTTGAGCTGGCCTCTGACAGTTATCCGCCATGCGGGCGACGGCAGGCAGATTGTTTTATGGGTGCTTGAATGGGTGTTCTTGATAAGACCATTGCCGAATTAGGTGGTTGGCAGGGCGATCTCAGTCGCGCAGTTACCGACTTCCGTGAGTGGCTGGCCGAATCAGGGCTGGCCGATTCGGCCATGCTTGAGCGAGTTGATCGTATTCAAGGTCGTTTGGGACGCAGCGCCGTCTCAATTGCCTTCGTGGCCGAGTTCTCGCGCGGCAAGTCCGAGCTGATCAACGCGCTGTTCTTTGCCGACCAGGGCCAGAGGATCGTGCCCAGTTCGGCCGGGCGCACGACGATGTGTCCGACCGAATTGTTCTGGGACGAAAACGTGCCCACCGGCATCTATCTGCTGCCCATGGAGTCCCGGCTCGACGACCGGCCGATTGCGGTCTGGCGCGAAGATCTGACCGACTGGCAGGCGGTTTCATTTCAGGCCAACAATGCCGGCGAGCTCAAAAACGCCTTCAGTGCGGTGCGCGATGTTGATCAGGTTTCGCCCGAACGGGCCGCCGAACTGGGCTTTTTTGTCGGCGCCGACGATCCGGCCATCGGTCTGGAGCAAAACGCCGACGGCACGGTTGACGTGCCCCGCTGGCGTTATGCGCTGGTCAATCTGCCGCACCCCTTGCTCAAATCCGGTCTGACCATCATCGACACCCCGGGCCTCAATGCCATTGGTAACGAGCCCGAGCTGACCATCAACACCATCCCCAATGCAGATGCGGTGCTGTTTGTGCTGGCCGCCGATGCCGGCGTGACCCGCTCCGATATCGACGTCTGGCGCGAACACATCAGTGCTACTCACAGCACGGGCCGGCTGGCGGTGCTCAACAAGATCGACGGTCTCTGGGACGAACTGAAAACCCCGGACGAAATTCAGGAAGAAATCGACGGCCAGGTCCGCCGGGTCGCCGATACCTTGCGCATCGAGCCTGAGCGCGTGTTCCCGGTGTCGGCGCAGAAAGGGCTGGTCGCCAGAGTGCATAACGACGGTCCGTTGCTGGCCCGCAGTGGCCTGCTGGCGCTGGAACAAACGCTGTCCGAAGATCTGGTGCCGCAGCAGCGCCGTATCGTTGGCGAGCATGTCGAGCGAGAGTTCGAGGCCGTGGCCGGGCAGGTCATGAGTCTGCTCAAGGCGCAGCGCCGCAACGCCGCCGAGCAGGCTTTCGAGCTGGGCAGTCTGCGCGGAAAAAACCGCGACAAGATGGGCGTGATGGCTACGCGCATCCGCACCGAGCGCGAAGAATTCGATCAGAGCCTGCGCCAGTTGCAGGGCTTGCGGTCGGTGTTTGCCCGCCATTCGTCGGCTTTGCTGGCCACGACCGGCACCGACCGCCTCAAGCGCCACGTGCGCGAGTCACGCGACATGATGCGCGCCTCCAAGCTGTCCCTGGGGCTGCACGAGGGCATGAATCATTTGTTTCACCGCATTCGCGGTGACATCGAAGAATCCGAAGGGGTGATTGGCGAAATCTGCACGATGATGGGTGCGATGTATCGCAGCTTCAGTGCCGAGCATGGCCTGAATCTGGGCAGCCCCGTGTTGTTTTCGATGGATCGCTTCAAGCGTGAGGTCGAGCGCCTTGATGCGGTTCGCCGCAGTCAGTTCGGCCCGACCACCATGATGACCACCGAGCGCTGGGCTCTGATGCGGCGTTTCTTTGAAACCATCGCGGTGCGCATCAAAGACGTCTACAAGGCCGCCGCCAAGGAAATTCAGGGCTGGCTGCGCTCGGTGATGGCACCTATTGAAGGCCAGGTTCGCGAGCATCAGGCGCAACTTAAAAAGCGTCTCGATTCGGTCAAGCGGGTCCTTGAAGCCAACGAAAGCCTCGATGACAAGATTGCCGAAATCGAGGGCAATCAGAAGTCGGCCGAAAGCCGGCTGGCTGCCTGCGAGGCGGTTGCCGCGCCGGTGCGCCAACTGCTCAGTTACGCCGATCCGGCCGATCAGCTGCAACCGGCCTGAGCTAGCGCGTGCCTGGCACGCCGCACGGCATCGGCAGGGGCGCCTCGTGTTGCCCCTACAATGCGCGCTGAGCCGACGATCGCGCGTGCATGGATATCTCCGCTAAGCAGTCACCCAGGCAACACCAAGCCCCCCAGGATGCCTCGCCATCGCCCGTTGCGCGCCGTGGTGGCAGCTTTGCGACCCGGCTGGTCGCCTGGCAGCACCGCCACGGCCGCCACGACCTGCCCTGGCAGGATCCGCGCGATGCCTATCGGGTCTGGTTGTCCGAGGTGATGTTGCAGCAGACCCAGGTGGCTACCGTCATTCCGTACTTCGAACGCTTTCTGGCCGCGTTTCCAAGCCTGCAGGCGCTGGCTGCCGCCTCGACCGAGCAAGTCATGGCGCAGTGGAGCGGACTTGGCTATTACCGCCGTGCGCGCTTGTTGCATCAGTGCGCGATTGCCGTCGTCGAGCAACACGGCGGCAGCTTTCCGGTCGAACGCGACGCGCTGGTGGCCTTGCCGGGCATCGGTCGCACCACGGCAGCCGCCATTCGCGTCTTTGCACACGGTCAACGCGATGCGATTCTCGATGGCAACGTCAAACGGGTGTTCTGTCGCCACTTTGCGATTGAAGGCGTGCCCGACGCAAGTCCGACGCAGCGCATTCTGTGGCCGCTCGCCGAACGCGAACTGGACCGGCGCGATGTCGTCGCCTACACCCAGGGGCTGATGGATCTGGGTGCGACGGTCTGTACGCGCAGCAAGCCCGCGTGTGAGCAATGCCCGGTTGCCGACACCTGCCAGGCGCTCGCCCAGGGCCGGATCAATGAGTTGCCGAGCCGGCGCACGCGTGTGGTCTTGCCATGGCGCGAGCAGACGGTGCTGGTGCTGCGTGACGCGCGCGATCGGGTGTTGCTGGTGGCGCGGCCCGCACACGGCATCTGGGGCGGGTTGCTGAGCTTGCCGGAAGCAAGCTTGCCGCCGGCCAGTTCGGCGGCGCAATTGCTGCGTGACGCGGGCCTGCACGGGCTGGGCTTGCGGCGCGGCGCGGCGCGCAAGCAGCCGGCGCAGGTGCTCGAACCCATCGAGCATGCGTTCACGCACTTTCGGCTGCGACTGCATCCGGTGCTGGTAATGGTTGATGATGATTTTGTCGCCACCGGTGTGGCCGACAGCGGTGGCGCCAGTGTGCGTCAGCTGGCGCTGGCTGACGTCGGGCAGGCGCCGTTGCCGGCACCCATCAAGACCTTGTTGCACGCGCTCCAGCAGGGCTGTGGCGGCGCTGGAAGGGTGGGCGCGACAGCGCCGCTCAGATCACGTCCTGGCGGCGCAGGAAGTCGTTGACCGACTGCAGGCGGGCGATGGGGTCGTCCAGCACCATCAGCTCTTGCTTGATGTTGCCGGCAATCGGCAAAAACTCGCACAGCCGGTTGGAAACCCATGAGGCCGAGCTGAACTGATAGGGCGGCTCGATCATCTTGCGCATCGGTTCGGTTTCTTTTTCGACCAGATCGCGCACGATGCGCTCAAGCAGTGCGACGCACGGGGTGAACTCGGTGGGAATTTCAGAGTCGAATTCCGGATCGATCAGACTGGCCTGCGCGACAATGAGTCCGCCGCTTTCGATGCGAGTGCTCAGCACATTGAAGCGCTGCTCGCCGACGGCGCGAATATTGAGCAGGCCGAGTTGCTCCATGTCCCACTCGGTGATGCGCGCGGTGCAGCCTGTTTCGGTGTGTTCGGCGGGCTGGCCGACTTCGCGGCCTTCGGTAATCATGCACACGCCGAAACCGGTTTCGGTTTTCAGGCAGTCACGCACCATGTCCATGTAGCGCGCCTCAAAGACGCGCAACGGCAATACCCCTTGCGGAAACAGGACGGTGCTCAGCGGAAAGATCGGGATCTCGAAGATCTGGCCATTGGCCACGCCACTCTGGTCCGCGTCGGCGGCGCCGCTCACGGCGATTGGGTGGCGGTAATGGGGGAGACTTCGCGCATCTGGATACCCCGGTGGCGGATCAACACGCTCTCAGAGCGCTTGAATCGTTCGGCCAGGGTTTCCACCACATAGACGCTGCGGTGCTGGCCGCCCG
>CAXBNM010000364.1:0-4306 GCA_963976885.1 uncultured Burkholderiaceae bacterium
CCACGACATTCGCATTGGACACCTGCGCACGGGGCTCGTCGTTGTTCCCGTCATCAAGCGTCGCAAGCCCTGCACTGCGCTGACGCCGCAATTGCCGCCAACCGGCGCGCAGGCAGGACCGCACACGGGCAAGAGGCGGCAGCAACGTCGGGTAATCCGGCCCCAGGCAGTCGAACAATACCAACAGCGCGACCTCCGCCCCCTGTTCGCGAAGCTGTTGCGCCATCAGCCAGGCAAGTGAACCACCGCCAGACATGCCGGCAATGGCGTAAGGGCCGTGGGGCTGTATCTGGCGGACATGGCTCACGAACTGGCGGGCTACATCGCTGAACCGCTCTTGACGCCGATCGCGAGCCCGGAACGCATAAATGGGCTGGGTCGGGCCCAAATGTCTGGCCAGATGGCGGTAGATCAGCAGATCAGTTGCCGTGTCGGGGATGAACAGCGGCAGTTTGCTGCCGCCCGCTTGAATTTCGACAATCGCCGGATCGCCGCCCAGTGAGTCATCCTCAGCCAGCAAGGCAGCAAGCGCGGCCACGGTACCGGCCTGAAATAAGGTGGTGGGAGGCAAGGCGCGCCCGAATGTCTGCTCGATCCGCTGAAACATCCGCGCGGCCAACAATGAAGTTCCGCCCAGATCGAAGAACGAGTCGTGCCGTCCCACCGAAGGCAGTGCCAGAACCTGGCTCCAGATTCTTTGCAGGCGCCCCTCCAGCCAGCTGCCAGGTGCGTCCGACGGGTTGCCCATCGGTACCGACGCTGTCTGCTGCACAGCGGCCCCGTGGGTCAAGCCTTCAGCTGAGGCACTGATTGCGTCCGCCACCGACAAGGCCGGCGAGCTGATGCAACGTGCAATCAGGTCGACGAATGCGTCAAGCATTGGCTGCGCCAGCGCGACATCAATCGTGTCGTCGCTCGCCATCAATTCAATGACCAGTCCATCGGCTGGCTTGACGGTCAGTGTCAGGCCATAGGCGCTGGCAATGCCCGATTGCCTCTGACTGATCTCGAGACTTTCGTTTGGCGTGCCGCCAGGCTGATTCTCGACAACGAGCAAGGTTGTATACAGCGCGCCCCGGCAATCACTCCAGTCGAGAATCTGCGCCCCGTCAACATGGCTGTAGCGCTGACTGGCAAACGATTGCGCATTGATGGCGGTGAGAACCTCCTGCAGCGAATCCTGCGCATGCAGCCGAACCCGAACCGGCATCACATTGATAAGCATGCCCACCAGCTTGTCAGCACCGGCCAATTCGCCGGATCGGCCTGATACGGTAACGCCGAATACGACATCGTCGTGCGCGCTGAGACGGCTCAGCACGATGGCCCACACCCCTTGCATCATCGCGTTGAGTGTCAATCGCGACTGTCGCAAGAACGCTTGCAGCGCACGAGTCTGCTCGGTGTCGAGAGCAATGCCGAGTTTGACAGCAGGGCGCTTGTCAGCGGCCACCGTCATTGCGCGTTTTGGCAGCGGCGTTGCCGCGCGGAAACCGCTCAGAATTTTCGTCCAGTAGGCATTGGCGCTCGGGGTATCCAGCGATTTACGCCACCGAAAATACGAGCCCAATTCACTGGAACTATCACTCAGCGGCGGCAACCGGCGCGTCGCCCGATCATAGTGTGTCAAGAGCTGATCAAGCACCAGATTGCCCGACCAGCCATCAAGCAACAGGTGATGGCAGGTCCACACCAATTCATGAATGTCCTCAGCCACTTGAATCAGGGTCAACCGGAATACCGGCGCCTTTTCAATGTCGAGGCCGAGTTGCAGATCGGCGGCGAGGAAACTCTCCAGGCGCTCAGTGATATCAAGGTCGTCCCGCCAATCAAGCCAGGCAACCATCGCAACGACATGCTTGAATACCATCTGAACCGGCTGCTTGACCTGACGCCAGTGCACAGTGGTCCGCAACGCGTCATGACCGTCGACCACACGAGCCCACGCTGCTTCAAACAATTGCCGATCAAGTCTGCCGGCCAGCCGGCAACGCACGTGAATCAACCCCGCACCCTGTTGGTGGCGGATGCTGTGCCATAGAAATCCTTGCTGCATGCCAGTCAGCGGGTAGATTGCCTTGACGTTCTTTCTATCCATGTTCCAGCTTCAATGGCAAATCCCGTTACGGCCGCGATTTTCGGGCACAATTCTTTCTGGTTCCGGACCGCCCCATCGGACCCGCCCAACTGATGCAGCATGACATTTGCTGTCCGCCCTGCCAAACCCGAACGCCCATGTCACCCATCTGCACACTCTCAGGCTCAGATGTTAGAAGCGCTCATACAGTTTAGGGCGCTTCTTTCCGGTCGGGACATCACACGAATGTGGTGGCTGCTCGGCATTGTCATCGCAACCGGCTTTCTGGAGGTGGCAGGTATTGCTTCGGTCGTGCCGTTCCTGCAACTGGCGGCAAACCCGGACAGCGCACTCCAGAGGCCATGGTTGCTGGAAGTTTATACGAGCCTTGGCCTTGACACCCATCAATCGATGCTGATCGCCACTGGTTGTGCCGTGATCGCGTTTCTTGCTGTGTCAAATCTTCTGGCCATTCTGGCGGGATGGCTGCGCCAACGCATTGCCTGGACGATTGCCCACAATGTTTCGCTGAGCCTGGCTGAGTCCTACACGCGCCTGCCTTATGCGTTCTATCTGCATCGCGACTCGGCAGAC
This sequence comes from uncultured Burkholderiaceae bacterium, assembly GCA_963976885.1. Classification (GTDB taxonomy): domain Bacteria; phylum Pseudomonadota; class Gammaproteobacteria; order Burkholderiales; family Burkholderiaceae_E; genus JAUIAI01. Next base: position 2,672 of record CAXBNM010000364.1, read on the forward strand.
CTTATCAAGTCGGTCATTGACGATGTCAACAGCCTGGTCAATGGCGTTGTGCTGGCCGGCTGCCAGTTCATCTCGCAATCCGTAATCGTGAGCATGATTCTGCTGCTGCTGGCAGCCGTGAATCCGTGGGTGGCAATATCGGCACTCGGCGTGTTCGCCGGCATCTACTTCATTATTTATCTGGCCCGGCGGCGCTTGCTGACCCGCCTGGGTCGCGAGCGGCTCAGCGCCAATTCAGATCGATATGTCGCCTTCGTCGATTTGATGACCGGAATCAAGGCAATCAAGAGCGATGGCGCCAGCGACTATTTTCTCAAACGCTTCGAGCGCCCCTCGCGGCTGTTTGCGGCAACCCAGCCCCGCATTCACCTCAGTAGCAGCGTACCGCGCCATATCGTCGAAACAGTGGCTTTTGGTGCGGTCATCAGCATCATTCTGGTCCTGTCTCGCGACGAGCAGACGTTTGTACAGGCTTTGCCCACCCTCACCTTGTTTGCGCTGGCCGGCTACCGACTGATGCCAGCCATCAACACCGCGTATGTCAGCATGGCTCAGATTGCGAGCAGCTATCCGGCCATTGAGACCATTTACCGCGATGTCCACGCTGCGCCAGCCACACCCACTCAACCCGTAGCACCGATGGCACTGCAAGAAGCCATCACACTGCACGACTTGTCGTTTCAATACCCCGAGTCTGACCATCCCGTGCTCAGTTCGATCACGCTGACCATCCGCAAGGGGCAAAAGGTAGCCTTTGTGGGCCCGTCGGGCTCCGGCAAAACCACGCTGATCGATATTCTGACCGGCATGTTGAGCCCTGACGTGGGCACGCTGCGGGTCGATGACACGCCAATTACCCCTGCCAACGCCCCCGACTGGCAGCGCATCATAGGCTACGTGCCACAGGAAGTATTTCTCTACAACGACACAATCGAGCGAAATATTGCCTTCGGCACCGAACCCATCGACATCGAAAAGATCCGCCAGGTTGCGCAGATTGCGCAGATTGCCGAGACCATTGAGTCGACGATGCCCGACGGCTACCAGACCACCATTGGCGAACGCGGCCTGCGGCTGAGCGGCGGGCAACGCCAGCGACTCGGTCTGGCCAGAGCCTTGTATCGCTCGCCGCAGGTATTGGTGCTCGACGAAGCCACAAGCGCGCTGGACAGCCAGACCGAAGCCAGAGTAATCGCCGCCATTCACGATGAATTGCCGGAACTGACCATTGTGATGATCGCGCATCGGTTGTCGACTGTCAGACGTTGCGACTGGCTCTACGTGCTCGACCGGGGCGAACTCGTGGCGCAGAACACCTATCAAGCACTGCTGGCCAACGACGCGTTGTTTCGGGATCTCGCGCGAATCGACTAGCGCTTTGCCAGTCCTCTTGGTCAGACTTGCTGGCGCAGCAATACAGCTCAAGGCCAGCGGTGGATTCGTCTCGTTCGATCCGGCCCAGGTTCATTTCGGGCTGGGTGACACAAGCGCCGCAGAGCGGATCCAGGTAAGCTGAGCAAATGGCAGGGTGAGCAAGCTACGGGGTAACATTGACGCAGGCTCCGAGGTCACTATCCGTCGGCGCTGAACAACTCACCGAGCGCTGCCATGGCCTACCCCCCCTTCTCCATCGTG
>CAXBNM010000365.1:0-4255 GCA_963976885.1 uncultured Burkholderiaceae bacterium
CCGGCTCCGATTCGGCCGGCCACGGCGCGATTGCCGGCGGCGACACCACCTGCGGTAACTGGACCAGCAACGGCGACGGTTCGGCGGTGGTTGGTCACAGTGACCGGCTCGGTCTGGCCGACACGCGACACATGAAATCCTGGGTTGCCGCTCATGGCACGCGCGGCTGCAGCCAGGAAGCGCTCAAGAGCACCGGCGGTGCCGGGCTTTTTTATTGCTTCGCAGCAAAGTAAACGGAGCGGCCGGGAGCCACGGCGCGAGCGCGCCATCTGCGTTCGTGCAGGCGTTCGTGCGGGCGTTCGCGCCAAAATGGCAAAAAATGGAACGGCCTCTTTGCACCCACGGTGCCAGAAACCAGACCCGCGCCGATCAATTGCCATACCGGCCGCCGCTACCTCAAAATGCAAAAAGCACAAGACGCGCTGAAGGTCTAAACTAACCGTACGGGCCGGCTCCACAAGGCTCAGCCGGCGCGGAATCTACGGAGGCCAAGCATGCGCATCCTTATCGTGGGCGATGATGCCCAAGACGGCCAAGACCTCAGTGACAGACTACGCGCCGACGACTTCGAGGTCGCCAGTACCAACGATGTGCGCGAAGCCTTGCTTTGCGCCAACCGCAAGCACCCCGACGTCATCATTGCCAACATTGACATGCCCGCCCTCGACAGCCACCAGTTTGCGCAATTCATTCGCAAAACGCGTTGGGGCCGGCTCACGGCACTGATTGGCCACACCGGATGCGGCTCGGCCGAAAACAAGAAAAACGCGATGGCCGCCGGCTTCGATCTCTACCTGTGCCGCCCGCTGAAGTTCGACATCATTCGCTCGCTCATCGAAGGGTGCCGCTGAACCAGGCACCACGCCCGGCGCAATCCATCAAACGCTGACAGCAAAGCCAGGCAAGAGGTGGCTCAATACAGTTCGGTACGTCGGTGCGCCGCAGACACTGCGCACCGACGTACCGACGCCTGCCGACAGGCTTACTTGGCCGCAATCAGCGACACTTCAACCAGCACCGGTGCGCCGGGTTTGCCACCGGGCAGAGCCGACACGGCAATAGCCTCACGTGCCGGCGGAATCTTGCCCTCGCCCCAGTAAGTGCCATACACCTTGTTGAAGGCACCGTAGTTGGCAATGTCGGTCATGAACACCGACACCTTGACCGCGTTGTCGAAGGTGTAGCCGGCTTCGGTCAGCACGGTCTTCAAGTTCTCCATCACGATCTTCGTCTGATCGGCCATGTCGTCCTTGCCATCGGTGGCCTCTGCCGGGATTGCCCCTTTGACATAAGGAATCTGACCCGACACGAACAACATGCCGTCCTTGAGTTTGATAGCCGGGGAATACGGCGCAATGGGTTTGATACCAGCCGGATAAACCGGCTCACGCGGATCGGCCGCCGAGGCGGTGGTGGCCACAGACACCAGCGCGGCGACAGCGGCAACAGACGACGCCAGGGCAATACGGTGCTGCCAGCGTGACGGGGTGACGGATGCGAAATGATTCATGGTGAGACTCCTCTTTTATAGTGGATGCAACAACTTGTATTACTGGGGCGAGAGAACAACGAGCACAACAAGCATTCGTCAATCGCATTGCGCCACAACACTCATTCAACAAGCGCTTTCAAATACCTGCAGACAATATGTATACACAATGCGATCACAACTCTGTGCACACATTGTTGCAACAACCCCCGAGGTTCAACAAGCCTGCCCGAACCAAAAACGCAGATTTCGGCACCATTTTTGGGCGAAACATGTGTACACATCTTGACGACGCGCTTTTCTAGCGCAAACTTGACCTTAATCGTGGGGCAAAGCCCTGCACAAAAACATAGTCAAGGAAGAGAGAGCCAGGAGTTGAAGCCGATCATCATCGGCACACGCGCGCAAAGCATTGCTTTGTGCATCCCGTGAAACTGCGACATATCAGCCTTCAATTCAGAGGTATTCCGATCCGCGTGAACTGACACGCCGATCGAACAATCAGATTTTTTGCACATCGGTGCACCGCGTCTGAAAACGCGGTGTCGACACCGGCGGGGAAGTTGCGTCTTGCGCCAAGCCACTCACCGGAGAGTTTGTCCTGTGAGTCAGGAAAGATGCGCCCGCGTGCATGGAAGTTTGACGACGGCCGGCGACTTATTGCCGGACTACTAAAGAGAGAGAGAGAGGAGTCATCATGAGCAAAGAAATCGGCACCAATGGCGGCATCGCCAATTCAACCTCCTGCGACATCGATGCCAGCGATGCAAACAGCTGGCAAGCTACCCGCCGCGACTTCATGCGGATGGTTGGCGCTGGCGCTGGTGCAGTCACGCTGGCTTCACTGACCGGTTGCGGCGGCAGCAACGCCACGGCAGCGGTGCAAAGCCAGGCATTGCGCGCATCCCTGGCCGCAGAGGAAGCTTTCTGGATTGATGTCAAACGCTTGTTTGCCCTGAACCCGGACAAAACCTTCATGAACATCGGTACGGCCGGCTCGATGCCGCGTCGCGTCCTCGATTACTTTGAAGAGGCCAACCTCAACCAGGCGCGTGAATCGCTCAACGGCTACGGTAGCTTTGCGAACGAGCGTCGGGCAATTGCTCCAGGCTTCGGTGTCGACCCCGATGAAATCGTCATCTCGGGCAACACCTCGGACGGCATGAACCACGCCATCGGCGGTATCGACTGGCAAAAAGGTGATGTGATCATCACCACCAACCATGAGCACCCGGGCGGCGACGTGCCGATGCAGATTGCCGCGGATCGTTACGGTCTGGAAATCGTGCGCGTGGCCTTGCCGGTAGGCACCAGTGTGTATCTGCCCTCCGAAGGCGGCACCACCACGCATACCGCGCAAACCTACGTGAATCTGTTTGACAAGAAGATCTCCGAAATTCGCGCCCAGGGCAAACGCGTGCGCGCCATGGTCTGGTCGGCACCGACCTACAAGACCGGCACCTTGCTGCCGATTCGCAAGCTCGTCCAACTGGCCATCCAGCGCAGTGTTGCCAATGATCCGATCATCACCGTGGTCGACGGTGCTCACCTGCCGGGCATGATGAACCTGAACTATGCCGAGCAAGGCATGGACTTCATGGCTGGTGCCGCTCACAAATGGCAGTGCGGCCCGGGCTCGACCGGTATTCTGATCGTGCGCAACAAGGTTCGTGCCTCGAACACCTTGCCGCTGCCACGTTACTTCCCGGTGGTGACCAGCAGCTACTCGACGGTCAACTCGGCTGGTGTCGACTGGCACGCCCGTGCGACCGGCCCGACCGAAACCTACGATATCGCCGCCACCATTCAGAGCTGCGGCAGCAAGCACGCGCCGCTGATTCGCGCCGCGGCCGAAGCCTGTGCGATGTGGGACGAAATGGGTCGCGACAAGATCGAAACCTACACCTTGTCGCTGAGCAAGTACCTGAAGCAACTCATCATCGAGCGCTGGGGCGTCAATTCGCTCTATTCGCCCGACGAAGACGAGCTGGCTTGCGCGCTAACTTCGTTCAGCCCCTTCCTGACGCCGAGCAAGATTCTCGATCGCGACGCGTCCTCGGGCATGGTTGCCGCACTGGCCGCCAAGGGCTTTGTGGTTCGCAACGTCAACGTGCCTATCGGTCACCCGGACGCCCCGGAATCGGCAGATCACTGGCCGCTGCGTATCTCCACGCACCTGTGGCAGTCGGTGTCCGACATCGATCGTCTGGTTGACGCGATGTGGGAAGAAGCACGCAACATCGGCTGATCGTCAACGCCGCACGGACCGGGACAGCAGTTGCTCCGGTCCAAAAAAAAGACCGCAGCGCGTGAGCGCCCGGTCTTTTTTTTGGCCATGCCACCGCAGCGGTGGCGGTTCACCCAGTTAATTCAGCCTGTTGATTCAGCCTGCTAACAGACCGACTGATGCCGCTCGATCATTGTCGACAGCACGAAGTCGGGGTCTTCGCCCCACCAGCGCGTCGACAGAATCTCCACCTCATGGGCGCCGCTGTAGCCAAGCGCTTCGACCTCGCGACGAATACCGGCAATGTCGATCACCCCATCGCCCATCATGCCGCGGTCGAGCAACATGTCGGTGGTCGGCACCAGCCAGTCGCAGAGATGAAACGCCAGCAGGCGTTCGCGACCGGCCCGCTGCAGCGCTGCCGAGTAAGTCGGATCCCACCAGAAGTGGTAGACATCGGCGGCAATCCCTACGCCTCACCCAGCACATCGCACATGTCGAGCGCCTGATCGAGGGTATTGACCACGCAGCGGTCGGCA
>CAXBNM010000366.1:0-4240 GCA_963976885.1 uncultured Burkholderiaceae bacterium
CGATCGAGCCGGCCCGATACCAGATCATCTGAATCGCGGTGGGCGCGCGATGATCTTCCCGCACAATGACCTTCAAACCGTTTTCAAGCGTGCGCTCGGTGGTCGCGGCGCCGGCGTCGGCAGCCAGCGCAGCAGGGCCTGGCCACGCAACAAACAGCCACAACCCGGCCAGCCCCTGCGCGAGTCGGCGGCGGCTGAGATTGGGTAGCGAGGTGATCGAACTGACGGTTAGCAAGAAATCTCCCATAGAATCAGTCTAGCAGGCTGCACCCACCTCAAACCGGCACCCCACCTCCCGCATATGTTCGGATTTCTCAGACGCAAAAAACCAGACGCTGGCACGGCAAGTCCTGCTGCGGCAGCGCCCGCCTCAGACACCACGCCAGAGGCCACCAGTGTTCCGGCCACCGCCGAGATCGTAACCAGCGCGCCAGCGCCGGCCGCGCGCTCGAAATGGATGGGCCGTCTCAAAGACAGCCTGGGCAAAACCCGCAAAAGCCTGACGGGCTTGTTTACCGGCGTACAGATTGACGAAGATCTGTACGAAGAACTGGAAACCGCGTTGCTGACCTGCGATGCGGGCATTCATGTCACCGAACACCTGCTGAGCAGTCTGCGCACCACCGTGCGCGAACAACGCCTCGAAAACGGCGAACAGGTTCGCGTAGCCCTGGGCGAAGCGCTGTACAAGTTGCTGGTCACGCTGGAGGCGCCGCTCGATATCGATCGGGTCCAGCCACTGGTCATCATGATGGCTGGCGTCAACGGTGCGGGCAAAACCACCTCGATCGGCAAACTGGCCAATCATCTGCAAAAGGAAGGCAAATCCGTGCTGCTGGCCGCCGGTGACACCTTCCGGGCTGCGGCCCGCGAGCAGTTGCAGGAATGGGGTGCGCGCAACAACGTACATGTCATCGCCCAGGAAAGCGGTGACCCGGCGGCCGTCGCTTTCGACGCGGTCAAGGCCGGCCAGGCGCGCAGCACCGGCGTCGTGATGGTCGACACGGCCGGCCGCCTGCCCACCCAGGCCAACCTGATGCAGGAGATCGCCAAGATCAAACGGGTGCTGAGCAAATCCATGGATGGCGCCCCGCACGAAGTGATTCTGGTGCTGGACGGCAACACCGGCCAGAACATGCTGGCCCAGGTACAAGCCTTTGATGAGGCCATCGGCCTGACCGGTCTCATCGTGACCAAACTCGATGGCACCGCCAAGGGCGGCGCGTTGGCGGCACTGGCCTATGCACGGCGCGAGCGCCCGCTGCCGGTTTATTTCATCGGCATCGGCGAAGCGATCGAAGACCTGCAGGCTTTCTCGGCGCGCGAATTCGCGACCGCCCTGATTGGCGACTGATTAGCGACTGCCAGCCACCAACCGCCCGGCAGCCGGCCCGCCCGCTTACCTCTGCAGGCGCGGATCACTCGTTTCAGGCTGGGCCATCGGCGCCGCATCGGCAAAGGCCGGTAGCGCATTGCAGGCCGCATCAATCCGTTCGATAGTCGGATAACGACTGATATCCACCTCGAAGCGGCGGGCATTGAAGACCTGCGGCACCAGGCAGATATCGACAATGCCGGGGGTCTCGCCCAGCGCAAAGGGCGTGGCCGGACCGCGGGCCAGCTCCCGCTCCAGTCCGGCAAGGCCTTCTTCGCACCAGTGGCGATACCAGGTATCGATTTCGGGCTGCGCGTGACCGAGCTGGTTTTTCAGATACTTCAGGATGCGCAGGTTATTGAGCGGATGGATGTCACAGGCAATGAGCAGCGCCAGCGACCGCGCGCGGGCCCGGCCCAGCGCATCGGCAGGCATCAGTTTTGCTCCAGGTTGGGTCTCATCGAGGTATTCGATGATGGCCAGTGACTGGCTCAGGATGTTGTCGCCGTCGACCAGCGCCGGCACCAGGGCCTGCGGATTGACGTCCAGATAGTCGGCGCCCGCTTGCTCGCCGGCGGGCAGCCAGACGACTTTGGGCTCCCAGGGCAGGCCTTTCAGATTCAACGCAATCCGCACGCGATAAGCGGCGGAACTGCGAAAGTAGGTATAGAGCTGCAGCATCAGTGACTCCCAATCGAAAACATCGCGTGATGCGATTGTGACCGCGCTGATGGATGATGACCAGTTAGCCCCGAAGTATTGTTTTCACTATCGTTTGAATTTGACAATAGCACTCCTCTATGATAGAGTGGCTATATGAAAAGCAACCTCGATTAACCAAAATCAATACACAAGCAGTATTTTTCGATCTATTAAATCGAACTGTCCGCTTTATCTTTATGCTTTTCGAAGAGATACTGATCTCAAGCCGATAAACGTCTGATGGTCGCCACGAAGCGGCCGATCGTCGGCTCGAAACTTCTCTTCCTTAGCACTCGAAAGGGTCGAGTGCTAAAATCACCATGGATCTGATCCAAGGAGCCTATATGACTGCACTGTCCAATCCCGCCTTCCTTCCGGTTGCTGGTTCGGCCAATGCACTTGCCCTGCCGCCGGTTGGCAATCTTGAAGCCTACATTTCGGCGGCGCATCGCTTTCCGATGCTGACACCGGAACGCGAGCAAGAGCTTGCCCGGCGTTTACGCGACAACGACGATCTCGAAGCCGCCCGCGAAATGGTCATGTCCCATCTGCGTCTGGTGGTTTCCATCTCCCGCCAGTATCTGGGTTACGGGCTGCCCCACGGCGACCTGATCCAGGAAGGCAGCATCGGTCTGATGAAGGCCGTCAAACGTTTCGACCCCGATCGCGGTGTGCGGCTGGTTTCTTTCGCCATGCACTGGATCAAGGCCGAAATCCATGAATACGTGTTGCGTAACTGGCGGCTCGTCAAAGTGGCCACTACCAAGGCGCAGCGCAAGCTGTTCTTCAATCTGCGGTCGATGAAAACGTCGCCGGGCACCTTGTCGCCCGATGAAGTCGAAACGATTGCCGCCGATCTGAACGTGCGTACGTCCGATGTGATCGAAATGGAAACCCGCATGGGTGGCCAGGACATCGCGCTGGACAAGCCATCCGATGACGAAGAAGGGTTTTCGCCGCTGTCTTATCTGGTCGCCCCCGAAGCGCAGCCTGATACCGTGCTCGAAGCTCGTGAACACGATCATCTGCAATCGGAAGGCATCAAAGAAGCACTGGCCTCACTCGACGAGCGCTCGCGCCGCATTGTCGAAGCCCGCTGGCTTCGCGATGAGGACGACGGTGGCAGCGTAACCTTGCAGGAACTGGGCACCGAGTACGGCGTGTCCGCGGAACGCATTCGTCAGATCGAAGCCAAAGCTCTCAAGACCATGCGCACCGCGCTGGTGCAATACCGGTAATATTCGGTATCCCCCGCCCCCGTCCCGGGGGCGGCCGCTGGCCAGGAGTTTTCGTTGTCTCATAACTGGTCAGCCGTTACGGCTCTTGTATTCAATGCGCTGATATTCGGCGTGAGCTGGTGGCCGTTCCGCGAACTCGACAGCCGTGGCCTGCACAGCCTGTGGGTCACGGCTTTTTCGTATGCGATCGTGGTGCTCGGCATCTTTCTGTGGCGCCCGGGCGCGCTGCGCCTGGTATTGACCAACAAATCGTTGCTGGTGCTGTTCGCGGCGGCCGGCCTGACCAATTCGTCATTCAATTGGGGCGTCTTGGTGGGCGACGTGATTCGCGTGGTGTTGTTGTTCTATCTGATGCCGGTCTGGGCCATTCTGCTCGGGCGCTGGGTGCTGGGTGAAGCCATCACGCGCGGCGCCGTATTGCGCATCGTCATGGCGCTGGCCGGCGCGGCCCTGATTCTCTACAAGCCGGACATGGGTCTGCCGCTGCCGCAGACCGGCGGCGAATGGCTGGGCCTGTCCGGGGGTTTCTTTTTCGCGGTCACGAACATCATGCTCAAACAACAGCATGCCGCACCGACCGAAGCGAAGATGCTCGCGATGTTTGCCGGCGGCACGATCATCCCGGCCAGCCTGGCGCTGCTGATGATGCAACTGGGTCACGTCCAGGCGCCCGGTCCGGTGGGTCAGTGGCTGGTCGGGCTGGTCGGGTTTGCCATTGTGATGATCGCCGCCAATCTGCTTTTGCAGTACGGCACCGCGCGCCTGCCGGCCAATGTAACGGCGGTAGTCATGCTCAGTGAGGTGTTGTTCGCGGCGCTGTCGGCGGCCTTGCTGGGCGCTGGCGTCATCACCCTGCAGACCGCTGGCGGCGGCCTGCTGATCGTGCTGGCCTCGTTGGCGGCCACGTTGTCGGGGTCTGCCGGCA
>CAXBNM010000367.1:0-4234 GCA_963976885.1 uncultured Burkholderiaceae bacterium
GGTTGGCGCCGGCGCTGTCGGGGCCAACCTGATAACGGCCGCCGCGGTAAAAGAGGATGGAGCCGCCGCCGGCGGCCACGGTATGAATGTGCATCATGGGGGCGCGCATTCGCACGCCGGCCACTTCGGTCTCGAAGGAGCGCTCGTATTCGCCCGCGTAGTGGCAGACGTCCGTGGAGGTGCCGCCCATATCGAAGCCGATCAGCCGCTCATGGCCGGCCAGACTGGCGGTGCGCACCATGCCCACGACGCCACCCGCCGGCCCGGACAGAATGGCATCCTTGCCCTGAAACAGCCGCGCATCGGTAAGCCCGCCATTCGATTGCATGAACATCAGGCGCTCGCAGGCGCCGTTGTCGACATCGAGTTCGTCGGCGACCTGATTCACATAGCGGCGCAGGATCGGCGTCAGATAGGCGTCCACGACGGTCGTGTCGCCGCGTGAGACCAGTTTGATCAGCGGACTGGTCGCATGACTGGTTGAAATTTGCGTAAAGCCGATTTCGGCCGCTATTTGTGCGGCGCGTTGTTCGTGCGCCGGTTGCAGATAACCATGCATGAAGGCGATGGCTACACCGCGGATGCCGGCGTCGAAGGCGGCCTGCAACGCGCTGCGCGTGACCGTTTCGTCCAGCGGCGTGACCACTTCGCCTTCGGCGTCGAGTCGCTCGGGAATCTCGGCGACGGTTTCGTAAAGCAGTTCGGGCAGCTGAATATGCAGATCGAACAGTTTGGGCCGGTTCTGATAGCCGATCCGAAGCAGATCACCGAAGCCCTTGGTAATGAGCAACAGGGTCCGGTCGCCTTTGCGCTCAAGTAGTGCATTGGTGTCTACTGTTGTGCCCATCTTTACAGCACTGATGGTGCCGGCCGGCAACTTTTCGGTGCGTTTCAGGCCGAGGAGCTCGCGAATGCCCTGAACGGCAGCATCCTTGTACTGCTCGGGGTTCTCCGACAGCAGTTTGTGGGTGAGCAAGGTGCCGTCAGGCTGGCGGGCAACGATGTCGGTAAAGGTGCCGCCGCGGTCAACCCAGAACTGCCACATGAGAACTTCTCCCTGAATGAAATATTTGAAACCCGGCACCCGTAAAAGAGGTCATGCCGGGGCCAGCGGTGTTGACTGGCGAATGGTCAATCCTAATGGGAGTCTGCGCTTGTTCGCAAAATAAATCCTCGGTTGGCGCCGGCTGTTCGTCGCGTTTGCCGTCCCGGCCTGTAAAGACCGGCTTTGGCGTCATTGGCTATGATTCGGTTTTGATGCTGCCCGGCGGGGCCGAAGTCGATTCATGAATGAAGAACACCTCAACCTTTGGTCTTTGCTGGCGGGTCATGATGACCGGCCCGCCGTGACGGTCAGCGCGCAGTCCTGGTCGCGCGCGCAGCTGCGCACCGCCGCCTGCCGGGCGGTAACCGGCTTGCGGGCACTGGGGCTGGCGCGCGGCGATGCAGTGGCCGTCTGGTTGCCCAACGGACCGGCATGGTTGCAATTGCTGTTTGCGGCCGCCGATCTGGGCGTGCTGATCGTGCCGGTCAGTACGCGTTACAAAATGCCGGAGGTGCGCCACGTGCTGGAAGTGTCCGGGGCGCGCGCGCTGATCTGCCCGGACGTTTTTCTCGGTCAGGACTACGCAGCGATGGCCGCCGAGCTGGCCGAACAAGTGGCGTCGCTGGCCAGCGTCGTGGTGTTGCCGCAGGCCGAAACCACGCTGGCGTTTGCCGCTGCGGTGCCGGCGGCGGGCCCGAGCGGGGCCGGCCAGCCGGCTGATCTGCTGTGCTGCTTCAGCACCTCGGGGACGACCGGGTTTCCCAAGCTGGCCGCCCACGACCATGCCAGCATTGCGCGGCATGCGAGCCTGGTGGGACCCGCCATGCACTACCAGCCCGGCGACAGACTGCTGGCGGTGTTGCCGTTTTATGGCGTGTTTGGTTTCATGGCGGCGTTGGCAGCGCTGGCCGGCGCCGCGGCTTGCGATGTGATGGCCGTTTATGACGCCGAGGATGCCGCCGTCATGATTGATACGCGCGGCATCACGCACGTGATTGGATCCGATTCGATGTTCGATCCGATTCTGCGTTGCGAGGGGCATCGTTTTGCCAGTTGGCGCCGTCTTGTGCAGGCCGATTTTGTTGGCTTGACGAAAGAGGTCACGCAGCGCGCCGCCGCCTTTGGCATCAGTGCTACCGGCACCTATGGTTCCTCCGAGGCGTTTGCGCTGTGTTCGTTCTGGCCCGACGCAGCCACGACCGAAGAACGTTCCCGCGCCGGTGGTGTGCCCGTTGATCCGACCATGGCGTTTCGCATTGTTGATGATCAAGCCGATGGCTCGGAGGCGGCGCTTGCCGTTGCAGGGCAGGCCGGCGAACTGCAATTGCGTGGCAGCAATGTCCTGGCCTGTTATCTGAACAACGCGCCGGCCACCGCCGCAGCCATGACCGGTGACGGCTGGTTTCGCACCGGCGATCTGGCCCGGGCCGAGGGCAGCGCGTTCGTGTATTTGTCCCGCATGGGCGACAGCCTGCGCCTGCGGGGCTACCTGGTAAACCCGGCCGAAATCGAAACCGTGTTGATGCAGCATCCGGCCGTTGCGGGGGCTCAGGTGGTCGGCGTGCGTCAGCCGGGCAGCGGTGATCTGGCCGTGGCCTATGTGCTGGCCGCCAGCGAAGGTTTTGACGAAGCGGACGTCGCCGCGTACTGCAAAAGCGCAATGGCCGCTTTCAAGCAACCGTTTCGCATTGTCCGGATCGATGAATTTCCGAGTATGAACGGACCCAACGGCAACAAGATTCAGAAACGTGTGCTGCGAGAGATGGCCGCGCAACTGGTCGCCACCTCTATGACCGAGAAGGATTGATACCCATGACAGCCCCCGAAACCAATAGTTCGCCGCCGCGTGTTTTCATCACGAATGAAAAGCTGCGCAATGGCGACACCGATCAGCAAGGCCATATCAATAACGCCAAGATCGCCACGTTTTTTGAATCAGGAAGAGTCGAGGTGCTGGCCGATGCCGTGCTTGCTGCCGGCGCACGAGATGTCATTTTCGTCGTGGTCAGAATCGAAATCGACTTCAAGAAGGAATTGTTCTACCCCGGTACCGTCGAGGTGCGCTCGCAAGTGGTCCATGTGGGCAATTCATCGTTCCGCTTTGCTCAGTCACTGCTCAGCGGCGAGGACGAAGTGGCGGCCGGCACCGCCACCTGTGTGCTGATGGATCGGGAAACCCGTAAACCGGTAGCGGTACCACCGGCCATGCGAGCATTCTTCGGCGCGCCGGCCTGAATCGCACAACCGGGCGGCTGCATGCCGCCCGGTGTGCAGCCTCAAAGAGGCAGCGCTGTCAGTACAACTCCATCAGGGTCGCGTTATCGGACAACTCTTCCGGCGTGGCTTCGCGTACGATGCGGCCGGCTTTCATCACGGTGACCCGGTCCGATACCTTCAAGGCTTCTTTGACATTCTGTTCGACCAGCAAAATGCTCATGCCGGTCGACAGTTGCAATTCTCTGATCGGTCCCATCAGATCCTGAAACAACTTCGGCGCCAGGCCGATGGATGGCTCGTCCATGATCAGGCAACGCGGTTTGCCCAGCAAGGTGCGGCCAATCGAAACCATTTGCTGCTGACCACCCGAAAGCAGGCCGGCGCGCTTGTTGTAGAAGGTCTTGACGGGCGGCAACACGCCGAGCACCCAATCGATGCGCGCGCTGTGTTCGGACTTGGGAACGCCGGCCGAGCCCAGCCCCAGACTCCAGATTTCCTTGACGGTCAGGCTCGGGAAAATACCCCGGCCCTCGGGCATCAGCGCAATGCCGGCCGCGGCCAGGTTGCGGGGGATGTGCGGTTCGATCGTCTGGCCATCGATGAGAATCGTGCCCTGCTGGGCCGGCATCATGCCGAACAAGGTGCGCATCAATGTCGATTTGCCGGCGCCGTTATGGCCGATCAGACACAACACTTCATTGCGGCGCAATTCAATGGAGACATCGCTCAGTACGGACTTGCGTCCGTAACCAACATACAGGCCGCTGGCGGAAATAACAGGTGATTGCATCAGTCAGGCTCCAAAGTAAATGTCAGCCAGGCGCTCGTCAGACAGAATCGTCTGCGGGTCGCCCTCGGCCAGCAGACAGCCCTGATCGAGAAAGGCGATGCGGTCGGAGATGTTTTTGACGATGTCAAGATTGTGTTCGATGATGCAGATCGTAATGCCGTTGGCGCCCTGGTCACGCAACA
>CAXBNM010000368.1:0-4215 GCA_963976885.1 uncultured Burkholderiaceae bacterium
CGACATGGCCGGGAACCTTGACCCCGCGCCATTCCTGCAAGAGCTTGCCGTCGGCGCCGATCAGAAAGGTCGAACGTTCGATGCCACGCACCTGCTTGCCGTACATGTTCTTCATTTTCATCACGCCGAAGGCCTCGCAGACGAGTTCTTCAGGGTCAGAGATCAGTTCGAACGGAAAATCGAACTTGGCCTTGAAATTCTCGTGTGACTTGAGCTTGTCGCGCGAAATACCGACGATTTCGCAGCCGGCCTTCTTGAAGTCCTGGTAATGACTGGCGAAGTCCTGACTCTCGGTGGTGCATCCCGGCGTGTTGTCGCGGGGGTAGAAGTAGATCACCAGCTTGTTGCCCTGGCATGCTTTGAGATGAAATTCGCCTGCAGTTGACTCGGCTTTGAAATCCGGGACCTTCTTGCCAATACTGGCCGCCATGCGATAGCTCCTGATGGAATCAAAAAAATGTAGCACAAGGGGGCGAACGCGTAGTGTCGGCCGACGTTTTTACCCCGCAGTGACCGGGCCTGGTCAGGGATCGGCTGTCAGCGGCATCAGCGCAGCCAGAACCTGACGGCCTTCGGCCATCAGAATGTTATAGGTTCGGCACGCCGCTGGTGTTGACATCACCTCGAAGCCGGTCCGGCTTCGATACAGCTCGGCCAGGGTGGCCATGGCCGGGAAATGCTGCTCGCAGCCGGTGCCCAGCAAAATGATCTCGGGCTGCTCGGCCAGCAACTCGCTGACCGCCTCCGGGCCGAAGGCCTCGACCGTGGTTACCGACCACGACCGAACCACGCCCTCGGGGGTGATTTTCAGCGCGCCTGCATGTCGCTCGGCATTGACCTCGATGTAGCCGTTGCCGTAAGCGGTGACGGTGTTCAGCGCGCCGGCTTGTTCCTGGTGCAATTTCATGACGGGCTAGGCAGTGGAGGGGGGCAGAGGTGGTAAATTAACACCTTTGGCAGGCGTTGCCCGCAGTAACCCGCCAGGCCCCGCCGTCGCCAGCTGACAGCAGGGCGCAGCTCCCCGCTGCCGCCGGCTCGTCAGCGGCAGCGCTGCAGGCAATGCAACCGGCCACGCACGAGGCACCGGTCATGCCGTCAGCACCTCCGGGCGCGCGGCTTGCGCCGGTCGTCCGGCCCGCTGGCCGCCGACCCACCCTGGCTCTGGCGTGTTGTCGCCTGACCGCTTTAACTTTCACCCGCCACCATACGCGCCACCACCATGACCGATACCACCGCAGGGCAGGGCTCAGAGCCCGAAGAGTTTGCCCGCATCAAACGCCTGCCCCCCTACGTGTTCAACATTACCGGCGAGCTGAAAATGGCCGCCCGACGGGCCGGGGAAGACATCATCGATATGAGCATGGGAAACCCCGACGGTGCCACGCCGGCTCATATCGTTGACAAGATGGTTGAGGTCGCGCAGCGTGACAACACCCACGGTTACTCGGTTTCACGCGGGATTCCGCGTTTGCGGCGCGCCATCGCTGGCTGGTACAAGTCGCGCTACGACGTCACGCTCGACCCGGATGAAGAGGCCATCGTCACCATTGGCTCCAAAGAGGGGCTGGCCCACCTGATGCTGGCCACCCTCGATCGCGGCGATACCGTGCTGGTGCCCAATCCGAGCTACCCGATTCATATTTACGGCGCGGTCATTGCCGGTGCCGATATCCGCTCGGTCCGCATGACCCCCGATGTCGACTTTTTTGAAGAGTTGCAACGGGCTATCCGGGAGTCCATCCCGAAGCCCAAAATGATGATTCTCGGCTTTCCCGGCAATCCCACCGCGCAATGCGTGGAACTCGAATTCTTTGAGCGCGTGGTCAAGCTGGCGCGCGAGCACGACATTCTGGTCGTTCACGATCTGGCCTACGCCGACATCGTCTTCGACGACTACAAGGCCCCCTCCATCATGCAGGTGCCGGGCGCCCGTGATGTGGCGGTCGAATTCTTCACGATGAGCAAAAGCTACAACATGGCTGGCTGGCGCATCGGCTTCATGGTCGGCAATGCCCGGCTGGTGTCGGCGCTGGCGCGCATCAAGAGTTATCTCGATTACGGCATGTATACGCCGATTCAGGTGGCCGCCATTGCCGCCCTGGAAGGCCCGCAGGATTGCGTCGAGGAAGTGCGGCGCAGCTATCAGTCGCGGCGCGATGTGCTGGTGCGCGGTCTGATCGATGCCGGCTGGCCAGTCACCAGCCCCAAAGCATCCATGTATGTCTGGGCGCGCATTCCGCCCGAGTACGCAGCCATGGGCTCGCTCGAATTTGCCAAGAAAGTCTTGCTTGATGCCAAGGTCGCGGTATCGCCCGGCATCGGCTTTGGCGACTACGGCGACGATCACGTGCGCTTTGCGCTGATCGAAAACGAACAACGCACCCGTCAGGCGGTGCGCGGCATTCGCGATATGTTCCGGCGCGACGGACTCATCAAACAGGCCGCAGCCTGATCACAAATCACGGAGAGAAATGGTGGAGAAATTTGGCCCGGTACGGGTGGGTTTGCTTGGCGTGGGCACCGTAGGCACTGGCACGCTTGATGTCTTGACTGGCAATGCCGCCGAAATTACCCGGCGTGCCGGCCGGCACATCGAAATCACCCATGCCGTGGCGCGCAATCTCGATCGGGCGCGCGAGCGACTGGCCGGCCGTGCCGAGCTGGTGGCCGACCCGATGAGCATCGTCAATAACCCCGATATCGACATCGTTGTCGAGCTGATCGGTGGCGAAGAACGTGCCTATGAGCTGGTGATGGCGGCCATCGCCAACGGCAAGCACGTGGTCACCGCCAACAAGGCCTTGCTGGCCTTGCGCGGCAACGAAATCTTTGCGGCCGCCTCGGCGCAAGGCGTGATGGTTGCCTTTGAAGCTGCGGTTGCCGGCGGCATTCCGATCATCAAGGCGCTGCGCGAAGGCCTCAGTGCCAACCGCATCGAATCGATTGCCGGCATCATCAACGGCACCACCAACTACATTCTGTCCGAGATGCGGGAGCACGGTTCCTCGTTTGCTGACGTTCTCAAGGCGGCGCAGGAGCTGGGCTTTGCCGAGGCCGATCCGACCTTCGATATCGAAGGCGTGGACGCCGCGCACAAGCTTGCGCTGATCGCGGCCATTGCGTTCGGTGTGCCGGTGCAGTTCGACCGTTGCCACATCGAAGGCATCAACGGGCTGGACGGACGCGATATCGAGTTTGCCGAAAAACTTGGCTATCGGATCAAACTGCTTGCCCTGGCGCGCAGTCGCCGCGGCAGCGCCGATGGCTCCGATCTCAAACCCGGCATCGAGCTGCGCGTCCATCCCACGCTGATTCCCGAGCGCCGCCTGCTGGCCAATGTCGAAGGCCCGATGAACGCGATCTGGGTCCGTGGCGACGCGGTCGGGGAAACGCTCTACTACGGGCAGGGCGCCGGCGCCAAGCCGACCGCCAGCGCGGTCGTTGCCGACCTGATCGATGTGGCCCGCACGCTCACCGCCGACCCCGATCATCGCGTCCCGCATCTGGCCTTCCAGCCCGATTCGCTCGCCGACTCGCCGATCCTGCCGATGGGTGAAACCGAAACCGCTTATTACCTGCGCTTGCTGGTGACCGACGAACCCGGGGTGCTGGCCGACATCACGCGCTTCCTGGCCGATGCCGGCATTTCACTCGAATCGGTGCTGCAACCGGCACCGCAAACCGCCGATTCGAACACCACCATCATTTTGTTGACTCACCGCACCGTTGAGCGTCAGATGGACGCCGCGGTGAGCAGAATTCAGGCGCTGGCCACGGTTCGTGGACCGGTCGTGCGCCTGCGCCTCGAGGATCTGACCTGAGATGAAATACGTTTCAACCCGCGGCGGCGCCCTGGACGCCGATCAGTTTGCTGATGTCTTGCTCGGCGGGCTGGCGCCCGACGGCGGCCTCGTGATGCCGGCCTCATACCCGCAAGTCAGCCGTGATGATCTGGCCCGCTGGCGCCAGCTCGATTATCCGGCGCTCGCCTACGAGGTCATCGCGCCGTTTGCCACCGATATTCCGGCCGATGCGCTGCGCGGCATCATCGGGCGCGCCTATACGGCCGAGGTGTTCGGCGGCAATGCCGACATCACGCCCGTCACGCGTCTCGAAGAGGGGTTGTACCTGGCGCATCTGTCCAACGGGCCCACGCTGGCCTTCAAGGATGTGGCGATGCAGTTGCTGGGCCACATGTTTGAGTGGGTGCTGGCG
>CAXBNM010000369.1:0-4207 GCA_963976885.1 uncultured Burkholderiaceae bacterium
CGTTGGCATCGAGCCATTCGCGGATGGCCATCAAGCCGGCGTACTCACCCTGCGCGCCCGAGTTGGGCTGAAAGGATACCGCGGCAAAGCCGGTAATGCTGGCCAGCCATTTGCCGAGTTGGTCGTGCATCTGTCGATAGCCGCGCGCCTGAGCGGGGGGCGCAAACGGATGCAAAGCCGCAAACGAGGGCCAGCTGACCGGTGCCATTTCGCTGGCGGCGTTCAGCTTCATCGTGCACGAGCCCAGCGGAATCATCGAATGCACCAGCGAGATGTCTTTGTTCTCAAGGCGCTTGGCGTAGCGCATGAACTCGGTTTCGCTGTGGTGACTGTTGAATACCGGGTGGGTCAGTACCGCGCCACTGCGACGCAGTGCGGCGGGAATGACGTCGGGTTCGATGTCGAGCGCAGCGGCGTCGTCGGCCAGATCGGCTGGCGTGCATGCCGTGCCGGTGAAGGCAGAGATCAGGTCGGCGATGTCGGTCAGCGAGGTGGTTTCATCGAGACTGAGCGTGATGGTCGTCGCGTTCAGGCGGCGCAGATTGATGCGCAGCGCCTCGGCCCGGCCGATGATGGCATCGGCCTGGTCGCCGACATTGAAGCACAAGGTGTCGAACCAGGCGGCATGCGCGGGTGTGAGGGCCGGGGCCAGTCTGGCAGCGAGCAGGCGGGCCAGCGCATTGACGCGCATGGCGATTCTTTGCAGGCCTTGCGGGCCGTGATAGACCGCATAAAAGCCCGCCATGTTGGCCAGCAGTGCCTGGGCCGTGCAGATGTTGCTGGTGGCTTTGTCACGGCGAATGTGTTGTTCGCGCGTTTGCAGTGCCATGCGCAGCGCCGGCTGACCGGCCGCATCACGGGACACGCCAATGACCCGGCCTGGCAGCATGCGCACCAGTTTGTCGGTGCAGGCCATGAACGCGGCATGCGGGCCGCCGTAGCCGAGCGGCACGCCAAAGCGCTGCGCCGAACCGATTGCCAGATCGGCACCCATCGCGCCGGGCGACTTGATCAGCAACAAGGCCAGCAGATCGGTGCCGATGCAGACCTTGCCGCCGGCTTGCTGAATTTGCGCGATCAGATCGGTGTAGTCGTGCAGACAACCCTCGGTGTCGGGCGTTTGCAGGTAAGCACCGAAGATGCTGTCGGGCTCAATGCTGCTTACCGGCGCCACCAGCAGATCGATGCCGGCGTGCTGGGCGCGGGTGCGCATGACGGCCAGCACTTGCGGATGGGTTTTGTCGCTGACAAAAAACGTATTGCTTTTGACTCGCGAAGCCCGTCGGCAGACCGAGATTGATTCGGCCGCGGCGGTGGCTTCGTCGAGCAACGACGCATTGGCCACCGGCAGACCGGTCAGATCGATGATCATCTGCTGAAAGTTGAGCAAGGCTTCGAGCCGGCCTTGCGAAATTTCAGCCTGGTAGGGCGTGTAGGCGGTATACCAGCCCGGATTTTCCAGGATGTTGCGGCGGATCGGCTCGGGGGTGAGCGTGCCGTAGTAGCCGCAGCCAATCATTGAGCGCCAGACTTCATTGGTGTCGGCCATCTGCTGCAACTCGTGCAGCGCCGCCGCTTCAGTGGTTGGCTCGGGCAAATCGAGTGGGTCGGCCAGGCGCAGCGCTGGCGGGACGGTCTGATCGATCAGGTTGTCGCGCGAGGTGACCTGCAAGGCCTGCAGCATGCCGGCCTCTTCGGCGGCATCGGGGCCGAGGTGGCGGCGATGGAATTCATCATGACCGATCAGGCTTGCCAGACCGCGACCGATTTGCTGTTCTTCGCGCATCAGTCGAGGCTCCCCGAGTAGTCATCGGCGCTGAGCAAGGCATCCAGTTGGGCCGGCTCGGACGGTTTGATGCGAATCAGCCAGCCACCTTGGAAGGCATCTTCGTTGACGGTCTCGGGCGTGTCGGCCAGGGTTTCGTTGACGGCAACGACTTCGCCGCTGATGGGCGCGTAAACGTCGGAGGCCGCCTTGGTGGATTCAACCACTGCGAATTGATCGCCCTGGTTCAGGCTGGCGCCGACTTCGGGCAACTCCACATAAACCAGTTCGCCGAGGGCTTCCTGGGCGTGGTCGGTAATGCCGATGGTGCAACTGCCGTCAGGCTCGCTGCGGACCCATTCATGGGAAGGGGAGTAACGGAGGTCGGACGGATTGGTGTTTGTTTGGCCCACGGGTTTGGCTCCATAAGATCAATGGTCGGAGCCCCCTCTGTCCTTGGTGCCTGAGAGATTCAGCCCGAGCCGGATCGAGGAATGATTCGGATCAAGACCTGCAACCTTCGGCGAGCCAGCTACCCCCCGCAAGCAGCGAGGCAGGTACCGGCTACTCTCCAGAGAGCCTATCCGCTGCAGTCCTTTTGCCTGAGAGTTTGTCGGGGCAATACACCTTCGGCGCCGGCCCGGCAGCCAACCCACAGCCCCGGCCCAGTCTCTCCCGCAGCGGAGATAAAAGCTGGACCGAATGTGCCAAGTTGCTACCGGGTTGTCAACCCAGCGCGGCTCCGCCGCGCGCAGTGTTTAAGTAAGAACGGCAGTTGAACGAAGACCGACAGAGCGGCTTCGCCGCGACCCCGAGCCTCAAAAGCAGGCTACGGCACGCCACAGCCGCCCACCGCACCCCACAACACCCCACAGCCTCTCATCCGCCCAACCCCTCCCTCACTCCTGCCCCCGCCGCTCCGTCGTAATCAACCAGATCCCCGCACAGGCCAGCAAAAACGAAACGCCATGCACCCATTGCAGCGATTCGCCCAGAAAACCAACGCCGATGGCGGTGGCGGCCAGCGGCATCGCAATCGTGAACACACCGCTGCGACTGGCCGGCACATGGCGCAGCCCGCTCAGCCACAGCCAGGTCGACCACTGGCTGGCCGCCAGTGCGTAAAACACCAGCAGCAGCCAACTGGCCAGCGCCACCTGCCCGAACGCAAAGGCCTGGCCTTGCCACAGGGCAAACGGTGTCATCAGGAGCAGGCCCCACAGGTTGATGCGCGCCGAGATGCGCCGCGCCGACAAGGCGCCGGTAAGTCTTTTGCCGAGAATCACGTAGACCGATTCACAGATGACGCTGGCAAACACCAGCACCGGCCCGATCCAGTGCTTGCCGGAGCCGTCATCCGGCGCGCCGTGCGCATTGCCCAGAGTCAGCAGCACCACCCCGAGCATGGCCAGGCCAATGGCCACCCAGACCCGCGCGCTCAGATGCTCGCGCAGTACCGCCCAGGACAGCAATGCGACCACCGCCGGCATCGAACTGAGAATGACACCGGCGGCGGTGGCCGAAGTCATCGAAACGCCGTAGAGCATGCAGATCGAAAACAAAAAATTGCCGAACAGCGATTGCAGGAACAGGGTAAGGCGCAACTGGCGAGTCAGAGGCAAATCGGTCGCGCTGGCACGTAGCCAGGGCAGCATTGCCACCGCGGCAATGGCGAAACGAAACCAGGCCAGTAAAAAGATGGGCATCACGGCCGTCAGTGGCTTGGTCAGCGCGACATAGGTACCGACTACCGTCATTCCGCTGAAAAGCAGGAAATAGCCAGTGCGCAAGCTGGTCGCGCCATCGGCCGGCGGGCGAGACTGTAACGGAATGGTAATCACCTCTATAATTGGCGGGCAGCATTTACTGGCCCGATGGCGGACAAGCAAGATAACCCGCTTGTTGCCCGTCTGCGCATTATTCATCATGTTTGCACTTGGATCGGGCATTGCGCTGTGGCGCGCCGGAGCCAATCAACACCATTCGCGGCGCCGTGTCCGTGCTGCACGAAAGTGCACTGACCACCGGCGCAAGCGCATCGAGGTAACACCATGAACGCAACTGAGACACAGGCCGCAGCGCAGGCGGCTCCCGCTACCGCTGAGCCCGACGAATTGCGTCATGCCGATTTCACGGCCGCCGCACCGGCCGGGCGTCAGCACGAGGTGGCGCAGCGCTTGCGCGCCATCGTGCCCGAAGGCGCCGTGCTCTGGCGTGAAGAAGAAACCAAGCCCTACGAATGCGACGGCTTGTCTGCCTTCCGGCAGTTGCCGATGGTGGTCGTGTTGCCCGAAACCGAAGCCCAGGTGCAGCAGATTCTCCGGGTCTGTCACGAGCTCGACGTGCCGGTTGTTGCGCGCGGTGCCGGCACCGGCTTGTCGGGGGGCGCCACCCCACATGCCGCCGGCGTGATTCTCTCGCTCGCCAAATTCAATCGCATCG
>CAXBNM010000370.1:0-4202 GCA_963976885.1 uncultured Burkholderiaceae bacterium
GTTTGGCGCCACGCTGCGACTTGGCCTCAAGCGCGGCCGGACCGGAAGCGGCCTTGCCGATCAGACGAAAATCGATGCGACGCGATTCAAGATCGACCCGCGAAATCTGTACGTCGATAGGATCGGTCAGCCGGAAACGGACACCGGTGCGCTCGCCGAGCAACTCGTGGCCAGACTCGTTGTACTGGAAATAGTCGCTGCCCAGCTCGGACACATGCACCATGCCTTCGACGTAGAGCGAATCCAGCGTGACGAAGATACCAAACGGTGCCACGCCGGTAATACGGCCGCGATATTCGTCGCCGACCCGGTCACGCATGTACTGGCATTTGAGCCAAGCGGTCACATCGCGTGAGGCTTCGTCAGCCCGCCGCTCGTTGGCAGAACAGACCGCACCGAGAATCGCCCAGGCTTCCTTGGCCCGGGCCTCGGCCTCCGCGCTGGCGCGGCTCTTGGCGCTGCCTTTGCCGGTCGATTTACCGGCGGTCTTGCTCGACGCCTTGGCAGCCCCCTTGGTCGCCAGCTTGCCGCCTTTGCCGGTCGGCGCCGCTGGCAATCCACCCGGTTGCATCGACTCAGGCAACACCGGGACATAGCGATTCCCGTCGATCAGCGCCTTCAGAACGCGATGCACCAACAGATCGGGGTAGCGACGAATCGGCGAGGTAAAATGCGCGTAGGCCTCGTAGGAGAGCCCGAAATGGCCATTGTTTTCGGCTGTGTAGACCGCTTGCTGCATCGAGCGCAACAGCATCGTTTGCAGCAGAGCGCTGTCGGGGCGGCCCTGAATCTGTTCGGCCAGCGCCTTGTAATCGCTCGGGCTTGGTTCGTCGCCGCCGCCCAGGCTCAGGCCAAGGTTTCTCAGGAACAACTTCAACTGGCGCAGCTTGTCCGGCGTGGGCCCTTCGTGCACCCGGAACAACGCGGGATGCTTATGCTTTCTGATGAAATCGGCCGCACAAACGTTGGCCGCCAGCATGCATTCCTCGATCAGCCGATGCGCATCATTGCGCGTGGCCGGCACGATTCGTTCGATGCGGCCGGCCGCGTCGCACTCGATACGGGTATCGACTGAATCAAATTCGAGCGCACCGCGTTCGCTGCGGGCCTGCGCAAACACCCGGTACAGATCGTGGAGCGGTACGAGGCGCTTTTCGAGCGCCGCATCGTCGATGATTCGCGGCGCGTCGACCCGGGCGCTGGCGCCCGACGGATCGCGACCCGACAAAATGCCCCAGACCTCATCGTAGGTCGTGCGAGCGACGGAATGCATGACCGCGGGATAGAACTGATACGCCCGAACATTGCCCTTCATGCCCACGACCATGTCACAGACCATGACCAGACGGTCAACGGCCGGGTTCAGTGAGCACAAGCCGTTCGACAATTTTTCGGGCAGCATCGGAATGACCCGACGCGGGAAATACACCGAGGTGCAGCGCTCAAGCGCATCGTTATCGAGCGCCATGCCGCCACGCACGTAGTGCGACACGTCGGCAATGGCGACCAGCAACCGGAAACCGGTCTGGCGCGGGCGCTTGCCGGCGCTCATGATCGGTTCGCAATAGACCGCATCATCGAAGTCGCGCGCATCGGCTCCATCGATAGTCAGCAGCGGCACATCGCGCAAGTCGATGCGCCCCTCCAGGTCGGACCGTTGGATCCGCTCGGGCAGGCGCTCGGCCTGTTGCAAGGTCTCGGGGCTGAACTCGTGCGGCACATCGAACTTGCGCACCGCAATCTCGATCTCCATCCCCGGGTCGCCAATATCGCCCAGTACCGACACGACCCGACCAATGGGGTCGCGGTTGCGGGCTGGCGGATCGATGATCTCGCAGGTCACGACCTGACCATGTCTGGCACCGGCGTTGTCGCCGGGCGCGATCAGAATGTCGTGCTTGATGCGTTTGTCCTCAGGCACAACGATCTGCACGCCACGCTCGTTCAGGAAGCGCCCGACCAGCACGGCATGGGCCCGATCGGTGACCTCGACGATTGCCGCCTCGGTACGGCCGCGAGCATCAGTGCCATTGGCTTTGACCAGCACCCGGTCGCCATGCATGGCTCTTTCCATCTGCCGGGGCGGCAGAAACAAATCGTCGCCGCCATCGTCGGGGCGAATGAAACCGAAGCCGTCGCGGTGACCGATCACGCGTCCGGCAATGAAGTTGAGCTTGCTGGCCAGCAGCAACACGCCCTTGCGGTTGGGCAGCAGTTGTCCGTCACGCTCCATAGCGGCCAGACGACGGCTCAGGATCAACCTGTGGGGGGCTTCAATGACCCCGAGGACATCGGCCAGCTCTTCGCCGCCCAGGGGCGCCTCGGCGGCTCTGAGGGTTTCGAGAATCTTCTCGCGGGACGGTGGGGACCAATCTTTTTTCATAGGACTCAAGCGGCGTGTTGCCGAAACAGTAGATTCCGGGCAACACGCTCGGCGGGTGGATTTGACAAATTTTGGGACTGCATTAAACTGCCGACCTCTTAACCGAATTTTGAAGCAACAAATCACTCGGTTCAGAAGCAGTTGGCTGACATGAGAATTCGGGCGCAGCGGTTTTAATGAACCGGCTCGACAAATCAGACAGCCTTGGTAAGGCCCAGGTGGCGGAATTGGTAGACGCGCTAGGTTCAGGTCCTAGTGGTGGAAACACTGTGGAGGTTCGAGTCCTCTCCTGGGCACCAAATTCCGAAAACCCGCATCGCAGTTGGATGCGGGTTTTTTTATGGCCCGCGAGGCTGGCTGCGGAAGATCGTTTACAGATCATCCCCAGCGAGCTTTCAGTTCTTCAGGGCCTCGGTGGTCGTATTCCTCGAACGGTTGGTGAATCCACGGATTGGTGGGTAACACCTCCATCACGTAGTCGGGAACCGCTACCGATTTACCCTTCTGCCAGAGCACGGCGCTGCGCAACTCTTCAACTTGCGGATAGCGTTGCCGGATCTCGGGGATGATCTTGCCCAGCGTGGCGCCAGAGTCGGCCAGATCGTCCACCAGCAGCCAGCGGCTGCCCGGCAGCGCCTGGGCCGAACTCATTTGCTCAGAGATGTGCAGCGTGCTCTGCACGGTTCCTGCCGACTCCCGGTACGAACTCGTGAACATCACGCCCATGGGCTTGTCGAACACGCGCGAGAACACATCGCCAATGCGCAAGCCACCACGAGCCAGGCAGATGATGGCATCGAACTCCCAGTTGGAATCCCAGATCTTGACCGCCAGTTTTTCAATCAGGCGGTTGTATTCATCCCAGGAGACGTAAAGATCGTTCATCGCTCGACTCAGTTGAAGGGATGGCGATTGACGATCGTGTGCGCACGATCCGGCCCGGTAGAGACCATATCGATAGGCACCTGCGCCAGATCGGCCAGCCGCTCGATGTAGTTGCGCGCATTGAGCGGCAGCTCATCGTAGGAGGTGATGCCGAACGTGGACTCTGACCAGCCCGGCATCGACTCGTACTGCGGCACACACTTGCTGACCGCATCGGCACCCGAAGGCAGGATATCGACCTTCTCGCCATCGACCAGATAACCGGTACACAGACGCACTTCATCCAGACCGTCGAGCACGTCGAGTTTGGTCAGGCACAGCCCACCAATGCCGTTGAGCTGCACGGTACGCCGCAAAGCCGGCACATCGAACCAGCCGCAACGCCGCGGTCGACCGGTAACCGAGCCGAACTCATTGCCACGCTTGGCCAGACCGGCACCAATGTCGTCGGTCAGTTCGGTCGGGAACGGACCCGAGCCAACCCGCGTGACATAGGCTTTGACAATGCCGAGCACGAAGTTCAGTGCATTCGGACCCACTCCGGCGCCAGCAGCGGCCGCTCCTGCGATGCAATTGGAGCTGGTGACGTACGGGTAGGTACCGTGATCAACGTCGAGCAGCGCGCCTTGTGCGCCCTCGAACAGATAACGTTTGCCGGCCGCCATGCCTTCGGCCAATTCCCGTGGCACATCGGCAACCATGGGCTTGATGCCCTCGCCCAGTTCGAGCAACTCATCGGCCATCTTGTCGCCGTCGAGCGCTTCGCCACCGAGATACTTGGTGAGCAGGAAGTTATGCAGGTCGAGCACTTCGACCAGGCGGCTACGGAACTGCTCGGGATAGAGCAGATCGCGCAAGCGCAGTGCCCGGCGCGCCACCTTGTCTTCGTAGGCCGGGCCAATGCCGCGTCCGGTGGTGCCGATCTTGGCATCCC
>CAXBNM010000371.1:0-4198 GCA_963976885.1 uncultured Burkholderiaceae bacterium
GATCGGGCAAATCGACGCTGTTGGGTCTGCTGGCCGGGCTGGATACGCCAAGCGAGGGAGCCGTGACGATAGCAGGTACCTCGTTGTTCGAGCTTGATGAAGATCAGCGCGCCAGCTGGCGTGGCGAAAACCTCGGATTTGTGTTTCAGAACTTTCAGTTGCTGCCGCAAATGACGGCGCTTGAGAATGTGTTGCTGCCGCTTGAGCTAGCCGGAGTGAGCAATGCAGACGCCCGCGCCCGCGCCATGCTTGAGCGGGTCGGGCTTGGCGCGCGCCTGAAGCACTATCCACGCACGCTATCGGGTGGCGAGCAACAGCGCGTGGCGCTGGCTCGCGCGTTCTCGCCAGGCCCCAAGCTGTTGTTTGCCGATGAACCCACTGGCAGCCTCGATTCGGCGACCGGTGAGCGCATCATCGATCTGTTGTTCGAGATGAACAAGGACGCGGGCGCCACGCTGGTACTGGTGACCCACGACAACTCGCTGGCGCGCCGCTGCCATTTTCAGTTGAGTCTGCGGGGCGGCCGCCTGAACCCTGAACTATCGAAGTTGCCTGCCCATGATGGGCAAGTGGCTGCCGCGCTCAATGTGACGCCTTGAGGCGCTGTAGAAGCGCTCGCGTGGAGGGGTCCAGGTCGACGTCTTCCAGCGCGGTTTCACCCTTGAGCAAGGCTTCATGCTTGGTGGCAATGACCTTGCCCAGTTCGACCCCCCACTGATCGAACGAATTGATGCGCAGCAGCCAGCCAAGCGCAGCGGTCTTGTGTTCATACAGCGCGATCAACGCTCCGAAATGACAGGGATCGAGGCGCGGCAGCAGGATGGTGCTGGAGGGCCGGTTGCCGTCATAGCGTCGGTGCGGATCGTCCGGGGAGGCCTGGCCGCGCAGCAAGGCCTCGGCCTGGGCCAGTGCGTTGGCGTGCAAGCCCAGCCCCCGTTCTTGCGGATCCCGTTCGGTTTCAGCGACCAGCACAAAGTCGACCGGCTGCGCTTGTGGCCCCTGGTGCAAGGCCTGAAAGAATGAATGCTGGGCATCAGTGCCCGGTTCGCCCCAGACGACCGGCGAGGCCGGTACCTGCAGACGCTGACCCTCACGGTCGACACTCTTGCCGTTGGATTCCATCTGCAGTTGTTGCAAGTAGGCAGGCAGACGGGCCAGCGCTGCGGTGTAGGGAATGACCGCCTCGGTTTGCGATTGCAGTCCGAGGGCATTCCAGAGTGTTGTCAGCGCCAGCAGCACAGGGGCGTTGCGCGCCCATGGCGTCTGCAGGAAGTGCTCATCCATGGCTTGGGCACCAGCCAGCATCTGATCAAAGCCGTCCGGCCCGATTTGCAACATCACGGGCAGGCCGATGGCGGACCACAGTGAATAGCGGCCACCCACCCAGTCGCGGAATGGGAAGATGCCATCTTCACCAAGGCCGAAAGCTTTGGCGCCTTCCGGATTGGCCGTGACGCCGACCAGGTGGTGGTGCAGTGCGGTTTCATCGATACCGCTGGCGAGCAACCAGCTGCGCACGGCTTGCGCGTTGCGAGCGGTCTCGATCGTGCGCCATGATTTGGACGCGATGACGACCAGCGTGCTGGCCGGATTGATCTGACGCCGGATCCGTTGCCAGGCAACCGGATCGATATTGGCCAGGAAGTGCACGTGCAAGGCGGGCTCTTGTTCATCTTGCAGCGCATCGCAGGCCAGCAACGGACCGAGTTGCGAGCCGCCGATGCCGACATTGACGACATCGGTAATGCGTTCGCCACTGGCGCCGCGCCATTGACCGCCGCGCACCGCCTTGCTGAAGCTGCGCATCCGGGCCAGGGTTTGCTGGATTTCTTCGCCGACCGACTCGCCGTTGGCGCCAAGCTTGCTGGTTTGTCCGGAGGGGGCGCGCAGTGCGACATGAAACACCGCACGTTGTTCGGTGAAATTGATCGGCTCACCCGCGAACATGGCGGCTCGTTGTTCGGCCAGACCACTGCTTTGCACGAGTTGTTCGAAAACAGGCATCGCGGAAAGTGGCAGCCGTTGGCGACTCAGATCGAGATATAAACCGGCGGCTTCCATGCTCAGCCTGTCCAGGCGCTGCGGTTCGCTGCCAAACAGTTCGAGAATATTCAGGTCGCGGCTCTGGTGGGCCGCCGCAACGAATGCTTGCAGGGACGCGGAATAATCGGGCTTGCTCGTGGAAGTCATACGTGCGGCTCAAAGTTGGTTGAAGGATGCAACGACATGGTGCAACAGATCGGTGGCGGTCATGCCAATGTGGCGCGGATGGCCAACAGACCAGCGTTGGCCGGCGTCGCCATGGATCCAGACGGCCACTGCGGCGGCCTCCCAGGGGGTGTACCGCTGGGCCAGCAACGCACCGATCATGCCCGCCAGGCAGTCGCCGGTGCCGCCGGTGGCCAGCGCGGCACTGCCGCTGGCGCAGACGGCCCAGCGCCCGTCGGGCGCAGCAATAATTGACCCCGCACCTTTCAGCACGGTTACGGCACCGTAATGACGCGCCAGTGTCAGCGCCGCATCGATACGGTTTTGCTGAACCTGCGTGGTCGTAATGCCGAGCAGACGGGCCGCTTCGAGCGGGTGTGGCGTCAGTACCGTCGGGTGCAGGCGGGTGCGCTGAATCAGCGTTGCGCGCAGATCGGGTTGCGCGGGGCCGGCCGCCACCAGATTCAGCGCGTCGGCATCGAAAACGGCGGCTTTGGGGGCCAGCATTGCCCGCACGAGCAGCATACCGGCGCTTTCGTCAGTGCCCAGCCCGCAGCCGGCCACTATTGTGTCGATACGTTGCAGATAGCGTTCAAGGTCGGCGAGGCGTTCGATGACCCAGTTCATGATTTGCGCATTGGCCGGGTCAAAGACCTGGTGGCCGGGGCTCAGGACGGTCACTTTGCCCGCGCCGCTGGCGCGCGCGCCAGTGGCCGCCAGCAACGCGGCACCGGGCATTGAGGGGGCGCCGCCGAGAATGCCAACGGTGCCGAAGGTGCCTTTGTGCGCCCCCGGACTGCGATGCTTGAGGCGGGTCAGAACCCAGTCCCGGTCGATCAGCAAGCCATCGGGGGCGCGGGTTGGTACGTCAAGATCGGCTAGGGTGACCTGACCGGCCAGAACCGCGCCGGTACCGGTATGGAGGCCCGCCTTGTTCGCAATCATCGTGACGGTGTGGCTGGCCTGTACAGCGGCCGCGCGCTCGCCGCCGACAATGGCACCTGTTTCGGCGTGCAGACCGCTGGGCACATCGATAGCCAGAACCGGGCAGGCCAGGCGGTGGGTCAATTGCGCCGCGTGCGCCCAGCGTCCCGCCAGCGGACGTTGCAGTCCGATGCCGAACATGCCGTCGATGACCAGGCCAACGGCGCCATCGGCGGTGCTGGCACCGCTGAGTCCTGGCAACTGGTCGGGCAATTGCTGCAAGTCGCTGAGTACGCCGCCACCGTCGCGCCATTTGGCGTGGACGCGGCAAGCGTCCTCGGGCAGGGTGGACAGATCAGCGGGCGTGTCACCGTAGGCGCGCACCGCATAGCCACGCCTGGCAAGCAGCATCAGCGCCAGAAGGGCATCGGCACCATTGTTGCCTGGGCCGATCAGCGCACTGACGGGTGAATTGGGGTGTTGCCGCTGCAGCAGTTGATCGGCCAGATCAGCCACTGCACTGGCGGCTCTTTGCATCAAGGTGCCCGCGGGTAGCTCGGAAAGGGCTTGCCGTTCGGCCTCGCGGATACTTGGAATAGTAAGAAAACCGGGGTTGTCCCCCATGACGCAACTCCTGCAAACCTTCAGCCGGAGCGGGGCCCAATCGTTGGCAACAGCAGTGCCCCGCCTCGATATGGTGCCAGATTGTGCGCCTGGTGGTGGCTCAGCGGTGGTAGGCCGCGGCGTATCGATCGGCCGGGGCGTCGACCTGCGGGTTGCCTGGTGCGCTTGTGCCGGTCATCCACCAGAGAAAAGTCATCAGAATCAGGGCTGTAAGCTTGCCGGTTGTCATTTTGTGTCGCCTTTTAACGTGGCCGAGCTGATCGGGAATGCTGCTCTGGCTCGGCCAGTAGGGGAGACTGTGCCCCTTTTTGCCCTGACAGGCCGTGATGGATTGCGCACATGCCTATAATTGCGTTTTGTCTCGCGCTGCTATGACTGGTTTCGTAACACTTGGCGGTTCGCCAGCCCTGTCCGCGTTCCGACGCGTTCGTTTGCTCAAAAA
>CAXBNM010000372.1:0-4179 GCA_963976885.1 uncultured Burkholderiaceae bacterium
ATTGCTCATTACCGGCATCAACGTGGTGCACTGACTGGCCAGCAAAGCGTGCCTGCCGGACTGCCTTTTGACGCTGACGAGGTTCGACTGATCGACGCCCATGGCAATACCGTTGCACCGGGCTATCCCGGGCAGGTTGTGATTCGTTCCGATCATCTCCCGCACGCCTACCACAACGACCCGGATCGCTCGGCACAAGTTTTCCAGCGTGACGATCAGGGCAGACAGCAATACCTGACCGGAGATCTCGCCCGAATTGACCGCCAGGGTCGATTACATCTGCTGGGGCGTGCTGACGATCAAATCAAGATCAATGGTCATGCCGTTCACCCGGCGGAGGTCGAACAGGCACTGAGCAGCCTCAAAGGCGTCAAGCAGTGCGCGGTGCTGTCGGTCGAAAATACGGCTGGGGCGCACCGCCTTGTAGCGCACTACATACCAGGGGATGGCAGTGCCGCAACATCTGCACACAGCGAGCAGATCCGTACCCAACTGGCCGCCATCGTGGCCTCGCACCTGGTGCCATCGCTCCTGATTCCACACCCCGCGTTACCGGTCAACGCCAATGGCAAGCTCGACCGGACGGCCATTCGGAATCTACCTCGGCATATTCCATCCAGACCTGTCTTTCGCAGTGAGAATCCAGACGAAGCTCTGCTTGGCAGGATCTGGCAGCAGGTGCTGGATCACACCCGGTTCGACCGGCACGACAACTTTTTCGATCTGGGTGGCAGCTCACTGGATGCAATGGCAATGCTCAGCGCTCTTGAGCAAAAGTCAGGCATCCGACTGCCTTTCGACAGCCTGTGGACGCAAGCAGCGAGCATCAGCGCGTTGGCCGAGCGGCTGCAATCAATGCGCGAGCACGACGCCGAGTTCAAACTGATTCCATTGCTCAATGCCCAAACCGGCAACATTGATTTGTCGGCCTCTGACCCCGTCATCGTGACCCCCCTGTTGGAAGGCGACTTATCGGACTACTTGCAGTTGGCACAACGGCTTGGTGCAAGGTATCCGGCACTGGGGTTTCGTCCTGTCGGCATGAATCGCAGAACGCCGCCGTCCACCTCAATCCATACGCTGGCGGCGCACGGCGTACAAGTCCTGCAACGAGAGTTCCCGCACGGACCGTACAGGCTGATCGGCTACAGCTTCGGTGCGCTCACGGCTATCGAAATGGCTCGCCAACTTCAATTCATGGGGGCTGAAGTCTCAACCCTCGTCCTGATTGACCCGCCACTGGAGTGGGCCGACCGTCTGATCAGAGTACGTTTAGCCTGGGGAGCAATCAAATCAGGTAACCCACGCGCCTTGCTCGACTATTGTCAGGCCATGGTCCAGCCAGGGAGGCGCCTGAAACATGCTCACATGAAGGCACTGCTCAATTACCAGCCCAAGCCCTTGCATCATGTTCGCACCACGCTACTGCGCAGCACCGATCCACGGTTCGTGACCCGGATGCTGCCCCGTTGGCAGCCCTTTCTGGAACTCGACCATGTGCCGGAACCTTTTCCGGGTGACCATTGGCGCATCATGCAGGAGCCTCAACTTGAGGGGCTGGCACGCGCAATAATCGACGCCTTCGAGCACAACAGATGATTGTTCGCTGTCTGGCCTCAATCAGCAAGATGACGAGCGTCAACGCACATCGATTCGCCAATACCGCCGCGGCGTATTTCGGTATCGAATCACCTGGGGCGCCTGCCCGCTTGCAAAGCGCCACTCCACTGCACCGTCACGATCACTACGCGAGACCATCACGCCCTGGCGGACGTATCGCCCAACAACCTTGGCTGTCGGATGCCCAAACCGATTGCGATAGCCCGCCTGAAAAAACACCCACTTCGGCTGCACGGCTGCAATGAAGCCTGCACTGGACGACGTATTGCTGCCATGATGCGGCGCCATCAGAACGTCGGCGCGCAGGCCGGCTGCGCCGTAAAGTGCGAGCAACTCCTTCTCTTGTTTGCGTTCGATGTCACCGGTCAGCAACGCCGACCCGCCAGGGCCGCGTATGCGCAACACACAACTGCTGGCGTTGGGTGAGGGTTTACGCGCAGGCGTCTTTACCTCATTGCTGCCCGGCGAACCCACGCGTGCCGGCAAGCCGGGATGGAGTATTTCAAACTGCACGCCGTCCCATTCCCAATGCTGACTGCGCTCGCAACGACTGAAGTTCGGGTATTGACTCAGCGGATGTTCAGGGCCCACCGAAGTAAGTAAACGCGCCACATCAAAAGTCCCCAAGACCGTGGTCGCCCCGCCGGCATGATCGAGATCGCCATGCGAGACAAGCAGAGCATCGAGGTGACCGATACGCCGCGCCTGCAACACCGGCGTCACAATGCGATCCCCCGCCCCCGACTGACCGCCATAAGTGGGTCCGGTATCAAACAGCAACGCATGATGGGCGGTTTGAACAAGCACCGCATTGCCCTGGCCGATGTCCAGCGCCAGCAAGCGCCAACTGCCCGGTGAAACCGGATCAACTGGCAGCGTCAGTTGCGGCAGCAACAAGACATAACCCCACCAGCGCGGCACCGGATATGAGGGCGTCAGCAACACCCAGCATCCCAACACCCCGCTGCCAAGCACCCACGCTGGCGGCTGACCAACGACCAACACCGCATAGGGCAACGCTGATGCCCAGGCCAGTGCACTCAGCAGCCAGTGCGCCGGCCAGGCAACCAGCTGCAGCAATGCGGTACCGGCCCATGGCCACAGCCATTGCAACGCCGCCGCCAGCAACGCCATTGGCGTGACCAGGACGCTGATCACCGGAATCGCAACCGCATTGGCCAGCGGGCTCACTAACGAGAAGGTACCGAACCACACCGCCCCCAACGGCACCAGTGAAACCGTGGCCGCCCATTGCGTGCGTACCGCCGCCACCAACGCGCGTTCATGGCCGGCCGAAACACCTTGTCCGAACAACACGATTGCCCCAACCGCCACAAACGACAACCAGAACCCGGCCGCCATTGGCGCCCATGGGTCGACAATCACAACGGCCGCGCCGGCCATTGCCATTACCGGGCCGATCCCGCTTGCCCGGCCCGAGAGAATTGCCACGCCGGCAACGGCCAGCATCAGGCTGGTGCGTTGCGCCGGGATGCCCCAGCCAGAGAACAAGGTATAACCAAAGGCGGCTGCCGCGCCGATGCCGACCAGTAATGCCGGCGCCGGCACCAGCAACAACCAGCGCGCCGGAAACAACGGTCGGCGCAGCAGCCAACGCGCCAGCAAAGTGGCCAGCGCCGCAAACATTGTGACGTGCAAGCCTGAGATGGACATCAGGTGACTCGTGCCCGTCCGGTTGAACTCCTGCCATCCCTGCGCAGGTATCGCCTGCTGCTCCCCGGTAACCAGCGCCACCAGCGTACCGCGCACTTTATCCGGCCACGCCAGCAATGCTGTCGACATCTTGCGCGCCACCTGGCCGCGCCAATAGTCGACGGTATCGAGCAATCGCCAACGGTCCGGTGGACCGAGACGCCGGCTAGGCTTCAGTAATGGCTGAGATTTGGTGGCGCCGCGAACATAACCGCGTGCACTGATCCCTTCGGCCAATGCTCGCAACTCCGCATCAAAGCCACCCGGGTTGATGGTTGCATGGGGACGCTTCAAGCGTACCGTCAATCGCCATCGATCACCAGGATGCAGGGCCACCTTCTGTGCCGCGTGGCCGTACCAGCCAAGCCGAACGCGACGCGGCGACGCGCACCATGACACGACCGGCCGACACGAAGCAATGACAAAGTCGAAACCCTGCCCGGCCGCGAATGGGCGCACCAATCCGGCCACTCTGCCTTCAAGCATCAGGTTGTGCCCTTCAAGGCTGACGGGCAGTCGCTCGGCGAGTGCCCGGTCGGCTTGCCAGACGACATAACCCGCGCAGGCGCAGAAAAACGCGAGCAAGCCAACGCAAGTCTTGAGTAGAGCTGTGGACTGACGGTGACTTGGCGCGGGCAGTGCCGCCCATACCAGCCAGGCCGCCAGGCCCAGCGTCGGCAAAATCCAGACGGCTGGCAAATCTGGCAACTGGTGGACGGCAAGCGCTGCCGCCGGCACCACAAACAACACCGGAAACGGTGACTCAGAGCAATTGAGCGGGCGCGCACTGGAGGGCTGGGTTGCAGACCGAAACATTCGCCAAGCTTAGAGCCAAGCCACGCTTCG
>CAXBNM010000373.1:0-4177 GCA_963976885.1 uncultured Burkholderiaceae bacterium
GCTGCTGGTGGTGGTTGGCGCCCGCACCCCCGGATTCGCCCATTGGCTCATCGTTGGCCTGGGCTGCCTGGCGGCCGGTCTGGGCTTCACCATGCTGCACAACACCTTGCAAACCAATGGCACTCAGATGCGCCCCGAGGCCCGCGGCACGGCGATTGCCGGCTTCGTGATGGCGTTGTTCGGCGGTCAGGCGCTGGGGATCGCGCTGGCCGCGATAATCATCCCGCATACGGGCTATGCGCTTACGCTGGGCGTGCTGGCAGGCGGTCTGGCGCTTGTCGGTTTGACGTTTTCTAACCGTTTGCGCGCCCGAGCGGACGCCGGCTGATGCCCTACAATCGATCATCCGAGAATTCACTTGCGAGGTTGATGCGATGAGCCAGAGCCCTACCACCCCAATCCAACGAGCCACCCGCGTCTGCCTGACCGTCGCTGCCACCGCCTTGCTGGTCTCAGCCTGCGAAACCGTCGATCTGGGCATGCCCGAGATGGCCGCCCCGAAAGAAGCCGGCCCCAACTGCGCCGTCAGCGCCAGTGACTACAAAACTCTGGCTTATCTGCAGCAAGACAACGATGCCGACAAAGCCGGCCGCATCATCAAGGTGCTGAAAAAGAAATACGCCGCCGCACCACAGGTCGATGGCGACAGCCCCGTGGTTGCAGCCATGAACTATCTCGAATCTCATGCCGACCAATCGCCGGTAGAAATCGAGTCGGCCGTCGAGAAAGCCTGCCCGCAGTAATCGCAACAAGCGGGTTTGCACAGGTCAAAGCCGCTTTTTGGATCTGCAGAATTACTTTAGGCTCTATTTAACAACAGTGGCGGCACGTGTCGGTAAACTGGCCGACCGGGTCATTGCGGTCTGTCGAAACGGCCGGATTTACCAATCGACACGTTGTCAGCAGGGGGCCTGGGGCGCTGGACACACTTACAAGTGGAAGTAGCAGGCATGATTGCCATGTACCTAACTTCTCCAGACCATGAACGATTCTTCCGCGGCCAGACAATTCACTCGCGCCGTCCCATCGCTGATTGGCAGAGAAGGACAAATTGCCGAACTATGCGAGCTGATGGATGGCGAAGACTGCCGCCTGCTGACGCTGCATGGCCCCGGTGGCATTGGCAAAACGCAACTGGCGCTGGCGGCCGGCCTGCGCCTGGGCCGAACGCTTCACTTTGTCTCTCTCGAAGCCATCGAACCGGCCGGTAGCGGCGACCAGGCCGCGGTAAGCGCCGTCGCGCACGCTATTGCCCAAACCATCGGTTTTCGTATTCAGTCGACCGGCCCGGCGCCCGCCCTGGTGCGCGACGCCCTTGCCGACAAAAACTGGGTGCTCGTGCTCGACACCTTCGAACATCTGCTGGCCGCGCGCAATTATCTCAGCGACCTGCACGACGGCGCGCCCGGCCTGCAGATCATTGTCACCAGCCGCGAACAACTACGCCTGCCCAATGAATGGGCAATGCAGATCGAAGGCCTGGACACAAAAGCCACACCGGGCCGATCCGGCCACTCAACTTCTGCGGCCGCCGATTTGTTCATTTCCCGCGCCCAGGAGGTACTCCCCGACTTCGACGGCCATGCGCATCAAGATGCGATTGAACGCCTGTGCACGATGCTCGAAGGCTCGCCACTGACGATCAAGCTCGCCGCCGGGCTGGTCGGCGAGCGCACGCCGGCCGAGATCGCCGACCGGCTGACCCAGGATCTCGACCTGCTCCGGGACAAGCACGGTGCGCTGGTCATGCGTCACGCCAGCGCCCGCTCGGTGATTGAATCGGGCTGGCGGCTGTTGCCCGAACCCGAACGTCTCGCGCTGATCCGTTTGTCGATGTTTGTCGGCACCTTCAGCGAGGCCGCCGCCGCCACCATTGCCCATTGCGATGCGGCCACGCTGGCGCAACTGGTCGAGCGCAACTGGGTGCGACTGGAACAGACCCGCACCAGCGTGCGCTACGGCTTGCATCAGTTGCTGCAAACCTATGGCCAGGACAAATTGACCAATGTCACGGCAGCGACCGATCCGCTCGCCCAGGACATTCAGTCACGCCACGCCGCGTTTTACCGCAAGCTGTTGCTCAAACATGCGCCGGCGCTGCAGACGATGGACGACGAAGCCTTCTACCAGATCGATCTGGAACTGCACAATCTGCGGCTGGCCTGGACCTGGTTGCAGGCCGGCAGTGAAGCCACCGATGTGGCCGGCTTCGTCGAGGCCATGCACTTTTACTTTGTGTTCAAAGGCAATCGCGAAGAGGCGATCGAGTTGCTCGAAGCGGCCATTGCCATGCCCTCCGTGACACGTCTTGAACGAGTCCGCTGGGGCCGCCTGCTGACCCAGTGCTATTACCAGCACGAATTCCCCAAACGGAGCCGGCAGGCTGGCGTCGAAACCCTGGCCGCCGTGGATGCGGCGCCTATGACCTCGCGCTGGCAGCTCAGTCTGGCCCTGCCCCCGTTGGCTGCGGGTCACCTGAAAGACGAATTGTTCGGCGTGCGACCGGTACCGGTCGAGCCCTGGGCCAGCGATCAGGCCTTCATCATGGTGCGACTGGGCACCATCGGCTTTCTGTCCGCCGAAGATCCGGTCGGGCTGTTGTCCAATGCCTTGCGCACCGGCCGCTTTTCCAGGCAGCGCCTGATGCCCGCCGGCATCATGTGGAGCAAGGGTTATCTGGCGGTGTTGTTTCGCGCGTTCGGCATGCACCGGCTGGCAGATCGTTACGCCCGCGATGCCTACACCCATCTCGAGCAGATCGACGGCGACATGTTTTCGTTTCTGGCCTGTCAATCGCTGTGTGTGAGCGAAATCATGGCCGGCAACTGGACCAGCGCCCAGCATCTGCTTGCACTGCGTTTCGCCGAAGCCGATGCGGTGGCCGACTGGCGCCTGAATCAGGACATCATTGCCTTGCATGGCGTAATCCATCTGGCCCGTGGCGATCAGGCGGTGGCCAGCCCTTATTGGCAGACCCTGGCCGACAACGGCCGCAAGCAACGCGATCCACTGGTCGAATTGTGGGGCTTGCTCGGGCTGACCGAATCGCGCCTGCGCGACGGCAAGCCGGCTGATGCCGGCACCCTCGCCAGAGCCTTGGTGCTCGAACCCAACGGCACGCGCCTGGAACGGGCCCGCCTGACGGCGGCCCGGGCCGCGACACACTGGATTCAACAAGATCGCGAACGGGCGCTTGAACTGGCCGCGCAGGCACTCGAACTGCTCGACGGCGTGCGCTATCTGCCGTTCTATTCGGTCATGGCCTGTCGGCATACGGCCGAGGTACTGACTGCCGCCTTGCAAGCCACCCCTGCCGACATTGCGTTGCGTGACCAAGCCGTGCTGGCCGAGAAGCTGCTGACCCGGGTCAGCAAGGCCAACCGGTTCGGGCAGGCCGGCGCCGCGCTGGTACGAGGCGATCAGGCCTTGATCCAGGGTGAGTACCGCCAGGCCGCTCAGCAATGGCGTCAGGCGCAACGCCATGCGCAGCGTTTCGATCAGATCGGCGATCTGGCCGCCGCCGTGCGCCGCCTGCGCGATCCGGCCCACCGGGCCACCTGAGCACGCCCGCGTACGTCGCCGTCGGCCCGTCTGCGCGCCCTCGCAAGACGTAAGGAAGCCCCCCCTCAAGCGACTCCCGATCTCCGGGCAACGTCCATCGGAACGCGCCGCGGCCGTTGCTGTGCACGACGCCGCCCGCCGGTGGCCGGCCTATAATCGAGCGATAAATTACGGAGACTCGCATGACCCAGAATGTCGACCTGCGCATTCCGCGCGGTAACCGCTCCGAAGTAGCCGGCCCCACCGACGTTCCGCTGCGCAATACCACTATCGCCCAGACGCTGCTCGATACGGCCCGCCGCCATCCCGAGCGCGAAGCGGTGGTGTTTCCGGCCCATAACGAGCGCTGGACCTGGGCCGAGTTCTCCCGCCGCGTAGACAGTCTGGCGCATGCGCTGCACGCCATCGATTTGCGCAAAGGTGACCGCATCGGCATCTGGTCACCGAACCGTCCGGAATGGTTGCTGGCTCAGTTCGCCACCGCCAGGCTCGGTCTGATTCTGGTCAATATCAATCCGGCCTACCGGCTTGGCGAACTCGAATATGCGCTGAACAAGGTCGGCTGCAAGGCCTTGATCACGGCCGCGAGTTTCAAGAGCTCGGACTACCTGGGCAT
>CAXBNM010000374.1:0-4167 GCA_963976885.1 uncultured Burkholderiaceae bacterium
ATCATCGTCGGCGCTGACCCGCAACTGGCCACCGGCCAGCAATTGCAGACGAGCTTTGCGGCTGGTGCCAAGCTGTTCGGTGGTGCCGCTGGCGCAATGCATGCCGATTTCGCTGGAAGTCGTCCAGGTCAGCGCGTCCGCGTCCTTCAGGAACGGCGGTGTGGCCAGCATGGGTAGCCAGGCCTGATCGTAGGCGCTGCCGCAATTGACTTCCTGGCCATCGGAGCGTCCGGTGTGCCCGGCGCTGATGACACGGCCACTGACGTCGCGTTCAAACCAGATCTGGCCGCCGGTCGCGCCGAGTTGGGTTTGCAGGCGAGCTGTCTGGCCAAGTTCGATGCGCTCGATCGGGTTGCCGCTGGTGCTCAAGCGGCCGCCAAAGCGCTGGTCGGCACCGATCAGATCAAGTTGGTCGCCATCGAAGCTGACCAGCCAGCCGTCGCTGGTGCCCGGCTGATAATAGGGTTTCACGCCGGCATGGCATGACAGGGTTTGCGAGAATGCCGAGTGCAAATTGATGTCGCTCGCCGGCAGCACTGCTGCGTTAGTGTCAATCTCGGCATGGTCGGTCGAGATGATCGTGTTCGCCTTCGCGGCCGATTGTTCCGAGGCCTGGCTTTCGCCGCTGCCGCAGGCGGTAAGCAAAAAGGGAAGAAGGCAAAACGCTGCAGTGGTGGCTTTGTTCATGATGACTCGACGCTCCTGAGAAGAACTGCAGTGTCGCCGCTGCTTACAACATGGCATACGAAAAAGTTTACAGTTCTGGCCTGCCAGCCAGCCGGGACGGTGCTAACTGTGCGGTAGTGCACAAGTCGATGCTCAACTGCGTGTCGAGGGCACTCAATCGGTGGGCCGCGGGCCGGATGGAGAAGGGAATGAAACAGCTGACTGACGCTCCGCGCAGGCGGATGGGGCTTTGCTTGCTGGGGCTGGCCGTGATGCTGGCCAGTGTGCCGGCCACGGCCCGTGAATCGGCGCCCGAGCGAACGCCGACGCCGCGCGGTCCGCTGGAGGCGGTCGAAACGCGCGCCATATCGCTGTTTCGCGCGGCCTCGCCCTCGGTGGTGCATATCAATACGCTGGCCTTGTCGCGCCAGCCGTTCTCGTTGATGGTGACTGAAACCCCGCGCGGCTCGGGCACCGGCATCATCTGGGATCGCCAAGGCCACATCGTGACCAACTTTCACGTCATCGCGGGCAGTTCCGAGGTGCGCGTGATTCTGTCCGATCAGACCGAGTGGCCGGCCACGGTGGTGGGCTTTTTCCCCGATCGCGATCTGGCGGTGCTGCGCATCAACCCGGAGAAGGTGGCGTTGCAGCCGTTGGCGCTGGGCACCAGTGCCGATCTGCAGGTCGGGCAGAGTGTGTATGCCATTGGCAATCCGTTCGGGCTTGATCAGACCATGACGACCGGTATCGTCAGTGCGCTCGAGCGAGAGATCCCCGGCGAGAACGGCAGACCCCTGCGCGGCCTGGTGCAGACCGACGCGGCAATCAACCCCGGCAATTCGGGGGGGCCGCTGCTCGATTCCGCTGGCCGCCTGATTGGTGTGAACACCGCAATCTTCAGCCCGTCGGGCTCCTCGGTCGGGATCGGCTTTGCGATTCCGGTCGATGAGGTCAACCGGATCGTGCCCCGACTGTTACGCGACGGCCGCTTTGATCGTCCGGGGATTGGCATCGAAGCCGCGCCGCCGGGCTTTCTGCGCGCGCTGGGGCTGGCGCCAGGGGTGGCCGTGCTTGATGTCGAGCCGGGCAGTTCGGCCGCGCAGGCGGGCATCCGCCCCTTCATGCGTGGCCGTCGCGGCCGGATCCTGCATGGTGATGTCATTATTGGTGTGGGGGGTAAGCCGGTGGCGTCGCTCGACGATATGTATGCGGAGCTCGAGCAATATCAGCCGGGCGACAGGCTGCGGTTTCAGGTGCGTCGCGGCGACCAGCAGCGCGAACTCTGGATGGTCTTGACCGCTATCCGGGGGCCGGAAGTGTCGAGACGAAACTGAAATCATCCGGTGATGAAGGCGACTTCTCCGCGCCCGATAATGGGCTCTACAGGCTGGCCTGCAACCAACCTGTTGCTCATTCTTCTTTCCCCCTCTCTCCTCAGGAGAGCTTCGCCCGGCCCGTCCGGGCGTTTTTATGGGCGGGCGCTGAAGCGGTTGCCTACACGATTGCGCCATTCGGTTACATATTGATGCCCGGTTGTGAGCGGACCCTCCATTGGCTTGAATTGAAGATCAATCAAGGGCACGATTGCCGGACTAACTACGGAGAATCCATTGATTTTCAACAAAATGACATGCGCGGCCATCACCCTGACGGTTGGGATGACCGCGACCCTGTCGGCCCAGGCCGAAGGTGTGCTCGACGGCAAACCCGCCTCTGAGCAGCAGCAGTTTTCCTACGCGGTGGGTGTGAATATCGCCCGTCAGATCCAGGGGCGTTTCGCGCAAGGCGGCGTCGATGTTGATTCGGCATCGCTGCTGGGCGCCATGCTCGATGTGTTCGACGGCAAAGATCTGCGCCTGAACCCCGAGCAGATGCAAGCGGCCCTGGAAGCGCAGCAGAAAAAACAGATGGCCGCCCGTGAACAGGAAGGCGCCAAGAACGTTGCGGACGGCAAGTCCTACCAGGACGAGTTCGCGGCCGAGGACGGCGTCACCAAAACCGATAGTGGCTTGTTGTACAAAGTGGTCACCGCAGGCGAGGGTGAAAAGCCGGCCGCCAGCGATCAGGTGGTCGTTCACTACGAAGGTCAGCTCATCGA
Source organism: uncultured Burkholderiaceae bacterium (assembly GCA_963976885.1). Lineage (GTDB taxonomy): Bacteria > Pseudomonadota > Gammaproteobacteria > Burkholderiales > Burkholderiaceae_E > JAUIAI01. The sequence continues at coordinate 2,768 of CAXBNM010000374.1, forward strand.
CGGTAAGGTCTTTGACAGCTCCTACCAGCGTGGCCAGCCCGCTACCTTTGGCGTCGGTCAGGTAATTCCGGGCTGGCAGGAAGTGCTGCAACTGATGCCGGTCGGCTCAACCTATGACGTCGTCATTCCGTCAGAGTTGGCCTATGGTCCGGGTGGCTCGCCGGGTGGCATTCCGCCAAATGCTACTCTTCGATTCAAGGTCGAACTGATCGAGATCAAATAAGCCCGTCACTTAACTATCTACCGGAGAGTCGCGTCGTGAACCCTGATCTAATCATTCGTGGCGTCACTCTCATCGACGGTACCGGCGCGGCGCCCGTGCCTGGTGATCTGGCCGTGCAAGGCGAGCGTATTGCTGCCATCGGCCAGATTCCGCCGCAGTCCGGTGTTGACGAAATCGACGGTACCGGACTGGCGCTGGCGCCGGGTTTCATTGATGCGCATTGCCATGATGACGGCGCACTGCTGACCATGCCGGCGCTGACGCCCAAGATCAGTCAGGGCGTGACAACCGTCATCAATGGTAATTGCGGCATCAGTCTGGCGCCGACGCCGGTCGGCCGTGCGCCAGGGCCGCCGCCGCTCAATCTGGTCAGCCGCGACGGCAGCAACCGTTTTGTGCGCTTTGCCGATTACTTCGAGCGCTTGCGGGCCGACCCCCCGGCGGTCAACAGCATGTGCCTGGTTGGCCATACCAGCTTGCGCCATGCGGTCATGGACGATTTGACCCAACCGGCCAGCGCCGAGCAGATAGAACAAATGAGCGCCTTGCTTGCGCAAGCCCTCGATGATGGCGTGCCCGGCATGTCGACCGGCACTTATTATCCGCCGGCCGCCGCGGCCACCACCGATGAGCTGATTGCGCTGAGTCGAGTCATGAGTGAGCGCGGCGGTCTGTATGTCACGCACATGCGCGACGAAGCCGACAAGATCGAAGAATCGCTGGCCGAAACCTTTCGCATTGGCACCGAAGCCGGTGTGCGCGTGATTGTCTCGCATCACAAGTGTGTGGGGCGGGCCAACTACGGCCGCTCGGTCGAAACCCTGGCGGCCATCGACAAGGCGCGCGAGCAGCAAACCGTCTGGCTCGATGCCTATCCGTATGCCGCCAGCTCAACCATCTTGCAGGCCGACCGGGTTGCCGGAGCTTCCAAGGTGCTGGTGACCTGGTCGTCCACGGTGCCGGAAGCCAAGTCACGCTATCTGGATGAGCTTGCCCGGGAGTGGGGCTGTACCGATCTTGAGGCCGCCGAACGGCTGAGCCCGGGCGGTGCCATCTATTTCCAGATGGACGAGGCCGACGTTCAGAGAATTCTTGCCTACGAGCACACGATGATCGGCTCGGACGGCATTGTGCTCGACGAGCACCCCCATCCGCGCGCCTGGGGAAGCTTTCCGCG
>CAXBNM010000375.1:0-4160 GCA_963976885.1 uncultured Burkholderiaceae bacterium
AACAAGCGCTGCGCGATGATCTGGACAACCGCGCCAGCCGCGCGACGGCGGTACTTAACCCGCTGCATCTCGAACTGACCAACATGCCGGCCGACGCGGTTGAGATGTGCGAGGCACCGGTGCTGCCTCGCCAGCCCGAACGCGGCGTGCGCTCGATTGCGCTGACCCGTGACCTGTGGATTGAACGCGAAGACTTTGCCGTAGAACCGCCGAAAGGCTTTTTCCGACTCTATCCGGGCAACAAGGTTCGGCTGCGCTACGGTGTGGTCATTGAATGCACCGGTTTTGAAACCGATGAGCAGGGCGAAGTGACCAAGGTTACGGCCGAGGTACTGCCCGATTCCAAATCAGGCACGCCGGGCGCCGATAACTACAAGGTCAAGGGCAACATTCACTGGCTGCCGGCCAGCCCCGGCCATGAGGCCGCTCGCGCCGAAATTCGGCTCTATGACCGCTTGTTCACCAGTGCCCAGCCCGGCGCCGGCGGCAGCGAATTCATCGATGCGCTCAATCCGGAGTCAGTGTCGACCATCAGTGCTTATGTCGAGGCCAGCGCGCTGACCGACACGACCGGCCTGCCCTTGCAGTTCGAGCGCCACGGTTACTTCATGCCCGACCTGGTCGATCACAGCGCCGACAAACCGGTTTTCAACCGGACCGTCACGCTCAAGGATTCCTGGGCCAAGCAGAAAAAGAACTGACGGCAGATTCTGCCGCAGCCAAGGCACCGCCAGCGGGTCTGGCGATCTGCTCAGTCGGCTTTGTGGCCGGAGCGGATCGCACAGGCCTGCAACGCCTCCAGGGGCACGACATGCAGCGCGTTCTGATGTGTGGCCTCAAGAATGACCGGTGGTGCCACGCCGGCCTGATAGGCCTCGAGCCATCGCATCGCACACAGACACCAACGGTCACCTTGCTGCAAGCCGGCAAAGCGATATTCCGGGCGTGGCGTGCTCAGGTCATTGCCCTGCTGACGAGAGAACTCGAGGAACTCGTCGGTGACCCGCGTACAGATGGTGTGCTCGCCTGTGTCCTCGGGCCCGGTTTCACAACAACCCGTGCGGTAAAAGCCCGTCAACGGATCAAACGAACAGGCTTGGAGCTGTCCGCCTAAAACATTCAGTTCCTGCATCAAATCGTCCATGGTTTCCCTGACCTTGCCGCGCTTGTCGACGGTTGGATCATTATGCATCGGTGGTGAGGCGAATACTTTTCATACCTGTTTCAGACCAATTTCGCTGTCGAACAAACTTACAAAAAACATCGACAGAGAATTTTGGTGTTAAGGCAGCAAATAAAATTTGCTTGAATATCAAATACTTAAATTTCAAACACGGACTGGCACAGCCCTTGCATTGAGCACTATGCATCCTTCGGGATGCTGACGGACCGGGGGACTTGTGTCGCAGCGAGACCTTCGGTAGCGATCACTCCTAGCATCAGTCCTTGAAACCGCCCGTCTGGGCGGTTTTTTTTTGGCCGCCGCATTGCGCAAGCTGCAAGCACAGGTCGATTGTGCGCCGAATGTGATCTTTGACACGGCCGGCAAGAGCCGTACAGGGCAAACGGGCATTAGTTAACGGCCCCTTTGCTTCGCAGTTTTTAGCATCGAGTCTTCTAGTCAAAGGTCAGGCACCAGCTGTCATGAATGGCAGACGTCGGGTACCGGACCTGTTCTGGAGTAGGCGCGACGTGAAACTGAAAAATACCTCCTTACGTTCATCATCTCCTGCCGTCTGGCTGTTTACAGCCACAACATTGCTTGCCGGCTGCGGCGGCGGTGGTGGCGACGACACGAGCCATACTGCGCTCAACAATCAGCCTCCATCGAGCACGCCAACGCCAGCCCCTGAGCCGGCACCGGCTCCCGACACCAAACCCGAACCGTCGCCGGCCCCCGGTTCGCAGCCAGCCCCGGCGCCGCAACCGGCACCCGGGCCCTCGCCCGTGCCGGGCCCCTCGCCTGCGCCGACGCCAACACCTGCGCCCACACCGACACCAACACCTACGCCAACACCGGCCCCCAGCCCGACGCCCAAGGGCTCGCTCTACCCGATTACCGGCGATCCCGTGGTCGGCGTGATGGGCTTGACTGCGCCCTGGCCCGTAATGCCGATTCATGCGGCCATTACGCCCGATGGCCGTCTGCTCACCTACGGACGCGACGACTATGCCCAGCCTGAAATGCTTTACGACGTCTGGGACTGGACCGAAGGTCTGAGCAACAATTCGCATCTGACTTTGCCCAACAGCATCGGCACCGATCTGTTCTGCTCCAACACCATGTTGCTGAACAACGGGAAGATGCTCCTTGTCGGTGGCGACATCCGTACCGACATCGGCGCCAACAATATCGGCTGGCAGACCAATCGTGGCACTGCCGACGCCAACATCTTCGACAGCACCACCAACGAACTGACTCGTAACGGCGAGATGAACGAGCCGCGCTGGTATGCAACCGTGACCAAGCTGCCCTGGGGTGAAATCTTCATCCATGGCGGTGCGGTTGATGTGGACGCCGATATCGGCGCCACCTTTACCGAGATCGCCAACGAAGACGCGAGCAACTTCCGCGTGCTGAGCAGCTTCAAGGTAGACGATCTGCCCTGGTACTACCCACGCAACTTCGTCAATCGCTATGGCGACATCATCGGTTGGAGTCATTCGTATGCTTATCGCATCGACCCGCGTGGCACGGGTTCCCGCGAAGACTTTGGCAATGCACCTCAGGTGGAGTTGAACAACGGTTCACTCGGCGTCATGTACCGTCCGGGCAAAGTTCTGCTTGGTGGCGGTGGCAAGAAGGTGGCGATCGCCGCCGATATCAACGGCGTGTTCCCGGCCTATGAAGAAGTGCCGGCAATGGACTCGCAACGCCTGTGGGGTACCGCCACCGTGCTGCCCGATGGTCGGGTGCTGGTGTCCAATGGCGGCACCAGCGATACCAGCATCGAAGGCGCACCGCTCGGTGATCCGGCCTATCACGTGTCGATTTATGACCCCGACGCCAAAACCTGGACACGCGGGCCCTCGTCTGCCCATGCCCGGCTCTATCACTCCACCTCGATACTGCTGCCCGACGCGACGGTATTGATCGGCGGGGGCGGATTTCCCGGTCCGGTCACCAATCTGAACGCCGAAATCTACTACCCTCCGTATCTGTTCAACGATGACGGCACCCTCGCCCAGCGGCCGGTTCTCATTGACGTGCCCGATGTGGTGAGCCCGAAACAGACGTTCAACGTCAAAACCGACAACAATCAGGCGATCGGGCAGATTGCACTCATCAAGACCGGTGCCGTCACGCACTCGTTTGACGTCGATCAACGCTTCATTCCGCTGCCCTTTACCCGCGATGGCGACAGTCTGCGCATCACCTTGCCGCAATACGAAGCCGATACGCCGCCAGGTTTTTATCATCTGTTCGTGCTGAATGAACAAGGCGTGCCGTCACTGAGCAAGATCATGCGCATGCGTAACGCCAGCGGACCACTGCCTGCGCGTCCGGCGGTTGGTCCCAGGACTGTCACGGTGGGTGGTACGGAAGGAACCTACCGTGAACTGTCCTGTGCGGCAGATGAGCGCCTGGTCGGCATTCACGGCCATGGGTATGACCGCCTCTATCGACTCGGCCCGACCTGCGTCAGCATCGATTCGGCTACCGGCCGCTGGCAAGCCGAACCGATTCAGCGGGCAATGGCTGGCGACATGTACCGCGCGCCGGTCAACCCTGACTACGGTCGCTTTGAAGTCAACTGTCCGGCCAACCATGCCGTGAGCGGCTACAGTGGCGCCAGCGACGCTGACGGCCGCTTCATCGGCCGGCTCGAACTGTCCTGCCAGCCGCTTGGTGCAAACGGCCAGGTAGCCGGCACGCCAGTGTCGGCACAACCGGTGGGCGGTTTCGAGGCTAACGTAACGGCCTCATGTCCGGCCAGTCAATCGGCTACCGGCATGTTCGGCTCGGCTGATGTCAACGGCATCTACCGTTTCGGCCTGCGCTGCGGGGCATGAAAAAACCGGGCGCCGTGTGAGCGGCGCCCGGTTTGCTCTGCCGATTGGCAGCAACTTGAATACGCAGGCTTACATCAAAAATTCTTTACCCTGCGCAGTGGACACCCACACCCGACCGTCTTGCAGTACCGCGGCATCGCAGATCG
>CAXBNM010000376.1:0-4155 GCA_963976885.1 uncultured Burkholderiaceae bacterium
ACAAGCGTATTGGCGAGATGCTGGCTCGCAACGAGCCGCTGCCGGTCGACTTCCGCAACCGCGCCATTTACTACGTCGGGCCCGTTGACCCGGTTGGCGATGAAGTGGTTGGGCCGGCCGGCCCGACCACCTCAACGCGGATGGACAAGTTCACCGAAATGATGCTCGCCGAAACCGGCCTGATCACGATGATCGGCAAGGCCGAACGTGGCCCGGTCGCCATCGAGGCCATCCGCAAACACAAAGCGGCTTATCTGATGGCCGTGGGTGGCTCGGCGTATCTGGTCTCCAAGGCAATCAAGGCTTCCAGAGTCGTCGCCTTTGAAGACCTCGGCATGGAAGCCATTTATGAGTTTGAGGTCAAAGACATGCCCGTGACGGTGGCGGTCGATGCCAGCGGCGAATCGGTTCACATCACCGGTCCGCGCACCTGGCAGGCCAAGATCGGCAAGATTCCAGTTGTGACGGCCTGACTGACTCGCCACTGGCAAAAAAGCCGCTGCGCCCGAATCATCCCGGCGCAGCGGCTTTTTTACGGATAGTGCCAGCGGCGGATCAGGCAGGGGTGCGTGAAAAGTCGTAATGGCGCCCCGGTGCGGCCTCGAACAGAGCACGGGTGTACTCGTGCTGAGGATTGGCAAAGATTTCGCTGGCCAGACCGTACTCAACCACTTCGCCCTTGGACATGACGGCCATCTTGTCGCAGACCTGGGCGGCCACTCGCAAATCGTGCGTGATGAACAGCATCGCCAGATGCAGGCGTTCGCGAATCTCTTCGAGCAGATCGAGCACCTGCGCCTGCACCGACACATCGAGCGCCGACACCGCTTCATCGGCAATCAGCAGTTCCGGATCCATCGCCAGTGCTCTGGCAATACAGATACGCTGACGCTGGCCGCCTGAGAACTGATGGGGAAAGCGATCCAGACCGTCCGGATCGAGCCGCACCAGATCCATCAGTTCACGCGCCTTGGCCATGGCGTCGCGTCGGCTGGCGCCGTAGTTCATCGGCCCCTCGATGATTGAATCACCGATGGTGCGGCGCGGATTGAGCGAACGGTAAGGGTCCTGGAAAACAATCTGCACCTTGCGCCGCAGGCTGCGCAACTGGCCGGCCGGCATCTTGGCGATATCGGTACCCGAGAGCAGGATGCGCCCGTCGGTCGTTTCAATCAGACGCGCCACGCAGCGGGCAACCGTTGATTTGCCCGAGCCCGATTCGCCGACAATTCCCAGCGTTTCCCCCTTGCGAATTTCAATGGAAACCGCGCGCGCCGCGTCAACGGTGCGCTTGCCGCCCATGAAGGAATGCGACACGTAGCGCTTGACCAGGTCTTCGGTTTTAAGCACGATCGGCTCGGACTCTGCGATAGCCGCCCGTGCCGGCGGATCGTGACTCGGCACCGAGGCGATCAGCATCTTGGTGTAGGGATGCTGCGGATTGGTCAGAACCTCGCGCGCCGGACCAATTTCTACCAGCTCACCGCGCTTGAGCACGGCAACCCGGTCGGCAATCTCAGCCACCACGCCAAAATCGTGGGTGATGAACAGCACGCCGGTTTTCTTGTCGCCTTCGAGTTCCTTGATCAGCTTGAGAATCTGCGCCTGCGTGGTCACGTCGAGCGCAGTGGTCGGCTCGTCGGCAATCAACAGTGCTGGCTCGAGAATGAGCGCCATCGCAATCATGATGCGTTGGCGTTGCCCACCGGACAACTGATGCGGATACGAGGCATACATGCGCTCGGGGTCAGGCAGGTGTACTTCGCCGATCATGCGCAACACTTTTTCGCGCCGCTCGCCAGCCGACAATGAGGTGTGCTCGGCCAGAACTTCATCGATCTGATCACCGCAGCGCATCACCGGGTTCAGCGCGGTCATCGGCTCCTGGAAGATCATGCCCATCCGGGTACAGCGCAGATCGCGCAAGCTGCGCTCATCGAGTCCGACCAGTTCCTCGCCTTGCAACAGGATGGAGCCGCCGGAAACCTTGAGGGCCTTGGCCAACAAGCCCATGATCGAAAATGAGATGACCGATTTGCCAGAACCGGATTCACCGACCAGACAGACGATCTCGCCCGGGGCCACGTCGAAGGACACGCCGCTTACCGCGTGCTTGCGATCACCGCCGCGCGGCAGGTCTATGGTCAGGTCTTGCACGGAAAGCACCGCACCCGAGGCGGGTGATCCGGCGGCCGCAGCCGCCGCTTGATTGTTGTCAGTCATGGTCAGATCTGCCTGGACATCCGGGGATCGAGCGTATCGCGCAGCCCGTCACCCAGCATATTGATTGCAAGCACCGTGAAGGTCAGAAATACGCCGGGGTAAAAAATGTTGTGCGGGAAGATCTGAAACAGATCTCGTCCCTCGGCCATGATGTTGCCCCAGGTCGGGGTTTCGGGCGGGATACCAACCCCCAGAAAGCTCAGGATGGCTTCCAGCAAGATGGCCGAGCCACAAATGAACGTGCCTTGCACAATCAGCGGCGCCAGGGTGTTGGGCAACACATGCCGCCAGAGAATCTTGACGGTCGGCGTACCCACAGAAATGGCCGCCTCGACATAAGGCTCTTCTCGAATCGACAAGACGATGGACCGCACGAGGCGCACAACCCGCGGCACCTCGGGAATCATGATCGCCAGAATGACGGTAAACAGACTCGCCCCTGACAACGACACCAGGGCAATAGCCAACAAGATGGCCGGAATTGCCATCAACCCATCCATGATGCGCATCACAATGGCATCGACAAGCCTGAAGTAACCCGCCACCAGACCAATGAGCAGTCCGACCACCACACTTATGACCGCCACCGCCAGGCCGACGATCAGCGATACTTTGGCGCCGTAGAGCACGCGTGTAAAGACATCCCGGCCGAGCTTGTCGGTACCCATGTGCGCGACGACCTTTACCTTCTCACCATCGTCATTGCGGATGGTTGCTTCATAGCCCGGAGCCTTGTTCCGGTTGGACGGATTGATAGCCGTGGGGTCAAGTGAGGTCAGGTAGGGTGCGGCCGGCACCATCAGCGCCACGAGGGCCACCATGATGCCGCCGATGATCACACTGGGGTGACGAATCAACCGTTTGAACAGCGAAGGCTTTGCAACAATATTGTCGCCTTCGACGGATTCCGACGCGAGGTTGGCGGGCGCAAGATCAGTAGCAGCCATATCAGTAACGGATCCTGGGGTCGAGCAACGTGTAAATGACGTCAATCAACAGATTGATCAGCACGTACACAACGGAAAACAGAATGATCAGCGCTTGCACCGTTGGGTAATCGCGGCCCTGGATGGCATCCAGAGTCAAACGGCCCAGACCCGGAATGACGAAGACGCTTTCGGTCACCACCACGCCACTGACCAGCACGGCAATGGCGATGCCGATGATCGTGACGATAGGCACTGCCGCATTGCGCAGCGCATGCTTCATCAACACCTTGGTCTGCGACAAGCCTTTGGCCCGCGCGGTACGGACGTAATCTTCGTTGAGCACTTCCAGCACACTCGTGCGAGTCATGCGGGCGATCAACGCGATGAAGATTACCGACAAGGCCAGCGAAGGCATGATCAACCTGTAAGCCCAGCCACCGATGCCATCAAAAATGGATTGATAACCCTGCACCGGAAACCAATCGAGCTTGATCGCGAAAACATAAATGAGTACGTAGCCGATGACAAACACCGGCACGGAAAATCCGACCACCGAAAAGCCCATCACGGTCCGGTCGATCCAGGAGCCCTGCCGGTAGGCAGCGAGCGTGCCGAGCGGCACCGCAATCAGACAGGCCAGCACAATCGTGAACAAGGCCAGCGAAAGCGTCGGTTCAACACCATCGGCCACCATGCTCATGACCGGGCGTTTGTAATAGAACGATTCGCCGAAATCGCCCTGCAGCATATTGCCGATGTAAATACCGAACTGCACGATCAGCGGCTCTTCGAGCCCGAGTTGCTCGCGCAATTGCGCAATGTCTTCAGTCGTGGCGGCGTCACCGGCAATATTCGATGCCGGATCGCCTGGCGTCAGGCGCAGCATCAGAAAAACGATGACCATGACCACGAGCAGTACTGGTATGACCGCCAGCAGCCTTTTAAACAGGTAAGCCCACATAAATTGGCATCTGTATCAAAGAATAATTATCGGACCGGGGCG
>CAXBNM010000377.1:0-4154 GCA_963976885.1 uncultured Burkholderiaceae bacterium
AGATGGCGGGCACCAGCTACCGGCTGATGAAGCGCATGGGCTATCTGCCGTATGTGGGCCTGCCCAATATTCTGTGCAACGACTGGATCGTGCCCGAATACATTCAGGATGCCGCGACCGCGCCGGCGCTGGGCACCGCGTTGCTGGCCCAACTCGACGATCAGTCCGCAACGAGCCGCATCGTCGAGCGCTTTCAGGACCTGAAGCATGAACTGGCCGTTGGCTGCGCCGAACGCGTCAGCGAAGTCGTGTCTGAACTGGTCGGGGCAGGCCGTTGACCGCCGACGACAGCGTGCTGGTCTGTGGCGTCGATGAGGCCGGCCGCGGGCCGCTGGTGGGCACCGTCGTTGCCGCTGCTGTCATCCTCGATCCGGCCCGGCCCATAGCCGGGCTGCGCGACTCGAAGAAGCTGTCCGCCAGGCGCCGCGAGGCGCTCGCCGCACAGATTCGCGAGCAAGCGCTGGCCTTTGCGGTGGCTGAAGCCAGTCCTGCCGAAATCGACGAGCTGAATATTCTGCATGCCTCGATGCTGGCGATGCGCCGCGCGGTGCTGGCCTTGCAGCCGCGCCCGGTGCTGGCGCTGATTGACGGCAATCGGGCCCCCGACCTGCCGATGCCGGCGCGTACCATCGTCGGCGGTGATGATCTTGAAGCGGCGATAGCGGCGGCCTCCATTCTGGCCAAGACCGTGCGCGACGAACAGATGCTGCAATTGCATGCGCAGTTTCCCGTCTATGGTTTTGACCGGCACAAGGGCTATCCGACGGCCGAGCACCGGCAGATGCTCGAGCAACACGGTGCCTGCCAGTGGCACCGGCGCAGTTTCGCGCCGGTTGCCCGTGCGCTGGCGGCGGCCGGTGGCCGAGCCGCGCCAAGGCCCGCGACTGTACCGGACCTCGATCAGTAATGTCTGCTGGCATCGCGATCGACTCGGCCCATAACGACACCTACCGGCAACTGGTGCGCCTGGTCGAGTCCTCGCGCGAGCGACGCCGGGCGCAGCGCAGCGTCATCGAGGGCGTTCATCTGCTGGAGGCCTTGCTCGATGTCCATGAGCGGGCCGCTGGTGGCCGTGCCGATTCGATCCCAACCATTCACTGGGTGTTTGTGCCGGCCGAGGTGCCGGCGGGCCATGAAATCAGCGCGTTGCTGACGCGCCTGCAGGCGTTGCCGACGCCGCCCGGGCAGACCCAGCGGGCCCGTCAGTTCGTGCTCGCGCAGGCCTTGTTCCGGCGCGCCTCACAGGTTGAGAACGGTGCCGGTCCGATTGCCGTCATCGATACGCCACGCCCGGCGTTGCCGGCGCGGTTGCCCGGCGATACGCTCTATCTCGATCGGGTCCAGGATCCGGGCAACGTCGGCTCCATTTTGCGTACCGCTGCCGCGGCCGGCATGCGCTGCGTCATCAGTTCGCCCGGCACCGCCTTCAACTGGGCACCCAAGGTATTGCGCGCCGCAATGGGCGCGCATTTCGCGCTCGACATCTATGAAGGGATTGCCCCGGAGGCACTGAGCGCGGCACTCACCGAGGGCTTGCAGTGGCGGGCGCTGGTGGCCCCGGAGCAGGCGGGCGGCGCCACTGCGCTTGACGAAGCGAATCTGCGCGAGCCGTCGTTATGGCTGGTCGGCAATGAAGGGCAAGGGCTTGGCAAAGCCTTATGCGCCGACCCGCGGGTTGACCCGGTCACCATCGATCAGTGCGCCGGGGTCGAATCGATGAATGTTGCCGGCGCCGTGGCCGTGGCGTTGTTTGAACAACGCCGCCAGCGCAAACGAGCCGCCGGTTGACGGCCGGCGGTTGAGTCCATCGCTGGGTGAACACCTGGGTTGACGCCTGGACTCAGTCCTGCGCCTGCAGACGCTGCATCACGATGGCGGCAATTTCCTCAATCGACATATTGGTCGATGACACCCAGCTGATCTGCTCGCGACGCATCATCGCTTCGGCCTCGGCCACCTCGACGCGGCAGTTATGCAGCGACGCGTAGCGGCTGTTCGGTCGCCGTTCGTTGCGTACTTCGGCCAGACGCTCGGGGGCAATCGACAGACCGAACAAGCGCTCGCGAATCGGGATCAGCGCGTCGGGCAGGCGTTTGCGCTCGAAGTCTTCCGGGATCAACGGATAGTTGGCGGCCTTGATGCCGTGTTGCAGGGCCAGGTACAAGCTGGTGGGAGTCTTGCCGCTGCGTGAGACACCGACCAGCACGACGTCAGCAATCTCAAGGTCTTGATTGGACTGACCGTCGTCATGGGCCAGCGAATAGTTGATGGCTGACATCCGGCGATCATAGGTTTCGGTGTCGGCGGCGGTGTGCGAGCGGCCCACGCGGTGCGACGAGATGGCCTTGAGCTCGGTTTCGAGCAACCGCTTGAAGGTCTGGAGCAACTCCAGAAAGCGACAGTTGGCGCGTGCGACAATTTCGTTGATTTCGACGTTGATCAGCGTGCTGAAGACGATCGGGCGGTGGGTGTCATGCCGAGCCTGCTCATTGATGCGATCGACGGCCTGAATGGCTTTTTCGACCGAATCGACGAATGGCAGGCGCAATTCCCGGATGGCCAGGCCATCAAACTGGCTCAGCAAGGCCCCGCCAAAGGTTTCGGCCGTAATACCCGTGCCGTCCGAAACGAAGAAAACGGAGCGGTCGTACTGTTTGTCACCTTTGTCCACCAGCTGAACCTCATGAGCGTCTATCGAGACGATATTGTGTCTTGAAAGCCGAAATAGGGCACCCCACGGTCGGCAGATAACAAACGGTCGTACCGCTTGCCAGCCAATAGTGGCCGCTACGCGCCAAATGCAGCGGGTGAACGCCGATTCAGGCCGTAAAATATACCGTTCCTCGGTGTCTTTTCATTTGGCGGGACGAAATAGACGGTTTTAGCGGTTCATGCGGCCGTATCAGTGCCCAAACAGGGCCAGAACAGAGCTCTGAAGCGAGCGGCAATGGGTCTGAGCAGGCCTGATTGATGCCGATGGCTTCAGCGTTTTGACGCAAAAAGAATTTTTTTCTTCTCAGGATGTTTCATGAACACAAGCAACAAGCATGTTTTGCCATTTGAGCAATTGCGCATGACTGATGTCGACTCGGTGGGGGGTAAAAACTCCTCGCTGGGCGAAATGATCAGTCAGCTCGATTCGGCCGGGGTTCGGGTGCCCGGTGGCTTTGCCACCACCGCCCAGGCCTTCCGCGACTTTCTCGAGCAAAGCGGGCTGACCCAGCGGATTGCCGATGCGTTGGCCGATCTCAACATCGAAGATGTGAAGGCGCTGGCCGAGCGCGGTGCGCAAATCCGGCAGTGGATTGTCGAGGCGCCGTTGCCGCAAGAACTGGAGCAGGCGATCCGCACCTCTTTCGAGGCGCTGCAGGCCGGTTCATCCGAGCCCATTTCAGTGGCCGTGCGTTCTTCCGCAACCGCCGAAGATCTGCCCGATGCGTCGTTTGCCGGGCAGCAGGAAACCTATCTGAATGTGGTTGGCATCGACCAGGTGCTCGACCGCATCCGCCACGTGTTCGCGTCGCTGTACAACGACCGGGCCATCTCGTATCGGGTCCACCAGGGCTTTGCCCATGCCGACGTGGCTTTGTCTGCCGGCGTGCAGCGCATGGTGCGTTCCGACCTCGGCTCGGCCGGCGTCATGTTCACGATCGATACCGAGTCGGGTTTTTCGGATGTCGTGTTCATCACCAGTTCCTACGGGCTGGGTGAAACCGTGGTGCAAGGCGCGGTCAACCCCGATGAGTTCTATGTCCACAAGCCGATGCTCGAAGCCGGCAAGAATGCGGTCATCCGCCGGCAGCTTGGCTCCAAGCTGATCAAGATGGAATTCTCGGACGGTAACGATGACGGCCCGGCCAGTTCGGTGGGTCGCTCGGTACGTACCGTCGATGTGCCGGTCGAGCAGCGCAACCGCTATTCGCTCACCGATGCGCAGGTTGCCGAGCTGGCTCGCTACGCACAAATCATCGAGAAGCACTACGGGCGCCCGATGGATATCGAGTGGGGCCTGGACGGCAAAGACAATCAGCTTTACATCCTGCAGGCACGGCCCGAAACCGTGAAGTCGCGCGCCGGCAGTACCCGTCAGCTGCGCTTCAAACTCAAAGGTGTTTCCGAAGTCCTGGCTACCGGCCGGGCCATTGGCCAGAAGG
>CAXBNM010000378.1:0-4149 GCA_963976885.1 uncultured Burkholderiaceae bacterium
CCCGTTGCCCGCCGATGCCCCGTGTCTGCATAAGGATCCGGCCATCGGTTATGCAGCGGGTCAGGCACTGGCGGTGCAGCTGCGCGAGCAAGGCGGGCAGGGGATCGTCTATCCGTCAGTGCGTCATGACGGCGGCACTTGTCTGGCGGCTTTGCGTCCGCATGTCGTGCAAAACGTGCGTCCCGGCGCGCGTTGGCGGCTGATCTGGAATGGCTCGCCCGATTACACGCTTGCCGGCGACTGATCCGGGTTGCGCCGCCGCAGCCGCATCGGCATGGTTTCCGGGCCCATCGTGAAGGTAAAAACCTCCCGAATCTGCGCTGGCGGTATGGCCAGTTCAAAGTCGTAGTTCTGCAAGGCCATCACCGCCACATGCATCATCTCGGCCAGGGCCAGATAGCGCCCCGGACACAAGCGCGGGCCGCCACCAAACGCAAACTGATTGGTTGAGGCGTTGGCCGCCATTCTTGCTTCGGCATCCAGCTCCGGCATGGTCAATGGCAATGAGTCGAGTTCGGCTGGCGTGGCGCGGTTGGCCACCCGCGGCAGCAATACCAATTGCTGACCTGTCGCCATCGACAAACCACCTACCGTGACTGCGCTGGCCGTGCTCAGTCCAATGAGTGGTGCAACCGGTCGGCGCCGCATGACTTCCATGCAGACCGCTTGCAGTTGCGGCAGGCGTTTGATCATGGCCGCATCGAGCGGGCCGGGCGCGGGGCCCAGGGCGGCGTCAATGCTGGCGCGCAGTTGCTCGGTCAGCGCCGGCTGAATGCTGCAGTAATACAGCAACCAGCTGATGGCATTGGCGGTGGTGTCTTCGCCGGCAGTAAGCATGGTGACGGCATTGCCAAACACATGATCGGTGGTGAATGCCGAGCCCTCGCGTTCGGCCTCAAGCAGGAGCGCTTCGAGAATATTGGTCGGGTTGTCGACCCATTGCGCGCGCCGGGCGCGCGTTTCATCAATGGCCTGGTGGGCGGCTTCGCGCAACAGCACAATGGCGCGGGCGGCCTGCTTGTCGACGGCCAGCGAAAAGTAGCGCCAATAATTGAAGGGCAGGCGCAGCCGCCGGCCGATTATGCCGAACCAGCGATCGACCGCTGTTTGCAAGGGCTGATCGGGATGCTCGGTGGCGTTCAGGTCAATGCCCAGCGACAGCCACAACACGGCATCCATCGAGTAGCGCTTCAGGTCGTTGTTGATATTGATGACCGCACCGCTGTCGGCCGCTTGCGCCCATTGGCCGGCGAGCCGGGCGGTAGCGGTGGCCAGCCGGCTTGATGCGGCATTGACAACCGTGGGCGTCAGGCCTTGCATGACCAATCGTCGCTGGCGCCGCCAGTCGTCGCCTTCGGCGGTAAAGACGCCATGAAAGCCGGTTTCCTCGATGGCATCGGAGAGTTTGCGCTGGCGCAGAAACTGGCCCGGTCTTGCGCGCAGAATCTGCTGAGTCAGATCATGAACACCGATGACGACGATGCGCTTGCGGCCCAGGGTGAAGCGGTAGATGGGTCCGTATTGCACGGCCCAGTTCTCAAGAACGGTGTGGGGTGGCGCCTGAGAAAAGTCACGCATGTTGCCAATCAGGGGCAGCCCGGCGGGGCCTGGCAGATTGGCGAGCGTGGCGGCAGGGCTGTCGTATTCGGCGCTGATGAATTCGGACGGGGCTGGCTGCACGTGATCTCCTCGGCTTGAGCCGGCAGGTGAAGAAAAGGCGGCACCTGAGTCCGATGATAATGTCAGGCCTGCGTGGTGCCGGCAGAATCATGCATTCTGTTGCCAGGATGTCCGACCCTTCCGGGGGAGACGTCGGGCCCGCCGTCATGCGGGCAACCGGCTTGACGATGCTGGCACCACCGTTCAAAGCATTCGATCCAGACACTAATACCAATGCAGGAGACAACCAGTGCATGATCTCGTCATTCGTGGGGCCACTATCATCGATGGCACCGGCTCAGCTTCAAAAGTGGCCGATGTGGCCGTCAGTGATGGGGTGATCGTCCAGTGTGATGGCGCCGTGGGCCAGGGGCACCGGGAAATTGCCGCCGACGGACTGCTGCTCGCCCCCGGTTGGGTCGATATCCATACGCACTATGACGGTCAGGCAACCTGGGACCCGGACATGACGCCATCGTCGTGGCATGGCGTGACCAGCACGGTGTTCGGCAACTGCGGCGTTGGCTTTGCGCCGGTGCGGCCCGGCAGCGAAAAATACCTGATCAACCTGATGGAAGGCGTTGAGGATATTCCCGAATCGGTGCTGGCCGAGGGGCTGGAATTCAACTGGGAATCCTTCGGGGATTATCTCGATGTGCTCGATGGCGTGGGTCGCACGATGGACATCGGCGCGCAGATGCCGCATGCGGCGCTGCGCTTTTATGTAATGGGCGAGCGCGGTGCCGATCACACCGCCGAGCCGACCGAAGCCGAAATCGAGCAGATGGGTGTTTTGCTGGAGCAGGCCTTGCATCAGGGGGCGATGGGATTCACCACCTCGCGCACGACCAAGCACCGGGCCGCCGACGGCAGCTATACCCCGAGCCTGAGCGCGGCTGAGCCGGAACTGTTCGGGCTGGCACGGGCGATGCGCCGGGCCGGCAAGGGCGTGATCGAAGTCAACTCCGATTTTGGTGCCGGCGACTTCGATCGGCTGCGCGCGGCGGCCGAGGTCGCGGGACGGCCCTTGTCGCTGTTGCTGATTCAGGTCGACAACGCACCCGGCCTGTGGGAAGAAACGCTGGCGGGCATCGATAAGGCCGTCGCCGACGGGCTGGACGTCACCGCTCAGACTGGCTCGAGGGCGGTCGGCGTGTTGATGTCACTACGCAGTACCGTGCATCCGTTTATTACGCACCCGTTGTGGCTGGAGATGGCGGCACTTGGTGAGGACGAACGCCTCGCCCGCATCATTGCCGATCCGCAGTTGCGGGCGCGCATGGTGAGTGAGCGACCGGACGACGGACACGCGCGCTGGATGAACAAAGCCATCGAGCGCACCTTTGAATTGGGCGAGCCCGTTGATATCGAACCCGATCCGGCCAACAGCGTTGCCGCCCAGGCCCGGGCACGCGGCATCGATCCATTCATGCACATGCTCAATCTGCTGCTGGCCAATGATGGGCACACGATCTTGCTGCACCAGTTTGAAAACTACACGGCCGGTGATCTGCGCGTGGTCGAGCAATTGCTGAAAAGCCCGAACAGTGTCTGCGGGGTGGCCGACGGTGGCGCCCATGTCGGGCTCATCTGCGATTCCTCCTCGCCAACCACCTTGCTGTCATTCTGGGCCCGCGATCGCAAGCGCGGCCCCTTGCTGCCGCTGGAGTTGCTGGTCCACAAGCAGACCCAGGCCACCGCGCGGGCCTACGGATTGCTGGACCGAGGGGTCATTGCACCGGGCTATCGGGCCGATCTGAATCTGATCGATTTCGACGCGCTGGGCGTGCAAAAGCCCTATATTGCGCATGATCTGCCGGCTGGCGGGCGCCGCATCCTGCAGCGCTCGACCGGTTATCGGCATACCTTCCTGCGCGGTATCGAGGTCAGCACCAATGGCGAAACCACGGGCGCCCGGCCGGGTCGGTTGATGCGCGGTGCTCAGCCAGCGCCACGTCGATAGCGCGTAAAATTCGGTCTTTGATTATTGTGGAAGTGATGTCATGACTGAAGCGCTCTGGTTTGATCCGGCAAAATTGTTGATTGGCGAACACTGGCGCCCCAGCGCATCGGGTGCCAGCCTGGAAATCGTCAATCCGTCCGATGGCAGCGTTCTCGGCGCCATTGCGCGCGGCAACAGCGATGACGTCGATGCCGCAGTGCAGGCCGCTCAGGCTGCGCTGGACGGGCCGTGGGGGCGGTTCAGTGCGCTCGAGCGAGGCCGCTTGCTGACGGCTCTGGGGCGCAAGGTTCTTGAGCGCACCGATGAGCTGGCCGAACTCGAAGCGCTCGACGTTGGCAAGCCGCTCAAGCAGGCCCGCGCCGATGTGCTGGCGCTGGCCCGTTATCTGGAGTTTTACGGTGGCGCTGCCGACAAGATCACCGGCGAAACCATTCCGTATCTGGACGGCTACACCGTTTACACCTTGCGCGAACCGCATGGCGTGACCGGCCATATCGTGCCCTGGAACTATCCGATGCAGATCATCG
>CAXBNM010000379.1:0-4149 GCA_963976885.1 uncultured Burkholderiaceae bacterium
AAGGAAACCAAGCAAATGATGCGCGACGCCGACTACCGACCGGCCACCCCGTTGGCCGCCTCGCCAGAGAGCCGTCGTTATCGCGATTCAAACTACAAGGAAGGCTGGACCAACGAGAAGACGGAACTTGAGCAAGCCTTTGCGCCCAATATGTCGCCCGCCGACTATCAGGCCAAGCTGGAAAAGATGGGCTATGAAATCTCTTCCGTGAACGAACGGGAGGATGATCATGTTGAATACGAAATCGTCAAAGGCGATCAGTCGTACGAAGTGCAGATCGAGATGGACCCGGCAACGAAGATGGGTAAGTCAGTCGATGTCAGCACCAATATGTGGGAAAGCGACGCGACCGAGATGAAGAAGAAAGAGAAGTAATTCTTCCTCATTCTTAACCTGGGAGTCAGGCCTCGAAAGGGGTCTGACTCCCTTTTTGTGTTTTGGCCGAGTGATCAATGAGGACGAAAGAAAAGCGCCACAAGCAATTGCCCGTGGCGCCAAGGATATTTTTTGCGGACCAGTGATACGCGCGTTAAGACGTTGCCGGCTTTTGCACTCCGCTTGTTCCGTCAGGTCCGGCATCAACCATGTTCTCCAGGCCAGCCTTGGCTTGTTCGGCAAGATTCTCCGCCTGCCTGGCAACTTCCGTTTTGGCCGACTCGTAAAGTTCCTGTGCCTGCTCCCGTGAGTCAGCGAGCATTCGATCCCTTTGCGGACCGAACAGCTGATCTTCGCGCCGGGTTGGCGGCAACAAGGCACCGGCAACAGCCCCGATCGCCAGGGCTGCGACGCCGAGAGCAACGGGTTGCTCGCGATACAGACGCGTCACGCCGGCAGTGGCCGCGGCCGCAATCGTCCTGCTTTCGGCTGCGAAGGCGCCGGCTTGATGGCGCGCGGTAGCCATCGAATCGCTGGCATCACCGCCGAGTCGTTGCGCAGAACTTGTTGCGGAATCTACCGCAGAAGAAACAGCGTCCGTCGCCTGAGCGATCTTGCCTTTGACCTGGGCGGCAATTCCGCGGGCCTGATCGGAAGCCTTGGCGGCCGTGTCTCCAATGGAGCGCTTGATACCACCTGCGGACGATTCGGCATCGTGACCCTCATGGCCCGTATACCCACCTGCCATCGCCGGTGCTACCGAGCTACGGCGCCGGCTCGTGCTGTCTGAAGCCATCAACCAGGCCAGGCCTGTCATCGCAACAAGCACCGGCACCGGATTTGTTCGAACCTTGGTTGCCAGATTGCTGATGAACTCTTCGCCGTTGTCACGAATGGGCGAGGCGAAGGTTCTGATCAACGCGTCGGGCTGCAGGCGTCGTTCAAGTTCTTGAATGGAGTTCTCAATGCGCATACGGGTCTGGTCAATTTCACGTTCCAGCTCGCGCGGCGATTGCGCCATGTGCCGGTCGGTGAGGCTCCGGTGAGCGGCAGTGGCTTCAGTTGTAGTACCAGGCCGATTGATGACGCGGCCTTCGTTGGTTTCGGTTTTCATCAGACATTCCTCTGAACAGTTTCTGCATCGCGGCGAACGGCTCGCAGCGCACGATCGGGCGTGAACGAGGACGCACTCATTTTGCTTTTCCCCGCACTGACCATGACAGCGCCGATGATCGCCAGCACCACACCAACGATCAGCGCAGCCAGCCATGGCTCCACGACCATGGCGAGCGCCAGAATGGCCGCTGCCACGAGAGCGCCAAGGCCGGCCACCAGCACGGCAACACCGCCGACCAGACTGATCGCACCGGCCTTGACCTCGTTGATGGCGGTAGTGATTTCCATTTTTGCCAGCGCCAACTCAGATGTCACGAGATTGCGCGTATCAAGCGCCATCCCGCTGATCAGTTGCCCGATTGAGGCCTGTGCCCGAGGCCGGCTGGCCGCGCTATCAGGCTCGTGGCTTGCCGTGGCCGGATTGCTGAAGCCGGTTTCATTAGTCATCGCCATTACTTTTTCTCCTGAGTGGGGTTGGTCGGCTTGGTCGCTGTCGAGCCGGCCTGGATGAGCCGCTCCTGGTCTGTCACCGATATTGGCCCACTGGATTTCGGCTCATGCACGCCGCCCGGCTCAATCAGTTTGTCGGGTCTGAAGGCGGCACTCGCCGGCGCCGCCGCCTCCGGACGCAACACTCTGGATTCAAAAGTTGACCCGGCATCGTCACCCTGGGCCGCAACATGGGTTGAATTGCTGGCCATCGACTGGCGCGGAGATGCGCTGTGGTCAAAGGCGGCGTCGGTGTCATCAGGCGTATCGGTATTCGTCGAACCCGAGTCGCGCTGCCGTGCCGGTCCGGCCGCCACAGTGTCACGATGACTGCGCTGCGCGCTTGCATTCATGAAGCGGGCGAGAACAAAGCCTGCAGCCAGACTCCCGGCGATGAAGAGACCCGGGTTGCGTTTTGCCGCTGCCGAGATGTCGCCAAGGAGTTGCTCGACACTGCGGTGCTTGATGCTGTGCGAAATATCGGCGATGGACACCGACAGATCTTCCGCATAGTCGGCCAAACCGGCCATGTTCTGCTCGCGCAGGGCATCGGCGGCTGATTCGATAGAGGCACTGACACTGTCGATACCGTCCGCCGCCTGGCGGGTTGCCTGCTCCGCTTGCTCGGAACCCAGCTCGACGGCTTTCTCCTTGATGGCAGCGCCCGCTTCCTTGAGCCGTTCAGTGGTTGCCGGGGAGGCGTCTCCGGCCTTGCCCGATAGTCCGGGTGTCTGCGAGGAAGAACCGTCGCCAGGGACGTCCTTGTTGGGTGCAGTTGAATAGTTGGTTTCGTTAGCCATTTGAGCAATCTCCGACGTAGGTAATTAGGGGGTCATCAGTTCATCACTGGCGCGTCGCAAGAAGCGCGTGTGCTTCTGACCAGTGCATTGAGCGTGCCTGCTATTTACGCACCGGGATCTACCCGACGCCTGCGATCCGGATTCGCCACCTTGGCCTGAAATGGCCGGCTGCCGGCAGAGATCGAAGGCAGACCCAAACGACTGCACCGACTTTGGATGGGGTAGCATCGAAGCGATGAAAGACACTTGCATGACTGAATCCGCCCGCCGCCACTTTCTGAAACGCGCGGCGTGGGCCGGGGCCACCGTCGCGGCGCAGCCAGTTATCGCTTATGCCGCGCAGCGCGAAATGCCTGTCACCACCACCAATGTCGACCTGCGTTCGCGGGCTTTGTCGAACGGCAATGGCGCGATGCCCGAACTCATCAACGCCGCATCGGTATTGCCGCGACTGCAGTCTCTGGTGGTGCTCGAGGCGGGCAAGCCAGTTGTTACAGAGGCCTTCGCCATCGCCGACGTACACACCCCGGTCAACATCAAGTCGGTGTCCAAGTCCGTCCTGTCAGCGCTCATTGGTATTGCCCTTGAACGCGGGGTGCTCAGTTCAGTCAACCAGACGCTCGGCGAGTTAGCCCCGACCCTGATTCCTGAAAAGGCCGACTCCCGGGTAGGCGCACTCAGCGTGGCAAACCTGCTGAGCATGCAGACTGGCCTGGAGCGCACCTCCGGTCCCAACTACGGCGCCTGGATAGCCAGCCAAGACTGGGTTGCCTATGTGCTGACGCGTCCCTTCGTGGCGCAACCTGGCGGGCAAATGCTTTACTCCACCGGTGACTGGCATGTGCTCGGCGCAGTCCTCAGCGCGCTCACCGGCCAGAGTTTGCTGGCGCTCGCGCGCAAGTGGTTGGGCGAGCCCTTGAATATTGCGTTTGCGCCATGGACACGAGACCGACAGGGTCGGTATCTGGGCGGCAATGAAATGTCGATGTCCCCGCTCGATCTGGCGCGTTTCGGTCAGTTGTATCTCGACGGCGGCGGCGATGTCATGAGCCGCAACTGGATCGAACAGAGTTTGACGCCACGCACCCGTTCCCCTTGGTCGGGCGATGAATACGGCTATGGCTGGTTCATCCGCGACCATGGAGATCGCCGCTATTACTACGGTCGCGGCTATGGCGGCCAGTTCGTGTTCGTGCTGCCCTCGTCAAACCGAACCGTGGTCATGACCTCCGACTGGCGCCAGCCAGCCCGAAGCGGAACCTATACCGAAGCCTTGCATGATCTCGTCGTTCGGTATTGTCTGTAAGGTCACTGGCAATACTGGGATTACCGCCGGGCGGCATGGCGGCAGTTGAATCCAACTACAGAC
>CAXBNM010000380.1:0-4134 GCA_963976885.1 uncultured Burkholderiaceae bacterium
GTCAACGATATTCTGGGCATTGTGCGCACGATTCCGGGCGCGGTTGATATTACCGATGACGATACGCCGGGCCGGCCCGAATTCACGATGAAGCTCAAGAGCGAGGCGTTGCGGCAGACCGGTCTGGATGCAGCCACGATGGCGCGCATTGTTCGGCTGGCGGTCGACGGTGAGGTGGTGTCGGTGCTGCGCAGCGAAGGCAACCGGATCGAGTTGCGGGTACAGGCCGAGTCGGTGCGCCGCGATCCTGCAACTGCCCATCGCGTTGCCGGCCGCTGCCGGTGGCGGCACGACCACATTGGGCGCGCTGGCCGACTTTGAAATCCGCAAGAGTCGCGCCGTCGTGCGGCACTACAATCTGCGCCGCAGCATCATCGTCGAGGCCAACATTCGGGTCGATGAAGATGGCGAGCAGCCGATCAGCACCACCGAAGCCAACGCCATCGTGATGGCCGGCTGGGACGACATCAAGGTGCGCCACCCCCGCGTCAGCCTCGAGTTCGGCGGCGAACTGGAAGACATCAATGAGTCGTTGCAGGCGATGCTGGTGTTGTTCCCGATGGGCGTGGGCCTGATTTATCTGATTCTGGCCGCGCAGTTCCGCAGTTATTTCCAGCCCCTGCTGATGATCAGTACGGTGCCACTGGCCTTTGCCGGCGTGACGATCGGGCTGGTCATCAGCGGCAATCCCTTGTCCTTGTTCACGATGTACGGGGTGATCGCGCTGGTCGGCATTGCGGTGAACTCGGCCATCGTGCTGACCGATGCAATGAATCAGCGGCTGCGCCAGGGCTGGCCAGTGATGCATGCGGTGGTCTGGGCCGGTCGGCGTCGGGTCGTGCCGGTGATGATTACCAGTCTGACCACTATTGCCGGGCTGTTTTCGCTGGCGGTGGGGCTGGGCGGCAAGTCGTTGCTCTGGGGGCCGGTGGCCTCGTCCATCGTCTGGGGCCTGGGCGTGGCAACTTTGCTGACCTTGTTTGTCGTGCCGTTGTTATATGCTTTTTTCATGCGGCCCCGTCGTGGCCGCCGTGGCCTCGAAAAGCCAGCCTCAGCAGAGGCGGCCTGAGACACCCTTGTTGTTGATTACCCGGAGAACCTGAAACATGGCATGGATTCGCTACACCACGTTGTTGCTGGCGGTTTTTGCAAGCTTGTTGTTTGGCGGGCTGTGGCTGGCCGGGATGCTCAGCGTCGGGTGGGCGGTGGTGGCCGTGCTGTTGATGTTGCTCGGCTTTTACGACAACTTCCAGACCCGGCATGCGGTGCTCAAGAACTACCCGATCATCGGCCACCTGCGCTATTTCTTTGAATCGATCCGCCCGGAAATTCGCCAGTACTTTTTTGAATCCGACACCGATTCGATCCCGTTTTCCCGGCAGGAGCGCGCCATTGTCTATCAGCGCGCCAAGCATGTGCTCGACAAGCGCGCCTTTGGCACCCACTTCGATGTGTATGCCGAAGGCTTTGAGTGGCTGAATCATTCGATGGCACCGGTGCATGTGCCAACCGCCGATTTTCGCGTCATGATCGGCGACCAGCCTCAGGGTCGGGCCGAACTCAACCACTGCACGCAACCGTATTCCGCGTCGATCTTCAATATTTCGGCAATGAGCTTCGGGTCGCTGTCGGCCAATGCCATCCGCGCGCTGAACCGCGGTGCCAAGACCGGCAAGTTCGCGCACGACACCGGCGAAGGGTCGATTTCGGTTCATCACGAAGCGTTCGGCGGGGACCTGATCTGGGAAATCGGCAGTGGCTACTTTGGCTGCCGCAATGCTGACGGTTCGTTCAACGCCGACCGCTTTGAGGCCAATGCCCGTCGCGAGCAGGTCAAGATGATCGAGATCAAGCTCTCGCAGGGTGCCAAGCCCGGTCACGGTGGCGTGCTGCCGGGCGCCAAGGTCACACTCGAAATTGCCGCGGCCCGCGAGGTCGAGCCCTGGAAGGATGTGATCTCGCCGGCGCACCACTCGGCCTTCAATACGCCGGTTGAATTGCTGGAGTTCGTCGACCGTCTGCGCGGGCTGTCGGGCGGCAAGCCGGTCGGGTTCAAATTTGCCATGGGCCACCCCTGGGAGTGGTTCGCCATCTGCAAGGCGATGGTCAAGACCGGTATCACGCCCGATTTCATTGTCGTCGATGGCAAAGAGGGCGGCACCGGCGCGGCACCGGCCGAATTCCTCGACCGGATCGGCACGCCAATGCGCGAGGCGCTCACCTTGGTCCACAACACGCTGATTGGTGTGGGTCTGCGTGACCGGATCAAGATCGGTGCTGCCGGCAAGATTGTCACCGCCTTCGACATTGCCCGCGCGATGGCGCTGGGCGCCGACTGGTGCAACAGCGCGCGTGGTTTCATGTTCTCGATCGGCTGTATTCAGGCGCAGGCCTGCCATACCGGCAATTGCCCGACCGGCGTCACCACCCAGGACGCCGACCGGCAAAAGGCGCTGGTCGTGACCGACAAGGCCGAGC
The DNA here is from genome assembly GCA_963976885.1 of uncultured Burkholderiaceae bacterium. Lineage (GTDB taxonomy): Bacteria > Pseudomonadota > Gammaproteobacteria > Burkholderiales > Burkholderiaceae_E > JAUIAI01. Next base: position 2,479 of record CAXBNM010000380.1, read on the forward strand.
GGGTTCATCATTTCCACGAGAACACCTTGCTGGCCCTGGCCGAGCTGATCGGTGCGGCCGGTCTCGGCCATCCCTCGCAGTTGCAGCCACACCATATCGTCATGCGTCGCTCGGAGGGCAAGGTCGAAACACTGGCCACCGTCTACCCGCAACTGCAACCGGGCGAGTTGCTCGACAGCGACTGCGACCCGCCTGTCTTCAAGCGCTTCTGGTCAATGGCCTCGCCCGATACCTTCGAGCCTCAGCACGAATTCTGAGCGCTGGCGCCAATTCACCGCCGACCCGTCAAACCAGCGGGTCAGCAGTGATAAATTACGCGCCATGACGACGACCTCTACCTCCGCCCCCGCCGCCCTGTTCGCGCTGTCCCCGCTGGACGGGCGCTATGCCCGCCAGGTCAGTGCTCTGGCCCCCATTTTTTCCGAAGCCGGCTTCATGCGCCGCCGCCTGCAGGTCGAAGTGGCCTGGCTGATCGCGCTCTCCGACGCCGGTTTTGCCGAGTTCACACCGCTTACGGCTGCCTCGCGCCAGCGGCTCAATGCGCTTGTTGAACAGTTCGATGAAGTCAGTGCGGCCCGCATCAAGGCCATTGAAGCGGTGACCAACCATGATGTGAAGGCCGTGGAGATCTTCATCCGCGAAGCCGTCGCCGGCGATGCCGATCTGGAACGGGCCACCGAATTCATTCACTTCGCCTGCACGTCCGAAGACATCAACAACACCTCGCACGCGCTGATGATCGAAACCGCGCGCCGCGAAGTCGTGTTACCGGCACTCACGGCCATCGTGGCGGTGTTGCGCGAGATGGCGCACACCCATGCCGAGCTGCCGATGCTCAGCCGCACCCATGGCCAGACTGCCTCGCCGACCACGCTCGGCAAGGAAATCGCCAATGTCGTCGCCCGCCTGGATAAGGCGATCGAACGCATCGGTGCGGTGCAGATTCAGGCCAAGATGAACGGCGCGGTGGGCAACTACAACGCCCATCTGGCCGCTTACCCCGATGTTGACTGGCCTGCCTTCAGCCAGCGCGTGGTCGAATCGCTTGGCCTGCAGTTCAATCCGATGACGATTCAGATCGAGCCGCACGACTACATGGCGGAGTTGTTCGATGCGCTGGCCCGCGTCAATACCATCCTGATCGATCTGAGCCGCGACCTGTGGGGCTATATCTCGCTGGGCTACTTCCGCCAGCGTCTTAAAGAAGGCGAGGTCGGTTCGTCAACGATGCCGCACAAGGTCAACCCGATCGACTTCGAGAACGCCGAAGGCAATCTCGGGCTGGCCAATGCCTTGCTGCGCCATCTGGCCGAGAAGCTGCCGATTTCCCGCTGGCAGCGCGACCTCACCGATTCCACCGTGCTGCGCAATGTCGGCGTGGCCTTCGGCTACTCGGTGCTGGCCTATGCGTCGGCCGCCCGCGGCCTGGGCAAGCTTGAGGTCAATGCCGACCGGCTGGCGGCCGATCTTGATGCCGCCTGGGAAGTGCTGGCCGAGCCGGTGCAGACCGTCATGCGCCGCTACGGGTTGGCCAACCCGTATGACCGCCTCAAGGCCTTTACGCGTGGCAAGGCCATCAGCCGTGAAGACCTGCTGGCCTTCGTCGACACGCTGGAGGAAATTCCGGCTGCCGAGCGCGAGCGGATGAAGGCAATG
>CAXBNM010000381.1:0-4096 GCA_963976885.1 uncultured Burkholderiaceae bacterium
CAATCCATCGCTCAACATCGATGCAGTACGGCCCAACCTGCCGGTGACCGTTGGTGTCGGTATTCGCGGCACGGCGCTGAGTCCGCGCATCGAATTGTTCTCCGATCCGTCGAGCATGTCCGACGCCGAAAAACTGAGCTGGCTGGTGCTTGGCGTGCCCATCGATAACGCGCAGGCCGGCGCCCAGTCGCTGGCACTCAAGGAAGCGGCCGCGCGGCTGCTCGGTTCGGGCGATGGCAGCGGCGGCAGCTTCTCGGACAAGATCGGTCTCGATTCACTCGGCTTCGGTTATGCCTCCGATACCAGTCAGACCCAGGGCGTGCGCGACAGCGGCGCGCCGACCGGCTTGCCCGGCGCTGGTGGACAAACGGCCGACACCACGTATCAGGAAGTCGTGACGCTGGGCAAGAAGCTGTCGGATAAACTCAGCGTCAGTTACGAGCAAGGCGTGCGCGGTCTGTGGAACTTGCTGCGCATTCAGTACGAACTGAGTAGCCGCTTGTCGTTGCGCGCTCAGACCGGGAGTGAGAACGCGGTCGATCTGCTGTATTTCTGGTCGTTCGATTAAAAGCGACAACCGCTGCTTATGAACGAGGCATGCCCAATGAATCAGAATTCGTTAACGCAAAAGCTGCGTCTGCTGACCGGTGCCGGCGTCTTTGTTGCGCTGAGCCTGTTGGCGCCAATCACTGCTGCCCAGGCGGGGCAGGCCGATGTGCTCAAGGCCGTTGCGCAGGAGCAAGGCGCCGGCAGCTGGCGCTTTGACGTGACAATCCGCTCGGCCGATACCGGCTGGGATTACTACTGTGATCGCTTCGAAATCGTCGGTCCGCAAGGCAAGGTGCTCGGCACCCGCATCCTTGCTCATCCACACGAAACCGAACAACCCTTCACCCGTTCGCTGAGCCGTGTCGCCATTCCTGCCGGTGTCAGCGAGGTCACGGTTCGTGCCGCCATGAAACCCGACGGAGCCGGCGGCGAGATGGTGACGGTGCAACTGAAGTAGCTGTCCTGGGCAAACCGGGGGCTCATCGGCCGGGCTCTGGTTTGCCATCGAACGCATCTTGCGCCGTGCCGATAGCAACGGTCGCGAACGCGCCGGACAGATCAGGCCGGCTTAAAGGACAAGGCTTGGTGGTCCGCGAGCGTGAACGCCGGCCCAAACCCAGGATGGCGTCGGCTCATCGTCAGACGCCGTGGGCGCCGCAACGGAGAAACGAGTGGGGGAGGGCACCACAATGCCGGGCGGGCCGGCCATCTGGGCATGGTTCTGCAGAGAGCAGAACGCGCAATGCATGACCTGAGCATCGTCGGGATACTCGGCCGGCGCAGTGTCGGCAACCGCAATCGTGATGATGCCTCGGGAGGTGCACAACTCGACCAGTTGCGTGGATCCCTGGCTGGCCGCAATTGCATGCGAAATGCCGGGCGCAAGGGCAAGCATCAGCAGCGCGGCTATTGCAAGCCAGCTGAATCGTTGGAGTTGTCGGGTCGTGAACATCATCGCGTGGCGATTATAACTACAAGGTGTTCACATCACCCCGACGCGTGAGCGCGTGTGTCGCTTCATTCATCATCCGCGTGACGATCTCGGCTGCCGGTTCAATCGCATGTACGAGGCCAGCCGCTTCGCCGAACCAGACGGCGGCATGATCGGGATCACCCGCGGCCGTCGCCTCGCGATAGCGCGGCCCTTCGGTTGCCACTTGTTGTCTGAGCGTTTGCTCATGACCGTGCCACTGTTCGGTAAAGCGATTGCGACGAATGCGCGCGGTAAATTCCCCCGGCCAATGCAACTCGCGAGCAATGTCGGCAATGGTGGTGCGCACCGTGCCATCGCCATCGGTTGCGACAATGGCTTCGTGATGCCGTTGATGCACCAGAGCTTCATTGGATGCCCACAGCCGTGTTCCAACCAGCACGCCATCTGCCCCCAGCATCAGCGCCGCCGCAACGCCACGACCGTCACCGATGCCACCAGCAGCCAGCAACAAGATGTCAGGCGCCTGCGCAGCCAGATAGTCGGCCACCTCGGGCACCAGCGTAAACGTTGCCCTTGACTGACCGTGACCGCCCGCCTCACCGCCTTGTGCAACGATGATGTCAGCACCCGCAGCTAAAGCGTCGACCACGTGTTGCATCGTCTGACACTGGCAGATCAGCTTCGCCCCCGCCGCGCGGACCTGCTCTGCAAATGGGCGGGCATCGCCAAACGACAACATCACCGCCTTTGGCTTGTGGCGCAGCGCCTGCGCAAGCAAGGCCGGCGATTTCTGCAACGACCAGGTGATGAACCCGACGCCCACCGAAGCGTCGCCGGCCGCCTCGAACTGATTATCGAACCAGTCGGGGTCTCCATAGCCGGCCCCGATCAACCCGAGTCCGCCGGCCCGGCTGACCGCCGCCGCCAGCGCACCGCCTGCAGCGAAAGCCATCGGTGCCGACACAATCGGACATTGCAGATCAAGCGCACGAGTCAGGCGTGTAACAAGCGTATTCAAATTCATCTCCGGAAAATGGGAGTCGATGACCATCGTCGCCTCGGATCGCGACCCGCATCAACCGTCCGGCCGCCGCCGCATGGCAGTTCCCGCATGGGGGTTGACGTCAGTAGTCTCAGACTGTGCTCAACGATTAAACACCTCGATCTGCCCTGATCCGTCAAAACCAATGCCAGCATTGCGGTCGTCAGTGTTGCTGGTGCAGGGGTCTGCGCAGGTTCGTCAGAGTGCCAGGCGTCTGCCGCGCTCCAGTTGCGGGGACAGGCTCAGATGCCGCTGCTGTCATTTCAATATCACTTGCCAAGCCGCAGCGCCGATCGCGCTCTTGGTCGAACCAATACCTTAACTAAGTAGTCATTACTGCTACCACCGTTAACGCCGCCGCGGTTCACAAGCCAGAGCCTAATCTGGCCTCATTCGTAGTAGATCCTTTGGCCTAGGCGGATTGAGTGCCAGGAACTGGCGCGTTCGATATACTGTTTTTATATCCAGTAATGAGGCTGCTCAATGAACGCATCTGCATGTGTTGCCAATCTCGACCAGCAAACAGTAAGCGCTCCTGCCGCTACGCCGAGCGCCGCACCGGCCAACGCAACTCTCAATACCGCCGTCGACCCACCCGCTCAGGCTGCCGCCCGCGCCCGCAGCGACACCTCAGCCAACACCCCGAGCAACGACCCAGCCGGCACCCCGAGCAACACGCAGAGCAACACCCCGGCATTAACCCGCCTGACACTCGACGAACTCGAACATGAAATCGGTCTGCTGGCCAGCCATCTCAACGCGGCTACTTTCCGCTTGCTTGAATTCATCGCCGAACTCGACCGGCGTGAACCCTGGGGAGCGTTCGGATGTAAAACAGGCGCGCACTATCTCAACTGGAAATGCGGCATTGCGCTGGGCGCTGCCCGTGAAAAAATTCGTACCGCCCGCGCCTTGCGCGATCTACCCGCCATCAGCGCGGCTTTTCGTCGCGGTCAGATCAGCTATTCCAAGGCGCGCGCCATCACTCGTGTGGCTACGCCGGCCAACGAAGTTGCCTTGCTCGATATTGCGCAGGCCGGTACTGCTACTCATGTCGAGCGTATCGTGCGTTACTACCGCCAAATTCACGAGCCCACGGATCTGGCCGAAATGCTGGAGCGGCGCGAGTTGAGCACTCATTGGGATGACGATGGTTCGTTGGTTTTTCGTGGGCGCTTGAATCCGGATCAGGGCGCGGCATTTGTGCAAGCCATCAATCAGGCCCGATCCAGACCAGCCCCCGGCCAGCCGGCCGAGCTATTTGCCACCAGCGCCGCCGATGCTTTGGTCGCCATCAGCGAGTCCTTCCTGGCCGGTGGCGGCCCGAACAATCACTCTTTCGATAATCGCACCGCCGATCGCTATCAGGTCAAAGTCACCATTCCGCTCGAAACGCTGGTTCAGGCTCAGGAGAAGACGCCAGTTCAAGATGATCCCGGTTTCAAAGAAGCGTTGCTGCAGAAACGTCTGGCCCGAATCCGAGCGCAAGGCGGAAGCCCCACACCTCAATTCCACGGCTCCGCTATCCAATCCTACCCCGCTCCTCAACCCGGCTCCACGCCGCAATCCGA
>CAXBNM010000382.1:0-4087 GCA_963976885.1 uncultured Burkholderiaceae bacterium
AGCAGGCCCCCGTGCTGACTGATGTGCAAGAAGACCATCGCGCCGCCTGCATCGACCTGACCGGATATCGTCATGAGCACTGAACCCTTGTTGAAAGTGCGCAACCTGGTCAAGCACTTCCCGATTCGGCGCGGTGCGTTCCGCAAGCAAACCGTTGGCGCAGTACGCGCCGTCGATGGCGTTGATTTCGATCTGGCCGAAGGCGAAACCCTGGCCCTGGTCGGTGAAAGCGGTTGCGGCAAGACCACCACCGGTCGCCTGGTGTTACGAATGATTGAAGCGGATGCCGGCAGCGTTGAATTTGCCGGCACCGATCTGCGCGAACTGGCCCCCGAACAGATGCGCCAGCAACGCCAGCAAATGCAGATCATCTTTCAGGATCCGTACGCCTCACTCGACCCGCGCATGACGGTGCACCGCATTATCGAAGAGCCACTGCGCATTCACCAGATCGGCGATCGCGCCTCGCGCACCGCCCGCGTGCGCGAACTGCTCGATGTCGTCGGTCTGCGCCAGGAGGTTGCCAGCCGGTATCCGCATGAGTTCTCGGGCGGCCAGCGCCAGCGTATCGGCATTGCCCGCGCCCTCGCCCTCAGCCCCCGTTTCCTTGTTTGCGACGAGCCGGTCTCGGCGCTCGACGTTTCGATTCAGGCTCAGATCATCAACCTTATGCAGGACTTGCAACGCGACCATGGACTGACCTATCTGTTCATCGCGCACGACCTGGGCGTGGTCAAACACATGGCCGACCGGGTCGCCGTCATGTATCTGGGCCGCATCGTCGAGATCGCCCCTAAAGATCAACTGTACGCCGCGCCCCGCCACCCCTACACCCAGGCGCTGCTGGCGGCAGTACCCATTCCGCGCCCCTCGGCCCGGCAGGCGCTGGCGCCTCTGAGCGGCGAAATTCCCAATCCGAGCAATCCCCCCTCGGGTTGTCATTTCCATACCCGCTGCCCGCAGGTGTTCGATCGTTGCAAGACCGAGGCCCCGACGCTCACCGAGGTGGGCACCGGTCACCGGGCGGCCTGCCATCTGCTCGATGGTGAGCAAATCGTTACCTTCACCGAACCCCGTCAGGACATTCAATCATGACCGCCAGCCCCGCTTCAGCGCCCCGCTCCCGGATCGTCTCCGAAATCAACCTGGACGAAGACGGCAAGCAGCTCGGCTATCTGCGTTTGCCGCACTCGGTGCATCGCTCCGCCTACGGCTGGATACCGATTCCGTTTGCCTGCGTGCGCAACGGCGACGGGCCGCGCGTGTTGTTGATGGCCGGCAATCATGGCGATGAATACGAAGGGCAGATCGCCTTTGCCGATTTGCTGCGCGAGCTGGAACCTGCCGACATCACCGGTCGCGTGCTGTTTCTGACCTCGGCGAATTTCCCTGCCGCCATGGCCGGCATGCGCACCTCGCCAATCGATGACGGCAACCTGAACCGCTCTTTCCCGGGCGACCCCAATGGCAATGTGACCGATCAGATTGCGTTCTACATCGAGCATCAGATTCTGCCGCAGTGCGACTACGTGTTTGACTTTCATTCCGGCGGCAGTTCGCTGATGTACATCCCCAGCGCCCTGGGCCGCCGCAATGAAGACCCGGCAGTTACCGCCCGGCTGGTTGAACTGATGGAGCAATTCGGCGCGCCGATTTCCTACATCACCGACAGCCCCCAGGGCGATGACCGGACGCTGACCGCTGCCGCCGCCCGGCAAGGCGTGCTCGCGATGGGCAGCGAGCTTGGTGGTGGCGGCACCCTGACGCCGGCAGCCTTGAACACAGCCAAGCAAGGCATTCGTCGGATCCTCAAATCCATCGGCGTTCTCGGCGAACGGATCGCCACGGAACCGGCCCCGGCCACGCAAGTGATGCGAGTGGGCGGACCCGACTACTTCGTCTACGCACCGGAATCGGGTTTGTTCGAACCCAGAGTTGAACTAGGCGAAGAGGTCAGCGCCGGCCAGACGGCTGGTCTGATTCACTTTCATGACACGCCCTGGCGCGAGCCGGCTACCGCGGTGTTTGCCCACGACGGCATCGTGCTGTGCAAACGAATGCCTTGTCGCGCCGAGCGTGGTGACTGTCTGTTCCACCTGGGCACCCCCTACCAATCCTGATCCGGAGCCGCACCATGACTCACCCGATCGATTTGCGCAGCGACAACTGCGGCGGCGTCGCCCCCGAATTTCTCGAAGCCCTGGCGCGCGCCAACCAAGGCACAGCCCTCGGCTATGGCGCAGATGACTTGACGGCCAGCCTCAACACCCGGTTCAGCGACCTCTTTGAAAAGCAGGTACGTGTGTTTCCGGTTGCCACCGGCACAGCCGCCAATGCCATTTCGCTGGCGGCCACCTGCTCGCCCTTCGGGGCCGTGTATTGCAGCCCCGAAGCGCATGTGATCACCGCCGAATGCAATGCCACCGGGTTTTTCGGCAGCGGCCTCAAGCTGACGCCAGTGGCTGGCCAACATGGCAAGCTGGACGCTGGCGCTCTGGCCGACACCATCGCCACCGCCGGCAAAGGCCTGGCGCACCGCAGCCAACCGGCAGCCGTCAACATTGTGCAGGCCACCGATATGGGTGCGGTCTACGAGCTTGACGAGGTGGCCGCCATTGGCGCCATTGCGCACGACCATGACCTCACCTTGCACATGGACGGCGCGCGCTTTGCCAACGCGGTGGCACGGCTGGGCTGCACGCCAGCCCAGGCAACCTGGCGCAGCGGGGTCGATGTGCTGAGCTTTGGCGTTACCAAAAACGGCGGCTTGCTGGCCGACGCCATCGTGGTGTTCAACCCCGACATCGCGCAGCAGATCGGCTTTCATCTGCGCCGGGCCGGCCTGGTCTGGTCGAAGATGCGCTTTGCCTCCGCGCAGGTACTGGCCGCCATCGAAGATGACCTATGGCTGCAACTGGCCACCCAGTCCAATGCGGCCGCCGCACGACTGGCCAGCGGTTTGCAGACGCAGGCCAGGCTCAGCTTGCTGGCCCCGGTGCAAGCCAACGAAGTCTTCGTGCAAGCCGAGCAGGCGATTCTCGACAGCGTCAGCGCGCAAGGCATTCTGTATTACCGGCGCAGCCCGACACTGGGGCGATTTGTCTGCCGCTGGGACAGCACTGCCGACGAGATCGACACCGTCATCAATGCCTTTCAGGCCGCCATCCGTTAGCGCCGCAAGCAGGCAACGAACAAGGAGATCAAACCATGAGTTCCGCCTCCAAGATCTGGACCCGTGTCGACTATGAGAAAGACGGCCGTCAGAACGGCTGGTTGCAGTATCCGCACTCGGTGACGCGCTCTGCCTACGGCAATATTTCCATTCCGATCTCGGTCATCCGCAACGGTGCCGGCCCGACCGCTTTTTTGATGGCCGGCAATCATGGCGACGAATACGAAGGGCAGATTGCGCTGTGCCGCCTGATCAACACACTCGACCCCCAATCCATCCGCGGCCGGCTCATCATCATGCCGGCGGCCAACCTGCCCGCGGCCATGGCTGGCACCCGCGTCTCGCCGATCGATCAGGGCAACCTGAACCGGGCCTTCCCCGGCGACCCTGACGGCACCATCACCTTTGCCATTGCGCACTACATCAACACGGTGCTGTACCCGATGGCCGACATTCATCACGATTTGCACTCGGGCGGCTCGTCTTTGCAATACCTGCCGTTTGCTTCGATGCGCCAGAGTCGCGACAACGCACTCAACGAACGCTCACTGGCCGCGCTGCGCGCGTTTGGCGCGCCCATCGGACTGGTCTGGGCCTACAGCCCCGACCAGCGACTGTCCTCGGTAGCGGCCACCGAACACGGCCTGGTCGCACTGGGCGGTGAATTCGGCGGCGGCGGATCTGTCACCCGCAGCGGGGTGCAAATTGTCGAGCAAGGCCTGCGCAATCTGCTCGCCCATGCCGGCATCATCGAAGCCGATCAGGCACCGGGCGACTTCGACCAACCCACCCGCCTGATGGAAGTCGCCAGCCGCGATTACTACGTCTACGCCCCCGAGGCCGGCTTGTTCGAGCCAGCCACCGAACTGGGCGACTGGGTCAGAAAGGGACAACTGTGCGGCCAGGTCCACTTCG
>CAXBNM010000383.1:0-4037 GCA_963976885.1 uncultured Burkholderiaceae bacterium
CGCGCAGCAATGCCCACAAGGCCGGCCCGAGGGCTTCCTCGCCAAGCCCGCCCAGCCCGAAGTACACCACCCATAGCTGCACCAGCAACGGCGTACCCCTGAACAGGTACACGTAGGTCCAGGCCGGCGCGGCGAGCAGCCGGCGCTCGGAGACGCGGGCCAGCACCACGGCCAGCGCAATCAGAAAGCCGATGATCGAGGACAACACCAGCAATTCAATGGTGACCAGAAAGCCGTCGGTAAAGCGCGGACAACTCTTGGCAAACAAGGTTGGCGCAAAGGGTTCGAAGGCCGCGCAGACGGTGTCGGACACCAGAAACTTGTACTCGCGATACCACTCCATCAGGCAATACCCCGGCGCGCCCGCGCTTCGAGCCGATGCCGGGCCAGATCAGACAAGCCGGTCAGCAACAGATAGATGACGCCCGCCGCCACGAAGAACAACAAGGGCGTGCGCGAGGTTTCGCCGGCTACCTTGGCCACCCGCAGCAATTCATTGAGGGCGATGACGGCGGCCAGTGAGGTGTCTTTGAGCATCACCATCCACAGATTGGCCAGCCCCGGAATGGCAAACCGCCACATCTGCGGCAGGCGGATGCGATGCAAGGCCTGCCAGGGCGACATGCCCACCGCGACCGCCGCTTCCATCTGCCCGGTGGGTACGGCCTGATAGGCACCGCGCAAGACCTCGGCGGCATACGAGGCGAAGATCAGCGACAAGCCCACGCAGGCAGCAGCAAACTTGGGCACGGTAATGCCGCCGGGATGCCCCAACGCCATCAGCGCCGTATTGATCAGTTGCTCGGAGCCAAAGAACACCAGCAGCAACACCAGAAACTCCGGCACCCCGCGCATGAAGATCATGTAGGCGGCCGAACACCAGCGTGCCGGCGCAAAGCGCGACACCGCGGCGGCGGTCAGCAACAGACCGAACAACAAGCCGCCGGCCAGCGACACCACCGCCAGCTGAATGGTCAGCCAGGCGCCAAGGAGCAGCTCGTCGCCCCAGCCCTGCGGGCCAAAGGCCAGCAGGTCAAGCCAGGAAGCGGGGTCGGTCATTACGCCGTTCAGTAGATGTCAGTGCTGAAGTATTTGGCGTTGATTTTCTGATAGACACCGTTGGCACGGATGGCCTTGATCGCCGCGTTGATGGCCTGCTTGAGATCTTCTTCACCCTTGCGAATGCCGACGCCGATCTTGTCGTCGATATCGATCTTCGGGCCGATGAAGGCGTAGTCGGCCTTGTCTTTGAGCCAGTCGGAAGCCGGCAGAAAGTCGGACACCAGCGCATCGATGCGGCCGGCTTCCAGGTCGGCGTACGCGGCCGTTTGCGTATCGTAGAGGCGTACATCGCCGCGTCGGCCGTACTTGTCTTCGGACCACTGGGCGGCTACGGTCGAGCGCTGTGCCCCCACGGTCTTGCTGGCCAGATCATCGACCTTCAGTGCCGATTTGGTGGGCGCGATGATGCCGATGTAGTTGCTGTAGTAATGGTCGGTGAAGTCGATGGTCTCTTTGCGCTCGGGGGTAATCGACATCGAGGCAATGATGGCGTCGTACTTGTTGTTGACCAGCCCCGGAATGATGCCGTCCCAGTCCTGATCGACAATTGTGCATTCGCGCTTCATTTCGGCGCACAAGGCCTTGGCAATCTCAACGTCAAACCCACCCAGCTCACCGCTGGCACTCTTCATGTTGAACGGCGGGTAGGCACCTTCGGTGGCGATGCGCAGCGGCTCGGCGTGGGCCAATGACGAGAAGACCAGTGCCAGCCCGGCAAGTAAAAGAATCGGCTTTTTCATGGGAACCTCACTTGCTAGAGAACTTTGTCGAGGAACTGCCGGCAGGCAGCACTGGACGGATTGGAAAAGAGTTCGGCCGGCGTACCCGCTTCACCGATCGTGCCTTGATGCAGGAAAATTACCCGATCCGAGACCTCACGGGCAAATCCCATTTCATGGGTGACCACCATCATGCTGCGCCCTTCGTTGGCCAGGTCGCGCATCACGGCCAGCACCTCACCGACCATTTCCGGGTCGAGTGCCGAGGTCGGCTCGTCGAACAACAGCACTTTCGGGTCCATCGCCAGCGTGCGGGCAATGGCGGCGCGCTGGCGCTGACCGCCCGATAACTGGGCCGGATAGACATCCCGTTTGTCAGCAATACCGACACGCTTGAGCAATTGTTCGGCGCGGGCAATGGCCTCGTCGCGAGACTGACCAAGCACCAGCATCGGTGCTTCGATCACGTTTTCAAGAATGGTCAGATGGGCCCAGAGATTGAAACTCTGAAACACCATGCCAAGCCGGGCCCGGATGGCGCGCAGCTTTTTCTGATCGGTTATGCGGCGCCGCTGGCGCCCGCCGGGTTCAACCGGCGCACTCAGCGGCAATGACTCGCCATCAATGCTGATTTCGCCACGCTCGGGAATTTCGAGCAGATTGATACAGCGCAAAATCGTCGACTTGCCCGAACCGGACGCGCCGATCAGCGAAATCACTTCGTTTTTGGCCGCGCTGAACGACACCCCTTTGATGACGAGTAAATCGCCATAGGCTTTTTCGAGACCGGCGACGCGAATGAAATCTGGCTGCTCCATAACGCCGCAGTTTACCCCGCCGATTTCGCGGAGGTGGCACTCCCCCCCGATTGGGGAGGGTGAGACATTTCAAGCATTTTGTGAGCCGCCGTCGCGGCGCCAAAGCCGTTATCAATATTGACCACCACCAGCCCCGGCGAACAACTGGCCAGCGCGCTGCTCAGTGCGGCCTGCCCGCCGCTGGCCACGCCATAGCCGACCGAGGTCGGCACCGCAATCACCAGGCCGGGCACCAGGCCGGCCAGCACGCTGAACAGCGCCCCTTCCATGCCGGCCACCGCGATCAGCACCGCATGCCGGCGCAGCGGCTCGACCACCTCAAGCAGACGCCACAAACCGGCCACGCCAACATCGGCATACAAGCGGGCATCTCGGCCCAGGTATTGCAGGGTGCGCCGGGCCTCATGCGCGACGGGCAGATCAGAGGTACCGGCGCAGACGATACCGACCGGCGCGTCGGCGGCGCCGGCAGCCGGCTGCTTGCCGCAGCCAACCATGGCGGTGCCCGACAATTCGTCGTAGTCGAGGGTCGGGCCGCCTGCGGCGTCCAGCAAGGCCTGCACCTGCGTGTGGGCCGGGGCGCTCAGACGGGTCATCAACAACGGATGCAGACGGGCGACGGCTTCGGTGACGATGGCGGCGATATGGGCGGGTTGCTTGCCTTGCGCAAAGACCACTTCGGGCAGGCCGCTGCGCTGCTCACGGGCCCAGTCAAACCGGGTCGAATCATTCATGAGCGAGTCAGATTCCGAACCAGAAAGGCACTGCCGCGCTGATAGGCGCGAATGCCGGCAAACGGCCGTGTGTCAGTCGTGCAAAGCGAGCGCATCAACGCTTGCAACTGCGGCTCTTCAGCGGGCAAGACCTCGGACAGTTCGAGCCAGACGCCGGTGGCGGTCAGCCGGCAACGCACATCACCGCCCGACCTGGTGGCGCGCACCGCCTGCTCGACCTTGTCAATGAAGGCAAGATCGTCGGCATCGATGGCGATGCCGGTTTCGACCCGACTGGCCAGGCACGGCTGCGCCGGTAACTCGGCAATGTCGTGCAGGCCGAGCGCACTGGCCAACGCGCGCACCGCCGCCTTGTTCATGCCGGCGGCAACATACGGATGCACCACCTGATGCTCATCGGCGGCGATCAGCCCGGGCCGGTATTCGCCGAGATCATCGGTATTGGTGCCGGCGGCAATGGGTGCGGTGGTCGCCGCACCGATGCGCACATACAGATTGCTTTTGCAGTAGTAACACCGGTTGACCGGATTGCCACGATAAGCGGGGTCATCATATTCACCTGCATTCAAGACCTGCAACGCCCAGCCGGCCGCTGCCGCATGACGCCGCACCCGTGCGGTGGCCGTCGGCGGCACCGCCGGGCCGGCCGCATGCATGACCTCGCAGCGTGCGCCCAGCAACAAGCCAGCCGCACGAGCCAGGGT
>CAXBNM010000384.1:0-4032 GCA_963976885.1 uncultured Burkholderiaceae bacterium
GCCGTTCGAGCATCAGCAGAATTTCGCTGATCGAGAACAAGCCAATTACCACCACGACAAACTGAATGCCATCGGACAGATGAACATCGTCGAAGGTGAAACGATAGACTCCCGAATTGGCATCAATACCAACGGTGGACAACAGCAAGCCGAGCAAGGCGGCCAGAAAAGCCTTGGCCGGGTTGATCCCCATCAGCCCGGTCAGGCAACAGAATGCAAACACCATCAGCGCAAAGTATTCGGCCGGTCCGAAGGCCAGCGCCCAGCGCGCCAGCAAAGGCGCGGCCAGTGCCAGGCCGATGGTGGCCACCAGTGCGCCCACGAACGAGCTCCAGGCCGATATCGACAACGCAATGCCGGCCCTGCCGCTGCGCGCCAGTGGATAACCATCGAGCGCCGTCATGATGGCCCCGGCATCGCCGGGCACATTGAGCAGAATCGAACTGATCCGCCCGCCGTACTCACAGCCCATGTAAACCGCGGCCAGCAGAATCAGCGCCGATTCAGGCGGCAAACGCAGCGCAAAGGCCAGCGGCATCAGGATGGCGACGCCGTTGATTGGCCCCAGACCCGGCAACAGACCAACCACGGTACCGATGAAGGCGCCAAAAAAGCCCAGCGCCAGATTCAGCGGCATCAATGCCACCCCGAAGCCGTCAATCAGGTGAGCAAAACTATCCATCAGAGAATCGTCCTGAGCAGGCCGGTAGGCAGAACCACATCAAGCAACTTGTCGAACAACAGGAACAGCCCGATGCCCAGCCCCAGGCCGGTCAGGATCGATTGCACCCAGGTGCCGCCAAACAAGCGGCCGATGACAATGCCGAGCAAGAACGTAGCAATCGGAAAGCCCAGCCATTGGAAAGTCAGGCTGTAGGCCAGGACGCCGACAAGCGCCACTACCACCGACCAGGTCAGTACCGGTTCGGCAGCGGCCGCGTCGGCTTCCGCTGCCGGCCGGCCGCCCTTTACGGCCAGCCATGCGCCAACCAGAAACAGCAAGCCGGCCAACAGCATCGGGAAGGCACGTGGCCCGACCGGCTCGTAGGAGAAATCGGCCACAAGGTCGCGGGCCGACCAGGCAGTGCCCAGACTGAGCACCACCATGACGGCCCCAAGCACACGATCACGCAACATCCAGACTCTCCGGCAACAATGCAGCTGGACGAAGCGCAGCAGCGGACAACATTGGCATCAACACAAAAAGATCGGTGCCCGTGCTTACTTTTTCATGAGCCCGAATTCACCGGCGATCTCCCGGTAGGCCTCGACCCGCTCCTTGACGAAGGCATCGAGTTCGGCGCCGGTCTTGTGGAACGGGAACAGACCGCGCTCGGCACGCAGATCAGCAAAGTCTTTGGTGGCCATCATCTTGTCGAAGGCGCCGACCCAGAAGTTGTAGTCTTCGTCCGAAACTTTCGGGCCGACGTAAAAGCCGCGAATGATCGGCCACTGAATGTCAAAACCTTGCTCTTTGGCGGTCGCAACATCGCTCATGATGCCGTCGAGTCGCTCTTCGGCAAACACGGCCAGTGCCCGCACCGGCGCGCCCTGCTTTTTGAGCCCGACAATTTCAGCCGCATCGCCCGACACCACCTGAACGTGACCACCTTGCAGTGCGGTCATGGCCTCGCCACCACCTTCAAACGCCACAAAGCGCATCTTGCGGTAGTCGATACCCGCAGCCTTGGCGGTCAGCGCCGCCTTCATCCAGTCCTGGCTGCCCACCGTACCGCCAGCGCCAAATACCACTTTGGACGGATCGGCCTTGATGGCGGCCATCAGCTCACCGAGGTTTTTCCAGGGGGCATCCTTGCTGACAATGACGGCGCCGAAGTCGGCACCGATACCGGCCAGCCAGCGGGCGTCATTTTCGGTGTATTTGCCGAACTTGCCCTGCGCAATGTTGAGCAGCGAGCCGCCCGAGAAGGCCACAATGGTGCCGCCTTCATCGGGACGCTGGCCAATGATGGTGTTGTAGGCAACCGCGCCAATACCGCCAGGCATGTAAGACACGCGCATCGGTTCGGACAATGCCGATGATTTTTCGAAGCCGGTTTGCGCCAGTCGGCAGGTCAGATCGAAGCCGCCGCCAGGCTTGGCCGGGGCAATGCATTCGGGCTTGGCGGGTTCGGCGTGGGCAACATTAAGCGCACCGGCAAGGCCCATGCAGGTGATTGCAGCAAGCAACTTCTTCAAAAGATTCTCCTGGTTTCTGTTCTAGTTTGTTCTCAGGGAGCCGGCCGTGCTACATCAGGCGCTATCGTGAGACGAGCCGGCTTTTCACGCTGCCGGCGCTCTCCCCATCGCCGGACTATAACGCAGGTTCATAGCCGCAACCAGTGCTCTGTCGAGATTGCTCATTAATGGGGATTCGCGAAAGTGAAGCCCCTCAACTCGGGGCTGTACGGCGGTCGCGGTTATAGTGCGGGCAGCCCGCAGGTCCTCGCTGACCTGCCCCGGAATAAATCAAGATGGAGACCCGATTGAATCAGCAAGCCGCCCCCGCCCAAACACCCCATTCACTGGACCCGATCCTGAATCCACAGTCAGTGGTGGTCATCGGCGCCTCCGATACGGCCGCCCGAATCGGCGGGCGGCCGATTCACGCGATGAAAGACGCCTACAAGGGTCGCTTGTATGCCGTCAACCCGACGCGCGACACGGTGCAAGGCCTGCCCGCGTACAAGAGCGTGCGTGACCTGCCCGAAGCGGTCGATTGCGCCATTATTGCGGTACCGGCCAAGCTGGCCGTACAAGCCTTGCAGGACTGCGCCGACATGGGTGTGCGCAGTGCCGTGGTGTTCACCTCCGGCTTTGCCGAGCAGAACGAATTGGGCGAAGCCGCGCAACGTGACATTGCCGCCATCGGCAAACGCAGCGGCATGCGCATTCTTGGCCCCAATTGCCTCGGTGTGTTCAACCTGAATCAGGCCTGGCTTGGCACCTTTGCCAGCACCACCAATATGGTCCGTGTTGGCGCCGGCCCGGTCGGCATCGTCAGTCAGAGCGGCGCTTACGGAGCGCACTTGTTCATCGTGTCGCAACAACGCGGCGTGGGTGCCAATTACTGGGTCACCACCGGCAATGAGTGCGATATCGATGTGGCCGAAGTCATCGAGTACTACGCGCAAGCGCCCGATGTGAAGGTCATTGTGGCCTACGCCGAGGGCATGAAGGACCGCGATCGCGCCGTGCGCGCATTGGCCGCCGCCCGCGCTGCCCACAAACCGGTCATCTTCATGAAGGTGGGTCGTACCGAAATCGGTGCGGCCGCGGCCGCCTCGCACACCGCCTCGCTGGCCGGTGCCGATGCCGTTTACGAGGCTTTGTTCCGCCAGTATGGTGTGTATCGCGCCGAAACCACCGAAGAGTTGCTCGACGTCGCTTATGCCTGCCAGTTCGGACGCTACCCCGCCGGCCGCAAGGTCAGCATTCAATCGATTTCGGGCGGGGTCGGCGTGCAGATGGGCGACGCGGCGGTCAAGGCCAGGCTGGCGGTGCCCGAATTGCCCGCCGGCACTCAGGCCAGACTCAAAGAGTTGATTCCGTTTGCCGGCACCCGCAATCCGGTTGACTTCACGGCCAGCGCACTCAACGACCCCGAACTCATGTACCAGAACGTGAGCCTGACCATCAACGAGGCTGACTTCGACTCCCATGCGATCTATCTGGCCGGGGTACCGAGTTCACCGTTCTTGAGCGAAAGCACTCTCGAAATCTTTCAGCGCCTGAAAAACAATTACCCCGACGAAGTCATGATCATGAGTCTGCTCGGCGGCCCGGAGGTCGCCGCGCGCTACGAGGCCATGGGCTACCCGTGTTTTGAAGATCCGTCGCTGGCCATTCGCGCGCTCGGCGCGCTGACCCAGTTGGGCGAAACTTTCGAGCGTGGCGAACCGGCCGCGCCACCGGCATTGCCGGCAGACGCGCAGACGCCGCCTCGCCATCCGGTCAGTGAGTTCGACGCAACCTCGCTGCTGGCTTCGGCTGGTGTACCGGTTGCGCAGGCACGCATGAGCCGCAGCGCCG
>CAXBNM010000385.1:0-4032 GCA_963976885.1 uncultured Burkholderiaceae bacterium
GCTTCGGCGCTGCCTTCGATGCAATTGCTGGCGGCGGCTGCTTCGTTGAAGTGCCAGGCGGCGCCACTCGGTGCCCGCAGCAAGACGGCGGGCTTTTCGGCCGGTACCGGCAATGAGCGGGTGGTGAAGGTCCAGCCGAAGGTGTTCACACCCATCACGACAATACTGCGCAGCCGGTCGGTGTTGGTCCGGTGCAGGCCGCGTAAATCGTAAATGGCCTGAGCATGGGCCCAGGTCTCCATCAGGCGGGCCGAAATACTCGAGCGCACACTCATCGTGGGCCCGGCCCACTGGACCCGGGCCCGGGGGTCGGCCATGGACCAGGGGGGCGTCATTGCGTCGACCTGAGCTTGCCAGACGGCGATCAGCGGCCGGCCGGTGAGCCCCTCGAGCATGTCATTGGTGGCCGCCATCATGGTTGCGCCGGCTTGCATGCGGGCGCGCAGTTGGGCATACCTTTCGACAAAACGTGGCTCGTCGCGCAGGGACTGATCGGCCAGTTCATTGAAAAAGTGCAGATGGGCGATGATGTCGTTGATCGACCATTGCTTGAAACCGGTCGAGGTGGTCAGCTCGGTCTCGGTGAGATCGCTCAGCAAATCGGCCAGCGCGGCGCTGTCGGCCTGGAAGTCGAGTGCCTCCGGCACACTTGGGGCCGCCTGGCCGGTGCTGGCCGCTGCGTTGGATGAATGGCCGGGCTGAGACGCCGTCATGAGAAATACCTCCTGGATCGATCAATTTATACTCGTTGCCTTGTTTTACCACCATTGAGATTGAGATGAGTTTCTCCCTGACAGAAGATCAGCGCGCGCTGGTTGAAGCGGTCGATCAGACAGCATCGGCATTTGGCGACGATTACTGGAGCGGGCTGGATCGCAGCGGGGAGTTTCCGGAGGCTTTTTTTCGGGCCATGGCCGATGGCGGCTGGCTCGGAATTGTGTTGCCCGAGACGGTCGGCGGCAGCGGGCTGGGCGTTACCGAGGCCGCGCTGATGATGCAGCAAGTGGCGCGCCGAGGTGGCATGGCGGCTGCCTCGAGCATTCACATGAATATTTTCGGGCCGCGCTCGCTCGTGGCCCATGCCAGTGCCGAGCAGTGCGCCCGTTGGCTGCCAGACATCATTGCCGGTAAAACCCGGATGTGTTTTGGCGTTACCGAGCCCGACTCCGGTCTCGACACCACACGCCTGAAAACCATGGCCGTGCGCAAGGGCGACCGGTATATCGTCAACGGCCGCAAGCTGTGGATTTCGACCGCGCAGATTGCCGACAAGATCATGTTGATTGCGCGCACCTCGGCGCGCGACGACAACAATCCGACTGCCGGCCTGAGCCTGTTTTTCACCGATTTTGACCGTGACCGCATTGAAGCGCGCGAAATCGACAAAATGGGCCGTGCGGCTGTCGATACCAATGAATTGTTCATCGATGATCTCGAAGTGCCGCTCGACGATCTTGTCGGTGAAGAAGGCATGGGCTTTCGTTACCTGCTGCAAAGCCTGAATCCGGAGCGCATCTTGCTGGCCTCCGAGGCGCTGGGCATTGCCAGCGATGCGCTCGAGCGGGCCACCCGTTATGCCAATGAGCGCCATGTCTTCAACCGGCCGATCGGGATGAATCAAAGTATTCAGCATCCGCTGGCCGCCGGTTGGGCTCATATCGAAGCGGCCCGGCTGATGATGCTCAATGCAGCCCATCTGTATGATGCGGGCGAGCCTTGCGGCGTGCAGGCCAATGCGGCCAAGTATCTTGCCGCCGAGGCTGGTGTCGACATCTGCCGCCAGGCGATGGCTACCCACGGCGGTATGGGATATGCCCGCGAGTATCAGGTCGAGCGCTTGTTCCGTGAAATCATGATTCCTTATCTGGCACCGGTGAGTCAGCAACTGGTGTTGTGCTATCTGGCCGAGCGTGCGCTGGGTCTGCCCAAAAGCTACTGAATCCGCAATCATTGCACTGGCCCGGGGCGGCTTCACCCGGGGCTATTCCTTTCTCTCCCCGGGCGCCCCATGCGTGTGATCTTGTTGATTCTGCCGGCCATCGTGCTGGCCCAGTTGGCCGGTACGTCTTTGTGGTTTGGTGCCAATGCGGTGTTGCCGCAGCTGGAGCGCGAACTTGAACTGAGCGCCGCTTCGGTGTCGCTGCTGTTGTCCACGGTCAATGCCGGATTCATCGTCGGCACGCTCTGTTTTGCGCTGCTGATGATCGCCGACCGTTTCTCGCCCCAGCGCGTGTTCGTCGCCAGCGCCGGCCTGGCTGCCGCCTTCAATCTGCTGCCCTTTCTGCCCGGCGCCGGCATTACGACCCTGTTCGTCAGTCGGCTGGCCGTGGGTTTCTTTCTGGCCGGCATCTATCCGGTCGGGATGAAAATTGCGGCTTCCTGGACGCAGGGTGGGCTGGGTGCCGCGCTCGGTTTTCTGGTCGGCGCGCTGATGCTCGGCACGGCATTGCCGCATGCGGTGGCCGGTATCGGTGGTCATTTGCCCTGGCGCGAGACCTTGCTGAACCTGTCACTGATTGCGCTGGCCGGCGGCGCCATCATGTTGTTGCTGGTGCCCGATGGACCGTTCTTGCGGCGCAGCGGTCCGGTCAGTCTGGGCATGTTGTCCGCCATCTGGCGTGATCCGGCCGTGCGCGCATCGGCGTTCGGTTACTTCGGGCACATGTTCGAGCTGTACGCGATGCTGGCGGCCGTGCCGATCATCATCGCCACTTATCTGCACACGAACATGACACCGGCGGTGTCCTTGTTCAGTGCCATTGTCATCGGCAGCGGCGCGATCGGCTGCGTGGTCGGCGGCCTGCTGGCCCGCCGCCATGGCAGTGCGGCAGTGGCGTTCTTTCAGCTGGCAGTCAGCGGTGTGTGCTGCCTGCTGACGCCACTGGCCTTTCTTGCGCCGTGGTGGCTGTTCGGAGCCTGGTTGCTGGTCTGGGGCATCACGGTGGGCGGGGATTCGCCGCAGTTCAGTGCACTGACCGCCAGCAACAGCCCGCCGGAGGCGGTCGGCAGCATCCTGACGCTGGTCAACAGTGTCGGTTTTGCGATCAGTGTGGTCACCATTGCGGGCACGACCTGGGCGATCAGCGTGTTCGGGCCGCAGTATGTATTGCCGGTACTGGTGATCGGTCCGGTGTTCGGTTTGCTGGCCTTGCGTCCGCTGCTGGGCGATCAGCTGAAAATGCGTGCAACCCCGTAACGCAGTTTTTCCCACAAGCTGTTGCGGTGCGGGTGCCAGGGGCCGTCGCCGGTGGTGAGTGGCACGCTGCGGGCAGGGGTGTCGGGGTGTTGCATGCGCTGCGACATCTGGTCGTGGCGAGCCTGCCAGGCCAGTTCCCAGGCCGCTTCATAGCTGCAGCCACTGTCGATCAGGTTGGCGGCAATATCGGCGGCCGCCTGACCTTCGGCGGCATGGTGCCGGGCGGCTTCCAGATACGGCCTCAGTTTCGGATCGATCGGTTTGCCGGCAGCGTGGGCGCCTTCCGTGCTTGAGTACCAGGGACGATACGTATTGCCCAGGCCGATCGAGACATCGAAGGCGAGCCGCTGCTCGGGGTCGCGCAGAACCTTGTAAGCACCGGTCAGTTCGTGAAACAACTTCGCGGCGCGCGGATCGCCATGATTGTGATCGGGATGGCAGATCTTGATCGCACGTCGATATGCCAGCCTGATTTGCTCGGGCGTGGCGGTTTCTTCAACCCCCAGGGTTTCGTAATGATTCGTGGCCTCGGCGGCGGCGTCGATTTGCTCATTCATGGCGTTAGCCTGCAACCTGATGGGTGACGGACTGCATGGGTGGCCAGCGCCGTTCAGGAGTTTGTTGCAACAGAGTGGACAGTGTAGCGTCGGCCAGGGACGAAACGGTGCGATCGCGGCTCAATGTGTTGCTCTTATGATTTGCGTTCGGGCCGGCGCGGGGCGGCTCGGAATTGGTTCAGGGCGCCGAAGATGAAGGCCGTATTGGTGGTCAGGTAGCGCCGCCAGAGTCGGCGCGGCTCCGAGACCAGCCGATGCAGCCATTCCAGCCCCATGTTC
>CAXBNM010000386.1:0-4031 GCA_963976885.1 uncultured Burkholderiaceae bacterium
CAGTACCGCACCCATGCGCAGGTCGATTTTTACGAAAGCACGCTGCGCCCGCATGCGATGTACCGCGACGAAGAGTCGATGACCGACTGGCCCGACCGGGCTGACAAACTCGGCCAGTGGGATGCGGCCTTTACCAGTGCCCAGGCCAACCCGGCGGCGCAACTTGAAGACGAAGCCGATTTCGCCCGACCTCGCACCATCGGCCAGGCCACCAAACGGCGCTTGCAAGAGTAGAGCGACAGCCATGGCTCGGGTCATCTTTACCCAGCAGCTCGCGCGCTTCACGGCGGCCCCATCGTTTCAGACCAGCGCCGCGACTGTCGGTGCGGCCCTCGAGCAGGCGTTTGCGGACAATCCGGCCCTGCGCAGTTATTTGCTCGACGATCAGGGCGAATTGCGCAAACATGTCGTGGTATTCATCGACGGTCAGCGCTGGCGTGAGCCGCGTGATCTGCAAACGCCACTGGCCGCGTCGTCAACGGTGTACTTCCTGCAGGCATTGTCCGGAGGTTGAGATGGCCGAACGCGCATGGGTTGCAACCAAAAAGGGCTTGCTGAGCTTTCAACGCACGCGCCGGGGCTGGGCCTTCGACCGGCTGTCATTTGCCGGTGAACCCGTTACCAGTGTGCTGCCGCCGGCGGACGGAGCCCGGCCGATGCTGGCCGCCCTCAATCTCGGTCACTTTGGCGTCAAATGTCATGCTTCGATGGATGGTGGTTTGTCGTGGCGCGAAGTCGCGGTGCCGGTATACCCCGAACAGCCCGAACAGAGCGTTGATGAGGTGGCCTGGAAGCTGGTCCAGATCTGGTCGCTGGCTGCGGCCGGGGACACCATTTACTGCGGCACTTTGCCTGGCGGGCTGTTTCGCTCCGACGATTTCGGTGCCAGTTGGCAACTCGAACGAGCGCTCTGGGACCGCCCTGAGCGACGCGAATGGTTCGGCGGTGGCTATGACGTGCCCGGCATTCATTCAATCCTGATCGACCCCGCCGAGCCGCAACAGCTTCTGGTGGGCATCAGTTGTGGCGGCGCGTGGAGAACACGCGATGGTGGCCAGTCGTGGGCGTTGGCCGCGCGAGGCATGCGCGCCGCCTACCTGCCGCCGGAGCTGGCCGACAATCCGAACATCCAGGATCCGCACAGTATTGCAGTGTGTGCGGCGGCGCGAGACACTCTTTGGTGTCAGCATCACAACGGCATCTTCCGCTCGGTTGATGGCGCTGCCACCTGGCAGGCCGTTGCCCCGGTACCGGTCTCCGACTTCGGCTTTGCGGTTGCCGCCCATCCGCGCAACCCGGACTGCGCGTGGTTTGTGCCAGCGATCAAGGATGAATGCCGGATTCCGCCCGAGCAGGCCATGGCCGTGCTGCGCACCCGCGATGGCGGGCAATCGTTTGATGTGTTGCGCGACGGGCTGCCGCAGCAGGACTGCTTTGATCTGGTGTATCGCCATGGTCTGGCCGTGGCCGACAATGGCGAGCAACTGCTGATGGGTTCAACCACCGGCAGTCTGTGGGCCAGCGAAAACGGGGGCGAGCACTGGCAGCGAATCGGCAGCCACTTTCCGCCGGTTCTGGCTGTCGCTTTTGAAGCGGATTGATGCGCTGATCGGCCGGATCTGGCCGCTGCCGGTCAGGGGCCGTGGCCGGCGCGATCAGCGGATGATGGCGCCCGAGCGTGCCGGCTGGACCCGTCCGCCCATTCGGTCGGGAACTACGGCACCGCGATCGCGTACATAGCGGCGCGTCACATTGGACCGGTTGTCGTTGTCCGAGTCGGGGATTGTTGACAGCGGGTCGAAGCGGCTTGGCCGGTTCGAGGTATCGACCTGGTTGTCATTCTGATTGCCCGACCAGTCGATCTTGGGGCGTACGGTTTCCAGCGTTTCGGCGTTCTGAGCGGCCGCGGGGCCGGCAACAAAGACGAGCGATGCGCCCAGGCCGGCAACGAGCAGTCGGCCGGCTTTTGTGAATCGGGTTTTCATGATGTGTTCCTGGTTGGAGGCATTGATTTGCTCGATCCTACAACACGGCCGACCACTGCACCGCCCACAAATTCACATAGCGAGAATTTGCGGGCGGTTTACAGGCATTCCTGGTAACAAGAGTTTGCTGACTCGTAGCCAATGGCTTTGATCAGGGCTGAGCGGTGGCGGGGCCGGGGGCCGACGAGGCGCGCACATTGCGATAAAGAATCAGGCCGAACAGGACGAGGCCGGTGATATGCAGCCATTGCATGTTCGGCCACATCATCATGCAGCCCAGCGCAAACAACACGATGCGCAGCAGCCACGATACCGGCGATTCCAGATAGCCTTCCAGAGCGCCAGCCAGGGCGTAAATGCCAAAGAAGGCAAAGAAGGCGACCTGCAGATCGAGCCACATGTTGCCGCCCAGCAGGGGCGTATAGGCGAACAGAAACGGCACGATGTACAAGCCCTTGGCCAGCTTCAGCGCGGTAAAGCCGGTGCGCATCGGCGGCGTCCCGGCGATGGCGGCGGCGGCAAACGCGGTCAGGCATACGGGCGGTGTGACGCCGGAATCCTGACTGAGCCAGAAGACGATCATGTGCGCGGACAACAAGGCAACGGTCAGTGCTTCGGCGCTCAGCGCGGTTTCCTTGAAGGTGCCGATGATGTCGGGCGGTACCTGGGCCAGCAAGGCCGTGGCGGCGGCCTGGCTCATGGGCTGGCCAATGGCGGCCATCTGATCGGGGGCGACCAGCATCAACACGGCCTTGGCCGAATCGCTGAGTGCGCCCGAGGCAATCACATTGACCAGATCGGCCTGGGCGATCAGATCGGCCAGCGCTGGCGCCGACAAGGTGGCCAACACGACATAAGAGGCGGTTACCGGCAAGCCCATGCCCAGCACCAGTGAGGCAATACCCACCAGAATCAGCGCAATGAACAAGCTGCCGCCGGCCCACTGGTTGATCATCAGCGAGAAGGTATTGCCAATGCCCGTGGTGGCAATGGCATTGACGACGATACCGACGCCGACCAGCAGCACGGCGGTAAGCGTCATGTCGCGCGCCCCTTGGGCCAGTGCCTCGTACACGGCCCGCGGGCCCATGCCGTAGCCTTTGCGTAACCAGGATGTTGCAATCAGCGCGATGATGGCCACGCCGGCGCAGTAAGTCGGCGTATAGCCCCAGATCAGCAAACCCATCAACACCGCGATCGGCAGGAAAAACTGCAGGCCGCCACGCCGCACTACCTCGGCCACACCGGGCCCTTCGACCAGATCGGCATTCAGATTGAGGCGCTTGGCCTGAATGCGCACGAAGCAGGTTACCGACCAGAAATAGAGCAGTGCGGGCAGGACCGAGACGGCGATGATGGTCAGATAGGAGATGCCGGTATAGGAGGCCATGACGAAGGCGCCGGCACCCATCAACGGCGGCATGATCTGGCCCCCGGTAGAGGCGGCGGCTTCGGTGGCGGCAGCAAAGCGGGCGGGAAACCCGGCGCGCTTCATCATTGGTATGGTGAAGACGCCGGTGGCCGCCACGTTGGCGACGGTGGAGCCGGAGATCGTGCCCATCATGGCCGAGCCGAACACTGCCACATAGCCGGGGCCGCCAATCAGCCGGCGGGCCAGTGCCTGAGCCAGTTCAAGAATGAACTCGCCCGCGCCCGAACGCGTCAGGAAGGCGCCGAACAGCACGAACATGAAAACATAGGTGGCCGAGATGGTTGCGATGTTGCCGAGCATGCCGTCTTCGGCATGAAAGGTCCGATACAGCATCGTTTCGAGCGACAAACCCGGAAAGGTCAGGACACCCGGCACATAGCGACCCCAGAACACCACATAGGTGAAGGCCGCAATGATGATGACGGGAATCAGCAGGCCGGTGGTGCGGCGCACGAATTCAAGCACCAGCAACGGGGCCAGAATGGTGAAGACCCAGTCGTACCAGAGAAATTGCGCATTCCGCTCGTAGAAGCTCTGCTCGCCGAGAATCAGGTAGGCGATGCACGACAGCGCCAGCAGGGCCAGTGCAATATCAAGCGCCAGCGCCCGCCGCG
>CAXBNM010000387.1:0-4030 GCA_963976885.1 uncultured Burkholderiaceae bacterium
CGGTGGCGTCTCGTCGGGGCCATGGGCGAGGGCGCTGGCGCTCACGGCTTGCCAGCCGCCGGCTTCGGGCGCAATCTGATGGCCGCCGTCCCAGGGGGCGTGGCTTGATGCCTTGCGCCCGGCGTGGCCAATCTGGATGGCCAGCGGCAATGGCACCCGGGGGTTCAGGGCCCGCAAACGAGCGATGACCTGACCCATGGCTGCCTCGGTCGGCGCATCATAAAGACCGACGTCGCCGGGGGTGATGCGGCCGATCGGTTCTACCGCGGTGGCCTCGATCATCAGCAGCCCGGCGCTGGCCAGCGCCAGCTGGCCCAGATGGACCTCATGCCAGGGCTGCATGCAGCCATCGACGGCCGAGTACTGGCACATCGGTGACACCATGACGCGGTTCTTCAACTCAAGATCTTTCAGTTTAAGGCTCTGGAAAAGCGCACTCATGGTCGGCCGTCACTCCGTATCAGGCAATCATTGAAAAGGCTTGAATCCAGCCAACCGGACCCCCATTTGCAAGGCATCGGAAAACACTACTGGCAGGACCCACAACGTGAGAATCGACAAGCTTACAACACAGTTTCAGCAAGCCCTGGCCGACGCCCAGAGCATTGCTCTGGCCAACGAGCATCAATACATCGAGCCTTTGCATCTGCTGGCCGCCGTGATTGGCGAAGCCGACGGTGCCGGCCGGGCGTTGCTTGAAAGAGCCGGCGTACAAACCAACAAACTCAAAAAGACGGTAGACGAGGCGATTGCCCGCATTCCGCAGGTCAGTGGCACCGGCGGTGAAATGCAGGTCGGCCGCGATCTGACCAAAGTGCTCAACCTGTCTGAAAAGGCAGCACTCAAACGTGGTGATCAGTTCGTGGCCACCGAGATGTTCCTGCTGGCGCTGGCCGAAGATGACGGCCGACATGCCGGTGAAGCTGGCCGCCTGGCGCGCGACGCCGGCTTGCGCCTGAAGGCGCTTGAGCAAGCCATTGAAGCAGTGCGCGGCGGCGGTGCCGTCGATTCGGCCGATGCCGAAGGCCAGCGCGAAGCACTGAAGAAATACACGATCGATCTGACCGAACTGGCTCGTGAGGGCAAGCTCGATCCGGTCATTGGTCGTGACGATGAGATTCGCCGCACCATTCAAATTCTGCAGCGCCGCACCAAGAACAATCCGGTCCTGATCGGTGAGCCTGGTGTCGGTAAAACCGCCATCGTCGAAGGGCTGGCGCAACGCATTGTCAATAACGAAGTTCCCGACACACTGAAGGGCAAACGGGTGCGTTCGCTCGACATGGCGGCCTTGCTGGCCGGTGCCAAATTCCGGGGCGAGTTCGAAGAGCGGCTGAAGTCGGTCCTGAAGGACATCGCCGCCGACAGCGGCAACACGATTGTCTTCATCGACGAGTTGCACACGATGGTCGGCGCCGGCAAGGCCGAAGGCGCGATGGATGCCGGCAACATGCTCAAGCCCGCGCTGGCGCGTGGTGAGTTGCACTGCGTTGGCGCGACAACGCTCGACGAATACCGCAAGTACGTCGAGAAAGACGCGGCGCTGGAGCGTCGGTTCCAGAAGGTGTTGGTGGGCGAACCGACGGTGGAAGCAACCATTGCCATCTTGCGCGGTCTGCAAGAGCGCTACGAAATCCACCATGGCGTTGAAATCACCGACCCGGCCATTGTGGCCGCGGCCGAGTTGTCGAACCGCTACATCACCGATCGTTTTCTGCCTGACAAAGCCATCGATCTGATCGACGAAGCGGCGGCGCGCATCAAGATGGAAATCGATTCCAAGCCCGAAGTGATGGACAAACTTGATCGTCGCATCATTCAGCTCAAGATCGAGCGCGAGGCGATGAAAAAGGAATCCGATGAGGGGTCGCGGCGTCGGCTTGAACTGATTGACGAGGAGATCGAAAGTCTTGGCAAGGAATACGCCGACTACGACGAAATCCTGCGTGCCGAAAAAGCGGCAGTGCAAGGCAGTGCGCAGATTCGAGCCGAGATCGACAAGCTCAGGGCGCAGATTGCCGAGCTGCAGCGCAAGGGTGAGTACGAGAAGCTCGCCGAGATTCAATACGGCAAGCTGCCCGAACTCGAGGGCCGGCTGGCCGCTGCCGAGGCTTCCAGTGAGAACGAAGACAAGGCCGAGTCCAGGCAAGGTCCGCGACTGTTGCGCACTGAAGTTGGCGCTGAAGAAATTGCCGAAGTCGTCTCGCGTGCCACCGGTATTCCGGTCAGCAAGATGATGTCTGGCGAGCGCGAGAAGCTGATGCAAATGGAGCAACATCTGCATGAGCGGGTGATTGGCCAGGACGAGGCTGTCAATCTGGTGTCCGACGCCATCCGGCGTTCACGGGCCGGTTTGTCCGATCCACGCAAGCCTTACGGTTCATTCCTGTTCCTGGGGCCGACCGGTGTGGGTAAGACCGAGCTGTGCAAGGCGCTGGCGTCGTTCCTGTTCGATTCCGAAGACCATCTGATCCGCATCGACATGAGTGAGTTCATGGAGAAGCATTCGGTGGCGCGGCTGATCGGTGCGCCGCCCGGCTATGTCGGTTATGAGGAAGGCGGATATCTGACCGAAGCGGTGCGGCGCAAGCCTTACAGCGTGATCCTGATGGACGAGGTCGAAAAGGCTCACCCCGATGTGTTCAACATCTTGCTGCAAGTGCTCGATGATGGTCGGCTTACCGATGGGCATGGTCGCACGGTAGATTTTCGCAATACCGTCATCGTGATGACCTCCAACCTTGGCGCGCATGAAATTCAGCGCTTGTCGAGCAACGAGGCGACCAACTCATCGGACATCATCCGCACCGCGGTGATGGACGAGGTCAAGCAGCACTTCCGGCCTGAGTTCATCAACCGGCTCGACGAAATTGTCGTGTTCCACGCTCTGGACAGCGCCAACATTCGCTCGATTGCCCGCGTGCAATTGCGTGATCTGGAGGACAGACTGGCCGAGCGCGAGATGACGATCACGGTGTCCGAAGCGGCGCTCGATGAAATCGCCTCGGTAGGCTTCGATCCCTTGTTCGGTGCCCGGCCATTGCGGCGAGCAATCCAGAAGCATCTCGAGAACCCGATCTCGCGGCTGATTCTGGAGGGCAAGCTGATACCGGAGTCCGCCATTACAGTTGACTTCCAGGGCAGCGAGTTCACCTTCAGTTGATCCGCTCCGGGCCGGCTCCTGCCACGGATGCCGGCCCTCTTTTAAACAGCCACCGGTCGGCGTAGCAGACCGGGCAGCAGGGGCCGACCGCCGCAGGTCGGCCCCTTGTCGCTTTAAAGCCGCAATAACGCCAGATTCGATCCGTTATTCCAACGCTAATGACGGAGTTCAATTGAAGATTCAGGCGATCGCTGCCGGTGTCACCGGCCTTTTCATCGTGGGCGCAGCCGGTGCGGTTGTGTACAGCGGCATGGCGGCCAATCAGCGGGTCGATAAGCTCATTGCCGATAGCGAGCGGGCGCAATCGCCGGTGCGGTTGGCGTTCGTTGACCGCGAGCAAGGACTGGCCAGCTCGTCGGGCACTGTGCGGGTCAGCTTCAATGGCGCCTGTCTGGGCGAAGAGCTCGAATCGTTGGAGCTGGCTGCGCTGGTTCGTTACCAGATCAGTCATCTGCCAGGTCTGCAGGGCTTGTCGAGTTACAGCGCTGACCTCGTGTTGGAAGGCGGCGCCGCCGAATTGTTGCAGTCGGCCTCTGGCGCAGCGGTAGCGCTGCATCTTGATTCGGTGCTCGGCTTCAACGCCAGGTGGGCCAGTCGATTCACGACACCGGCGCTCGATTTCACCCGTGACGATTTACGGGTGCAAGTCGCCGCCAGCGCCGGTGAGTTCACGCAGAAGGGCCAGGCGGGTGCGTTTGCCTGGCAGTTGCCGACCGTCATGATCAGCGCCGACGCGGGGCGCTTTGACATGCAGGGTTTGTCCCTGGCCGGCTATGTTGACGATCATGAACTCGGCCTTGGCAAACAGACCTTCGCATTGGCCAGCATGACGGGACAGGGCGCCGGTATGGGCGGTGGCTTTCGGAT
>CAXBNM010000388.1:0-4012 GCA_963976885.1 uncultured Burkholderiaceae bacterium
CCAAGAACCCTTGTGCAGCCAAGAACCCTTGTGCAGCCAAGAACCCTTGTGCAGCCAAGAACCCTTGTGCAGCTAAGAACCCTTGTGCAGCCAAGAACCCTTGTGCAGCCAAGAACCCTTGCGCCGCCAAGAACCCCTGCGCCGCCAAGACTGGCGGCCTCAACCCCTGCGCGGTAACCCGGCCTGCAGGCACCAGCCCGGCAGCGGGCGAACCGGCTGCGCTGGCAAGCGAAGGCGAGCGGCTGTTCAAGGACACGTCGCTCAGCAGCAATGGCCTGTCTTGCCAGACCTGCCATGCTGGCAACAACCTGTACCAAGCCAGTTTTGCGCAAGCCTATCCGCATCGCGTCCAGATGGCGTTTGATCAGGCCGGCCTGACGAGCGTGGACGCCGAGCAGATGGTGCAGTTGTGCATGGCCATTCCAATGGCCACCGATCCTTTGCCCTGGGACTCCAAGGAGCTGGCCAGCCTGACCGCCTACGTGCTGGAGGTTCAAAAGGGCTACAAGCCGGCCAACTGACCGCCGGCGTGCGGTGCCGATGCCGGCGATCAAAGCTCAGGGTCGCTGGCGTTCGGGAGGGGTTTTCCACTTCGGTCGTAAACTGACAGACTGTTCATCTGACAGTCTTAAACCTAAAGGAGACCCCCTTGAAGATCGCTTATCTCATCCGCAACCGCCCCGACCTTGAAGACATCATGCCCAGTGATGTCGATGCCGTTACGATGCAGGTGGGCGACGACGGGCTTTACAGCGATGCCGACCTGGCCAAGCTGGGCGATGTTGAAGCCTTCATCATCGGCATGGAGCCGGTGAATGCCCAGATTCTGGCCGCTGCGCCCAAGCTCAAAATCGTGCAGCGTCTTGGCGTTGGCTACGAAACGCTCAATCTGAAGGATTGCGCCGATCATGGCGTCCCGGCCTGCAATATCGAAGGCGTCAACAAGGAAGCCGTTGCTGAGCACGCCATGATGTTCATGCTGGCGCTGTCCAAGAAGCTGCTCCAGGCCAATGCCTACATGCAGAAAGCCGACTGGATTTCCTCACGCAAGCTGACGCAGCAGACCTTTGAGCTCAAGGGCAAGACCCTGGGTATCGTCGGCTTTGGCAATACCGGTTCCCATCTGGCGCGGCGCGCTCATGCGTTCGAAATGAACCTCATGTACAACGATCCGCTCGACGTCAACACCGATGTGGCCGCCAGTCTTGGCGCCCGCCGGGTCGAAAAGGAAGAGTTGTTCAAGACTGCCGACTACGTCAGCATCTGTACCGATCTGAACGACACCAGCCGCGGCATGATCGATGCCAAGGTGTTCGAGATGATGCAGCCGCATGCCAACTTCATCTGCTGCGCCCGTGGCGGCATCGTCGACGAGCCCGCGCTGGCCAATGCGCTCAAGACCGGTCAGATTTATTCGGCCGCCATCGATGTGTTCGAAACCGAACCCATGAAACCCGACAACCCGTTGATGGGTCTGCCCAACTGCCTGCTGACCGCTCATGTGGCCGGCGTGGCTTCGGACACGACCGCCCGCATCTGGGAATGGGCGCACGACAATGTGCGTGCAGTGCTGCTCAAGGGTGAAAAGCCGCGCTGGGTGCGCAACGGCGTTTAAGCGCCGCTGCGAGTGCAAGAGTAGTAAGCGCCGTCAGATCAGCCGCCGCTGTCGCGGCGCAGCCGGCCCGGTTTTGGCCGAGTTGGCTGTTTTTCTGGCTGCTGCGGCGCGCTTGGCGGGCTTTTTGGCTGTCGCGCGCTTTTTGCTTGCCGGCTTGGTTGCGGTTTCAGCTGCTGGCTTGGCTGGTTTCCTGGTGACAGGTTTGCTGGCTGGCTTTACCGCTGCTTTGCGGCCCCCCGATTTGGCGCGTGCCGGTACCGGTCTGGCCTCTGCCGGCGTCGGGGTGGCGGCGCTCTTCACGGCGTCCTTCGCGGCGCTCGCGTCGGTATTCACTGGCGCGGCGGCGCTGCCGCCGGCGGGCTCGCGGCTCGCCCGCTGCCATGGCGACTTGTCGGCCGGCGCCGCAACAGTTTCCGTAGCCGTAGCCGCATCCGGATCGCGCAAACCATAGTTGGCAAAGGCCGCCGCCGTTTCGGCAATTTGCGCGGCGCTGAGCAGGACCGGCTTGCCGGCATTGAGCGCCAGCAGATACTGACGGGCCAGTGCCTCAAGTTCAACCGCCAGCCACATCGCCTTGTCCAGCGTTTCGCCCACGGTAATCATGCCGTGGTTGGCGAGCAGACAGCCCGTGCGGCCCTCGAGCGCCGCCAGCGCCAGCTTTGACAAGGCCTCGGTGCCGTAGCGGGCATAGCCGGCGCAGCGAATATCGTCGCCCCCGAAAGCGGCAATCATGTAATGGCAGGCCGGAATCGGCTTGCGCAGCATGGCCAGCGCCGTGGCGTGCGGCGAGTGCGTGTGCACGATGGCGCCCGCCTCCGGGCGAGCCCGGATGATGTCGAGGTGAAACCGCCATTCGCTGGAGGGGGGCAGCTTGCCGGACCAGTCTGGCTCGCCATCTTTGTCGATCGACACACTGGCCAGCATCGACGGCTTGAGCTTGTCGTAGGGCACGCCAGAGGGGGTAATGATCAGCTTGTTGCCCAGTCGCGCCGAGATATTGCCCGAAGTGCCTTGATTCAGGCCCGAGTCGTTCATCCACAGGCATTGGCTGATAATGGCTTTGCGCAGTTTCTTTTCAGACTGTTTTTTGGTACTCATGAGGTCCGGGTCACTTATTGGAATGACCGATAATACGGGTCTTCTGCTGCTGTCCGGCCGGTTTGGTCATGGGCCGGTAAAGGTTTGACAGAACATCAGGCAGTGCGGACACTGCTTCAACCCAAGCGAACACGGAGATGAAATGCGCATTGAACTGGCCTATGGCAAAGGCGAACTGGCGGTAGAGCTGCCCGAGGGCGCCCGGCCAACCGTGATTCGCAAACCGAAATTTCCCGTCTCGGCCACCCCGGCCGAGCTGATCGAGCAGGCGCTGGCCCAGCCGATTGACTCGGGCACTCTTGAAACCCTGGCGGCCGGTCGCCAAAGCGCCTGCATCCTGATTTGCGACTTCACCCGCCCGGTGCCCAACGCCGCATTTCTGCAACCGATGATCCGGCGTCTGATGGCCGCTGGTATCCCGGCCGACAAGATCACCGTGCTGATTGCAACCGGCCTGCACCGGCCCAACGAGGGCGAAGAGTTGCGGGCGCTGGTTGGCGACCCCTGGGTGCTCGACACGGTACGGGTAGAAAACCATTTCGCCACGCGCGATGAAGACCACATCGATCTGGGCGCTACCGCCACCCGTGGGACGCCGGTCAGCATCGACCGCCGCTTCATGGAGGCCGATCTGCGCATTGCCACCGGTCTGGTCGAGCCGCATTTCATGGCCGGCTATTCGGGCGGGCGCAAGGTGGTGGCGCCCGGCGTGGCCGGCCACAAAACGATTCGCACCTTTCACAGCGCCCGCTTCATGGAAGACGTCCATGCGGTGCAGTGCAACCTGGCCCATAACCCGCTGCACGAAGAGCAACTTGAAATCGTCCGGATGATCGGCGAAATCTATGCGCTCAACACCGTGCTCGATGAACATCGCAATCTGGTCCATGCCACCTTCGGCGAAATCATCGCCAGTCACCTCGCGGCGGTTGAGTTCACGCGCGCCTATACCGAGATTCCGGTGGGCCGTAAGTTCAAAACCGTGGTCACTTCGTCGGCCGGCTATCCGCTTGACGAAACCTACTACCAGACCGTCAAGGGCATGGTGACGCCGATGGATATTCTCGCGCCCGGCGGCACGCTCATTGTGGCCTCGCGCTGCGCCGAAGGCATTGGATCGCCGCATTTCCGGGCTGCCCAGGAGCGGCTCATCGAACTCGGCCCCGACGCCTTTCTGGCGACCTTGCAGGCCAAGCAGTTTGCCGACATTGATGAATGGCAAACCGAAATGCAGCTCAAGCCCATGCGGATCGGTTCCATCGTCCTGTATGCCGATGGCTTGTCTGACGCCGATCATGC
>CAXBNM010000389.1:0-3998 GCA_963976885.1 uncultured Burkholderiaceae bacterium
TGCCGCCACTGCGCGAGGCGTCCGAGGTCCAGACCATGCTCTGGGTCGGTGACAACTATGAGGCCATGCTGGCGGCCGCCGAAAAGGAAGGCGATCCGGGCGCGTTGAACATCCTGCGCTTTCATCAGGAACCGGCGCGCAAGATCGATCTGAACGCCTATGCCGCCCTGCTGACCCGGCGCAACGCCATCAGCCGCCAGTGGCAGCTCTTCCTTGAGCAAACGCCGCTGGTACTGACGCCGGTATCAGCCCAGCTACCGTTTGCCGACAACCAGGACTTGCAGGGCGAGGCCGCCTTCGCCGCCGTCTGGGAGGCTCAAATGACCCAGATTGCACTACCGGTGATCGGCATGCCGGGCCTGACGGTCAGCACCGGCATGGTCGGCAAGACGCCGGTTGGTGTCCAGCTGATTGCCGGCCGATTCCGGGAAGACATCTGCCTGCAGGCGGGCGCAGCCATCGAAGCCGGCGGCGTGCCGCCCGCCCCGATTGATCCGCAACCGGCCCGCTGAACCTTCCAATCAGGGCCGGGATTGGCCCTGATTGGTCCCGGAATGACTCTTAGCCGCGACAACTGGCCCGACATACCTTGTACTGAGGAAAGCACTGACTAGAATAGGCGAGTGAGCTACTGCCTAAACAATTAGCACCGAATGCCATGGTCGCCACCCTCCTACACAGCGGTTGTCTGAAAACAGATCCGGGGAAGATCTCTTTCAAGCAACCGTCAGACTGCCGCCGGTTCCCCTTCGGAATCGGCCGGTTCCGATTCTGCACGCATGTCCGTACGTCTTCACTCTGGCTTTTCGTTCGCATACAGGTAATGGCCGGCCCGGCATCTCCGCGACTGGTTGACGCCCAATCAACCGGCGAGAAAGGAATCAATCCGCATGATGGATATCGAAAGGATGCAGTCCAATGCATCCAATTCTTTGCAATCTGACTGCAATTTCACTTGCGGTAGGTACGACACAGTCGCGGACGATCGCGAGGAGGCACAGGTGCAGGCCGCGATCAAAGTAGTGCTGGTTGTGGACGACAATGAAGAATCGGCGCAAACAATGGCCGACATGCTGGAGCGCGATGGCTATCAGGTCCGGATCGCCTATGACGTGGCCCAGACCCTGACCATCATCAAAACCAATCTGTTTGATGCAGCGGTACTCGACATCGGTTTGCCCGATGGCACCGGGTTCGAACTGGCCGAACAGATCCGGCAACTCGGCTGGGGTCGACATGCGCGCCTGATTGCGCACACCGGCTGGAGCACTCCGGAAGACCAGCAACGCTCAATGGACGCCGGCTTCGACCATCATCTGGCCAAGCCGCTCGATTACGCGGCGCTGCTGGCACTGCTGCAAGCCTGAACCCTGCCGTCAGCGGCAGGGACGGCGCCAGCGGTAGATCCTGCTTCAGCGACAGGCCTGGCGTCAGCGCACCAGGTAGCCCAGCACCAGATCGGTCATGTGCGAGAGGCGCTCAAGCCGGGCCTTGGGCTTGAGCAGCTCGCGATCGAAGATCGCTTCGAGCGTGAAATGATTGCTGATATAAAAATAAGACAAGCCGGCAATCGAGATATAAAGCTGAACCGGATCGACGCCATCGCGAAACACCCCTTCCTTGACGCCCCGGCGCAGCACCGATTCGATCATCGCCACAAACGGCGAATGCAGGGTGCGCACCTTCGATGATTGCTTCAGGTGGCGGGCCTTGTGCAGATTGGCGCTGTTGAGCAGCGACAGAAACTCCGGGTGCTCGAGGTAATAAGACCAGGTAAAGGCAATCAGCCGCCGGATGGCCTCGATGGAATCGACCTCGCTCAGATTGAGGCGGCGCTCTTCGGTGCGGATGGACTCATAGGTTGCCTCCAGCACGGCCTGAAACAAACCGTCTTTCTGACCGAAGTAGTAGTACAGCATGCGTTTGTTGACGCCGGCCTTTTCGGCAATCTGGTCAACCCGCGCACCCCCGAGCCCCTTGGCGGCAAACTCGGCCGTGGCCGCAATGAGAATGGCCTTGCGCGTGGCTTCAGGGTCGCGGGTTACCGCCTCGCGCGCTTTGCCGGCCACCGCGTCATCCGCCGGCCCGTTGGTGGGCGACGTTGCTGCCGCTCGCTTGCCGGCCCCTCGGGTCGTGCGGGAATCAGGCACCCGACAACGACGGCTCGAACCCGGCCTCGCGCACCGCCTGCAACAACCGCTCGGCCGGCACCTCGCTGTTGACGCTGACCCGATGCGTCGCCAGATCGACGCTAACGCCAGCCTGCGGATCGACGCCGGCAATGGCTTTTTCAATCGACGCCTGGCAATGCGCGCAGGTCATGTCGGACACAATCAATTCAGTCATGGTTCACCGGCTGCAGAGAAAACCCGATGGTAGCGAATATTTGCGCGCCGCCGCCCCGCGCAGCGCAAGCCGGTTTTTTCACCGCGCCTGGCCATGCCTGCAACAAGGTCTTGCTCGCCCTCTTGACCTTCCAGTTACTGGAACGGTTAAGCTTGAGGCCAATACCCGGTAACCGCAGGAGGTCCACCCCATGTCGACCGATACAAGCAACGCCCCCAGTCTGACCCTCGACGTCGAAGGCATGTCTTGCGCCTCGTGTGTGGCGCGAGTCGAGAAGGTGCTGGCGGCAGTCCCTGGCGTCAGCCAGGCCACCGTCAATCTGGCCAATGAACGCGCCACGGTCACCGGCACGCCAGCCGCACCGGCGCTGCGCGAGGCGCTCGACACGGCAGGTTACCCGGCCCGCACCGACACCATTCGCCTGAGCGTGCAGGAGATGAGTTGCGCCTCCTGCGTGAGCCGGGTCGAAAAAGTGTTGCGCGCAGTGCCCGGCGTTATCGAGGCCACCGTCAACCTGGCCGCCGAAACCGCCGACGTCACGATTCTGGCCGGCAGTGTCAGCGCCGCCCAACTGAGCGCAGCCAGCACCAGGGCCGGCTACCCCGCGCAGGAGCAGACCAGCGGCGCGGCGCCTGCCACCGACCGCAAGGCCGACGAAGCCGCCCACCTGGCGCGCATGATGTTGCTGGCGCTGGCGCTGACCTTGCCGGTCTTTGTGCTTGAAATGGGCGCGCACGTTGTGCCCGGCTTTGGCGACTTCATCGCTCGCACGATTGGCACGCAAACGAGTTGGCTGATTCAGTTTGCGCTGACCACGCTGGTGTTGCTGGTGCCGGGCCGCGCTTTCTTCAGCAAAGGCCTGCCGGCATTGTTCAAGGGTGCGCCCGATATGAACTCGCTGGTAGCCATCGGCACCCTGGCGGCCTGGTCGTTCTCGACCGTGGCGGTATTTTTGCCGGCACTGCTGCCCGCGCACACCCGCGCCGTCTATTTTGAAGCCGCCGCCGTCATCGTCACCTTGATTCTGCTCGGCCGCTTTCTGGAAGCGCGCGCCAAGGGCCGCACCGGTGAGGCCATTCGCAAACTCGTCGGCCTGCAACCGAAGACGGCCCGCGTCGAGCGCGCTGGCAATGTGCAAGACATGCCGGTCGCCGCCATCATGGCCGGCGACATCGTGCATCTGCGCCCCGGTGAAAAACTGGCCGTCGACGGCACCGTCATCGACGGTGATTCCTATGTCGACGAGAGCATGATCTCGGGCGAATCGGCACCGGTTCACAAAGAGCCCGGCGCCTCGGTCACCGGCGGCACCGTCAATGGCGCGGGCGCGCTGCGCTTCAAAGCCACGCGCGTGGGCAGCGACACCATGCTGGCGCAAATCATCCGCATGGTCGAGCAAGCCCAGGGCGCGCGCCTGCCGATTCAGGATCTGGTCAACCGCATCACCGCCTGGTTCGTGCCCGCCGTGTTGTTCGCCGCGCTCGTCACCGTGGCCGCGTGGATGTTGTTCGGGCCCTCGCCCGCGCTCACCTATGCGTTGATTGCCGGCGTGGCGGTGCTCATCATCGCCTGCCCTTGCGCGATGGGTCTGGCCACGCCAACCTCGATCATGGTCGGCACCGGCCGGGCGGCCGAACTGGGCGTGTTGTTCC
>CAXBNM010000390.1:0-3994 GCA_963976885.1 uncultured Burkholderiaceae bacterium
TCACCTGGGGCGCCAATCTGGTGGAGATGTAATCATGAAACTGGCTTGTGTTTTTCCCGGGCAGGGCTCGCAGGCGGTCGGCATGCTGGCCGATTTTCGTCAGGAACCTGAAGTTGCGGGATTGTTCAATCTTGCCGACCAGACGCTTGGCGAGCCGGCGCTTTCCGGTCTGATCGACAATGGTCCGGCGGAGTCGCTGGCGCTGACCACCAATACGCAACCGGCGATGCTTATTGCGGCGCTGGGTTGTTACCGCGTCTGGCTGGCGGCGGGTGGCCGCGCGGCCGATATGGTTGCCGGGCATAGCCTGGGCGAATACACGGCGCTTGTTGCGGCCGGCGTACTGGCCGATGATGCGGCCATTGCGCTGACCCGTTTGCGCGCCGATGCGATGCAATCGGCGGTGCCGGTCGGTGTCGGCTCGATGGCGGCCATTCTCGGGCTTGCTGATGACGTCGTGGCGCAGGTTTGCGCCGAGGCCAGCAACGGTGCCGAGTCGCAGGTTGGGCCGGCCAACTTCAATGCGCCGGCCCAGGTCGTCATCGCCGGCCATGCCGAGGCCGTCACGCGCGCCTGCGCACTGGCCAAGGAAAAAGGCGCCAAGCGCGCACTGCCACTGGCGGTGTCGGCGCCATTTCACTCCGAGTTGTTGCGGCCCGCTGGCGTCCGTCTGGCCGATGCTTTGCAATCGCTGACCCTGAACCGACCCACAGTGCCCCTGATCAACAACGTTGATGTCGCGGTCAATGATGAGCCGGCAGCCATCGCCGACGCTCTGGTTCGACAGGCTTACAGCCCGGTGCGCTGGGTTGAAAGTGTGCGCAAGATGCAGGAAATGGGCGCTACCCACATAATTGAATTCGGTCCGGGCAAAGTGCTGACCGGCTTAGTCGGACGTATTGATCGCTCCATCAAGGCGGCTTGCGTTCACGATCGTGCCTCATTGCAGGCCGCCCTTGAAATGTTGGCCTGAGCGCCTTATCTGTCGAGCAGGAGAGTTCATGAACCTAGAAGGACAGATTGCGCTGGTTACCGGCGCTTCCCGTGGGATTGGTCAGGCCATCGCGCATGCGCTGGGCAAGGCTGGCGCTACCGTGATCGGTACCGCCACCTCGGCCGCTGGCGCCGATGCCATCTCGGCGTCATTTGCCGCGGAAAAAATCAACGGTCGCGGGGCCGAGTTGAATGTCACCAATGCCGAAGCCTGTGCCGAGTTGATGGCAGGCATCGTCAAGGAACATGGCGGGCTGGCTATCCTGATCAATAACGCAGGCATTACCCGCGACACGCTGGCCATGCGCATGAAGCCGGACGACTGGTCGGCGGTGATCGATACCAACCTGAGTGCAGTATTCCGAATGAGTCAGCTGGCCATCAAGCCGATGATGAAGGCCCGTTACGGGCGCATCGTCAATGTGACGTCGGTGGTGGGAGCTTCGGGCAACGCCGGGCAGGCCAATTATTCGGCCGCCAAGGCTGGCGTGGCCGGGATGGCGCGCTCGCTTGGTCGGGAGCTTGGGGCGCGTAACATTACCGTCAACTGTGTGGCCCCGGGCTTCATCGATACCGACATGACGCGTGAGCTCAGTGACGAGCAGCGAAATGCCTTGTTGGGTCAGATTCCGGCGCAACGATTGGGTCGGCCTGACGAGATTGCGGCCGCCGTGCGCTTTCTGGCCAGCCCGGAGGCAGCCTACATCACGGGTGCAACTTTGCACGTCAATGGTGGGATGTACATGGAATAGTGGCAGAATCCGTAATCGCCCGTGAATTGGTAAGATTCGCGCTGGCGACATAAATTACGGTTATATGGCCCCTACACGACAAACCGGGTACTGCCTGCGAGCATCGTTCGCTTAAAATCTGGCTGCAAACCGAACACCGAATATTGATGCTGACGCTAACAGGCATGTATGCGTCACAAGAACAACCCCTGGAGAAAATGCAATGGAAGATATCGAACAGCGCGTCAAGAAAATCGTCGCCGAACAACTTGGCGTAAATGAAGCTGATGTCAAGATTGACTCGGCTTTCGTTGATGACCTCGGTGCCGACTCGCTCGACACCGTTGAGCTGGTCATGGCGCTCGAAGACGAGTTCGATACCGAGATCCCTGACGAGCAGGCTGAAAAGATCACCACTGTTCAGCAGGCTGTCGATTATGTAAAGGCACAGTCCAAGGCCTGATAACGTGAGTAAACGTCGTGTTGTCGTTACCGGGCTTGGCATCGTAAGCCCGGTTGGAAACGACATAGCCACAGCCTGGTCGAATATCGTGGCCGGCAAAAGCGGTATCGGACTGATTTCCCGGTTCGATACGTCTGCTATGTCGACCCGTATCGCCGGCGAGGTGAAGGATTTCGATTCGTCAAAGTACATGGCGAGCAAAGAAGCCCGTCATTTCGATACTTTCATCCACTACGGCATTGGTGCGTCTACCGATGCCGTGCGCGATAGCGGCATCGAGGTCAACGACGATACGGCTGAGCGCATCGGCGTGATGGTCGGTTCGGGCATTGGCGGTTTGCCCATGATCGAGCGTACCCACACCGAAATGACCAACAAAGGGATGCGGAGAGTGTCACCATTCTTCGTACCCGGATCGATCATCAACATGATTTCTGGTCAGTTGGCGATCAATCTGGGTCTGAAAGGACCCAACCTGGCCATTGCAACCGCCTGTACCACCGGCTTGCATTGCATTGGTCAATCCGCGCGCATCATTGCCTACGGCGATGCCGATGTCATGGTCGCAGGTGGCGCGGAATCCACTATTTCACCTTTGGGTGTGGGTGGTTTCATCGCGGCGCGGGCGCTGTCCCAACGCAACGATGACCCCGAAACCGCAAGCCGGCCCTGGGATCGCGATCGCGATGGCTTTGTGCTCGGTGAAGGTGCTGGCGTGATGGTGCTCGAAGAGTACGAGCACGCCAAAAAGCGCGGCGCGAAGATTTACGCCGAGCTGGTGGGCTTCGGTATGAGTGCCGATGCGCATCACATTACGGCCCCTGAAACTGACGGGCCCAGACGCGGCATGATGGCGGCGCTGAAAGATGCTGGCCTGAATGTAGAGCAGATCGGATACCTGAACGCGCACGGCACCTCGACGCCGCTGGGTGACAGGAATGAAACCGAAGCCATCAAACTGGCGCTTGGCGATCATGCTCACAAAATCGTCATCAATTCGACCAAATCAATGACTGGTCATTTGCTTGGCGGTGCCGGTGGTATTGAGAGTGTTTTCTCGGTGTTGGCTTTGCATCACCAGATTTCGCCCCCCACCATCAATTTGCATAATCCCGATCCTGATTGCGATCTGGACTATTGCGCCAATGAGGCGCGTGACGTGTCGACCGACTTCGCAATGAATAATTCATTCGGCTTCGGTGGCACGAACGGCACCATCATTTTCGGTAAGGCCTGACCCTCAAGCCTTATCCGATTGGTCGGCATCGCCGGCCGCTGTGAACTGCATAGGCTCGCCATACTGGCAAGTCTATGCCTTCACTTTCCTTGCCGCCCGCATCCGCACCGCCGCACGGGCCCGCCGCCGTGACGCTCGCGTCAGGTCAGCGTGTGTCGAGCCGGTATGTGGCGGGCGAACCTGTATCGGACCGACGTGTGCCAGGTCCGGTAATCTCTCCCGGATTCCCGGCCACCTCGCAGACTGGCGACCCTGGCCTGCGCACCTGTCTGGTCATCGATTCATGGCCAGTGGCACAAGCCGATATATCGGCTCCCCAAAAATTGAGCATTGGCGTGCTGACCCTGCTGGCGGCTGGCATCAGTGCCATTGGCAGTCTGGTTCACGGTTACAGTCCGTGGCGATTGCTGCTGGCGCTTGGGTGCGCGCTGGCGGCGCTGGGCATCGTGGCCAGCCTGGGCAGGCGGGTCGAGCCTGTGGCGGCGCAGGCCCCCGGGTGGAGTCTGTTGCTGATGGCCGATGGCAGCTGTCGTGTCATTGAGCGCCGGCTTGCGCCAGATCCGGTGGGCG
>CAXBNM010000391.1:0-3992 GCA_963976885.1 uncultured Burkholderiaceae bacterium
AAGCCATGCAGTTGAAAGCGTCGATGACCCTCGGTCAGGCCAAGGTGGACGCAAACGACGTGAATGGCGGCGGGCCCGTTGCCGATCTGGCCGTACAACAGAGCCCGGCGCTCAGCGTTGCCCAGCGAGACGTCGACGTTCTGCCAGTGCACGATATCCTGGCGCGACAGAATGGCATTGCCGTGGTGGCCGATGTCGGTCACCGAGTTCTTGCCGTAAGCGAAATCAGGCCATATCTCGTCGGCGAGGAACTCGTACTGGCTGACCACCGGCCAGCCCGGATGTCGCGCTGCCCAGCGATCGTTGACGCCGACAATTTCCTGCAGAAAAACCAGGTCGGCGTCGGTCGCACGGATCGCATCGCGCAATTCGTGCAGCACGAAGCGGCGGTGGAACAGGCTGAAGCCCTTGTGAACGTTTAGAGTAAGAATGCGCAAACTGACCTCTTAGCAATGCAGGCTGCAGCTCGATGCAACATCCATGCCCGCCGTCCGGGCAGGCACAGGCACGAATTTTGCGCTGCCGTGGGTCTTTGCCTCTCTGGTGCCCCAACATTGAACCCTGCTGACAACCCGGAAACACCCAATCACAAGCGACTTGTTCCTGGTCCCGACGTTTCTGCGGATGAGGCGGCCGGTATCGATGATGACGAATCACCGGTGGTGTTGTCAGAAAAGGAGAAAGAGACGGCCCAGGAACAGACCGAGCCCAGCGCGCCCGTTGTCTTTGAAATTGTCCGCCGCGAAGGTGAGCGTGAGTTACGACGGCCGGGGCATTCGCTGTGGTTCTCCGGAGTGGCGGCAGGGCTGGCTATCGGCTTTTCCGTTTTTGCGCAGGCGCTGTTGAGAGAGGCGCTGCCCGATACAGACTGGACGATCATTATTGAGAAGTTCGGCTACTGCGTCGGTTTCATCTTGATCATCAACGCCAGGCTGCAATTGTTTACCGAGAACACGATCACCGCGGTGGTGCCGGTCATTCTTAAGCCTAACCGGCGGACTTTCTTGCGTACCGCGCAATTGTGGGCGGTGGTGCTGAGCGCCAATGTGCTTGGCGCGGCCTTGTTTGCCGTGTTTGCCAGTTACGGGGCGGTCAGTGACGATGCGTTGTATCAGGCCATGCTTGAAATCAGCCGGCATGCGGTTGGCTTCGCCCCCGTTGAACTGATCGCCCGCGGCACGATGGCCGGCTTTCTGATTGCAATGCTGGTCTGGATCATGGCCAGCATGGAGTCAGACAAGACCTTGATGATCATCCTGATCACCTATCTGGTGGCGCTGGGCGACTTTGCTCACGTGATCGCCGGCTCG
This sequence comes from uncultured Burkholderiaceae bacterium, assembly GCA_963976885.1. Taxonomy (GTDB): domain Bacteria; phylum Pseudomonadota; class Gammaproteobacteria; order Burkholderiales; family Burkholderiaceae_E; genus JAUIAI01. Next base: position 1,311 of record CAXBNM010000391.1, read on the forward strand.
GTCGAAGCGGTGCTGTTGGTCATCTCGGGCGATGTAGCGCCGTGGGATGCTTTCAGCCGGTTCTTCATGCCCACGCTGCTGGGCAATGTCATCGGTGGCTCGCTGATCTTTACGATGCTGGTGTATGCGCAAATTCACCGTGAGATCAAGCATGGAGAATCGCAGTAGCAGTGTCGAGCGGCCCGTTTCCAGCGCTCCCGAGGGTCTGATTGCCCAAACGCCGGCAAGACGCGCGGTGCGCCTTGCGGTTTATGTTTGCGGGGCTTGCATCCAGCCTGGCCATGAATGGCGCTGCTGCCGGCGCGTTGGCAAAGCTTGCCATCGAGGCTTCGGCGTCAGCGATTGAGCGCCAGTGAACGATAACCAGCCATTCGCCTTGGTCGCCAGCGGCTGTTTCACGCGAGATGAAGCCCGGTTGCCTGGCAACGTGTTCGAGTTCGACCTGCTTGTCGATCGGCGCGAATTGTTCGGCAGTGACGCCAGCGGCCAGTTGAAAGGTGGCCACTTCGATGACTTGTGCGGTATCGGCGGCGCTGGCGCTCTGCGCGGACAGTACGGTGGCCAGTAGTGCGCCAGACAAGAGTTTTGCAAGTTTCATGTTCTATTCTCCGGATTCAGAATTTGCCGTTGTTGTTTTTCCATGTCGACTGGTCGGCAATGGTTTCAATGGTGTCCCAGTGTTCGGCGATCTTGCCGTCTTGCACACGAAACAGATCGTAGAAGGCGGTGTGTTGACCGCCGAACTCGCCTTCTGAGGTCACCAGCACGAAGTTGCCCTCGCCGAGCACTTGATGGATCTGCGTGTACTTCATCGTGATGCCGGCGTCGGCCATCGCTTGCAGACCCTTGTTCAGACCGGACAAGCCGTCGCCGAACTGTGGGTTGTGCTGGATATAGTTATCACCGTCAAAGTAGGCGGCGAGTTTGTCCATCTGGCCATTGACGAGAATGTCTTCGACAAATCCGCGCGCCAGCGCCTTGTTGGCTTCGGTCTGGGCCAGACCCTCAGCCTCGGTCGGGCCATCGATCATGGTGTGACCACTCGGATTCGGCTCGACGGCGGTTTCCTGCAAGTTGTCCCAGTGCTCGACAATCTGGCCGTTCTCATAACGGAAGATGTCGAAGCCAATTTTCGGGCCAAAGAAGTTGTAGTCGGTGTGGGCGAAGACGTAGGAACCATCCTGAAAGACGCGCACCGTGTCGGCTCGCGCCGACCCGGCTGGCAAAGCCTGCAAGATTTCCCCGAATCCGGCCAGTCCGTCGGCCACGGCGAGGTTGTGTTGAATGTAATTGGTCGGGTTGATGACGGCGGCAGGGGCTTGTTCGCCGGTTTCGATACTCTTGAGCAGAGCGAGAACTTGCTGCTTCTCTACAGATGAACCTGCCGCCGATACGGATTCGGTCACGGAGGCGCTGCCGCAGGCGGCCAGGCCGAGCGTCAAGATAGTGGTGGCGAGCAGGCGGCTCGATGGCGCGATGATCATCGCTGACTCCTGGTTGGCTGATATTCAAGGGAAGGGGCGCAACTATGCGGTCGGCGGTCGGCGGCGGCAAGGTGAATCCCGATCAGATCATGGTCAAAACTGGGATTTCATTGATTCTCTGAACTACACTTGAGCGATGCGACGATCGCCATCAACAATCAGAGAAGTCCGGTTCCACAACACCCGACTTGCGCGGATTGGAACGGAAATCATGACGCTTGCCGAATTGCGCGCGCGTGCTGGCGCCGAACTGCTGGCTCCTCAGCGCGTCGACTTTCATTGCCTGGTGATGGTCCAGAGTGGTCAGGGCAAGCACATGATCGACTTTGTCGAGCACCGTTTGAAGCCCGGCACGGTGCTGTTGGTCAAGGCAGGGCAAGTGCAGCAATGGCATATGCATGCCGGGCTGCAAGGACGGTTGCTGCTGGTCGCAGGGTCTGCGCTGGCCCCGGCAGGGAGCCGCTCTGGCATCGATCCGGCATTGTTACGGCTCGATGAATGGCCGGCAACGTCGGTGCTGGACCGCACGCTGTGGCAGCGAATGCTGGTCGATACAGCTCGCTTGCGCGCAGATCTTGCGGCTTTTCAAGGGGGCGACACCGAGGCGGCACTCATCCGCCATTCTCTTGCCGCGTTGTTGTTGCGCCTGACCATCGCATTGACGGTCTCGCACATTGGCGCCACGCGCTCACGCGAGACAGACATCTACCGTCTGTTTGCGCGCGAACTTGAACAAGGCCTGCATGAGCGCTTCACCGTGCTCGACTATGCCCGGCGGTTGGGTTACTCGGAGAGCACGTTGTCGCGCGCTTGCGTGGCGGCGGTTGGGCATACAGCCAAGCGGGCCATCGATTTGCGGCTGGTGCTCGAGGCCAAGCGCCTGCTTGTGCACAGTCAGGCAACGGTGGTGCAGATCAGCCATCAGCTTGGCTTCAGCGAACCGACCAACTTCGTGAAATTCTTTCGTCGGCTTGCCGGTCGGACACCGCAGCAGTTTCGGGCCGCAGGCACCGGCGCTTCAGGCTAGCGAGGGCGTTGATTTTTATGGTGCAGGTAAACGTTCAGCACGGTCAGCAGCAGAATCACCACCGTCAGATAGCAGCAGGCCCGCAAACCAACTGAGAGACGGCGCCGTTGCGGCGACCGTCCGTGACGAGGAAGGGGCTACGCTTCCTGCGGCTCGTGCAGCAAGCCCGAG
>CAXBNM010000392.1:0-3985 GCA_963976885.1 uncultured Burkholderiaceae bacterium
AGGCCATTGTCAAAAAGAAGAAGCAGGGTTTCGGGTTGCCGGTCAGCGTCTGGATGCGCCGGCCCGGTCCGTTCCGCGATTTCATTCACGACACCCTGATGAGTCGCACAACGCGCCAGCGTGGCCTGTTTCAGTCGGCCGCCGTTGAGCGCTTGCTCGAGCGCCATCAGCGCGGTGCCTGGGATCACGCGGCCGAGTTGTACATTTTGACGATGCTTGAGTTGTGGCAGCGCGAGCACCTGGATAAACAACATGGTCAGTAGCAGCGGCAGCCCGCCCTCGGGCCAATCCGTCGGGCCCGCCTCGGCGCCGGCCAGCGTAGCCGGCAAGAGTCGGCCCGGTCCGCTGTTGGTGCTCGATGGCTCGTATCCGTCGGTCGGCGGTGGCGGCGCCGAGTCGCAGGTCGGCACCCTGGGGCGCTGGTTCAATGCCCACGGTTATCGCTGCACGCTGGTAACGCCGATGGCGCCGGAGAGCCCGAAGCTTACTTATGAAGTAATGGACGGCTTGCCGGTGCGCCGCCTGCGTTATCCGCGCGTGCCACTGCTGGGCAGCCTCATTCTGCAATGCCGGCTGGCGCTGACCATCTGGCAGGAGCGCCGGCGTATCAGCGCCGTCCATGCGCACATCGGTCAGTGGATGGCGGTCACTTGTTGTCTGACCGGCAAGGTGCTCGGCGTGCCGGTGTTTGTCAAGATGACGGGCGCCACTGAGTTGCGCGGCGGTGCGCTTGATCCGGCCGCCGGTTTTGTCGCTCGTATCAAACGCCGCGGGCTGGCGCTGGCCACCGGCTACCAGGCGATCAGCGGTGAAATCGTCCGCGCGATCGAAGCGGCCGGTTTGCCGCGTGAGCGCATTCTGCCGATTGCCAATGCGGTCGATCTGACCCGCTTTGGTTTGCGGCATCGCGATGGCGATCCGGTTGCAGGCCTGACGCCCGATACGCATGTGAACACGCCGCCCGAACGCGCCAACCAACCCTCGGTTGATCATCCCGCGCCGTTTGATGTGACGGCGCCGGCAGATGGTCAACCGACCAGCTCGCCCTTGTCGGCGCGCGCGGTGATGCGCGGCGTTGCCGGGCGGGCCTTACGCGACCGGCTCTGTCCGGGCGCCGAGTTTGTGGTGCTGTTCTCGGGCCGGCTTGAAAAAATCAAGCGGCTCGATCTGTTGCTGCAAGCCTGGGGCGATACGTTGGCGCACGATAAAAAGGCCTGGCTGCTGCTGGCCGGTGAGGGCGCCGAGCGTGCGAAGCTGATTTCACAGGCGCAAGCCAGTGGCATTGCCGACCGGGTACTGATGCTCGGCCATGTCGAGCGGATCATCGACTACATTCACGCCGCCGATGTGCTGGCGCTGGTGTCTGCGCACGAAGGTTTGTCCAACTCGATGCTTGAAGGCATGGCTGGCGGGCTGCCGGTGCTGGGTTCGCGCATCAGCGGCACCGAAGATTTTGTCAGCGAAGGCCGTACGGGCTGGTTGTTTGAATCAGGCAATCTGGGTGCGTTGTCGCGCCAGTTGGCTAGCGCGCGGGCGACCCCGCCGGATGAGCTGGTACACATGAGTCGCGCGGCGCACGATGAAATCGTCGCCCGCGCATCGGTGCAAGCCGTCACCACGGCCTTGCTCGATGCGTACCGGCAACCGACGAGGAAGCGCTGATGTGTGGCATTGCAGGTTTGTTGGCGGTGCGCGGCGACGCTCCGGCGCCGGCGCCCGGCGTGGTCGAAGCAATGTGCGAAACCATTCTGCATCGCGGCCCCGACGATGGGGGCGTTTACAGCGGCGCGCGTGCGCACATTGGCATGCGCCGGTTGGCGATCATCGACGTGGCCGGTGGCCACCAACCGATGGCCAGCCCCGATGCGCGCGTGCAGATGGTGTTCAACGGCGAGATCTACAACTTTCGTGAGTTGCGCGCCGAGTTGGTAACGGCGGGTTGCCAGTTTCATACCGACTCCGATTCTGAAGTCGTGCTCCATGCGTACCTGGTCTGGGGTGTAGACGCCATTGCGCGGCTGCGCGGCATGTTTGCCATCTGTGTGGTTGATCTGAACCGCAACCGCACGTTGCTGGCGCGTGACCGAATCGGCAAGAAGCCGCTGTACTACGCGCACCTGGCCAATGGGCAACTGGCGTTTGCGTCCGAGCTGAAGGCGCTGCACAAGGTGCCCGGTTTTGACAACACGCTCGATCACGCCGCGCTGCGTGATTACTTCACCTTTGGCTATGTGCCCACGCCAGCCAGCATTTACCGCACCACGCGCAAGCTGCCGCCGGCGCACCTGATGGTGATTGAACACGGCCAGGCCGTGGTGCAGGAATATGCGCAGATCAATTTTGGTCCCAAGCTTACCGGCAGCGAAGCCGACTTGAAGGCGCAGCTGGCCGAACAGATTGAGCAGGCAGTGAAAGTGCGGCTGGTCAGTGATGTGCCGTTTGGTGCGTTTCTCAGTGGTGGCACCGATTCAAGCGTGGTGTGTGCGCTGATGGCGCGCAACCTGAGCCAGCCACTCAAGACCTTCACGATTGGTTTCAACGAACGTGAATTCAACGAGATGCCCGACGCGGCGCGCGTGGCACAACACATTGGCGCAGACCACCATGAACTCGTCGTCTCACCCGATGCGGTGACGCTGACTCAGCAGCTGAGCTGGTTTTTTGATGAGCCTTTTGGGGATTCTTCCTCAATACCGACATTTGTCGTTGCCCGTTTGGCGTCTGAGCATGTAAAAATGGTTTTGTCTGGTGACGGCGGAGACGAATTGTTCGCTGGCTATGACCGCTACCAGCGGTATCGCCAGTTGGCGCGGCTTAACGAGCGCAGTTTCGGGATGGCCGGGCCCTTGCTGGACGGCGCTTCCAGAGTGCTCAGTAAACGCCACGCTTCACGGCTGGCCCGTATTGCCGCCCGGCTCGGCCAGTCTTATCCCGACCAGTATCTGTCCGGGGTGGCGCTGAGCAACGCCGACGATTTGCAGTTGTTGTTTGGAACACAGGCCGGTAGCCACGGCACCTACGAATCACTGAGGGGGTTTTTCGGCCGCGACGACATCGCCGAGCCGATGGAGAAAATTCTTTATGGCGACATGCGCAGCTATCTCGTGGACGACATTCTCGTGAAGGTGGACCGGGCAACCATGGCCAACTCGCTGGAGGCGCGCGCGCCCCTGCTGGACCAGGACCTGATTGCGTTTGCTGCCCGCCTGCCGTTCGACCTCAAGCTGCGCGGCAATACCGGCAAATATCTGCTCAAGCAGATTGCCAACGATCTATTGCCCGCCGATGTGTTGAACAAACCCAAGCAAGGCTTTGCGATTCCGCTCGATCAATGGTTTCGCGGCGAACTCAAACCCTTGCTGCTGGATACCTTGTCGAGCAGCGCCTTTCGCGCGCGCGGCCTGTTCAATCTTGCCGGTATCGACACAATGGTCGACCAGCATATGGCTGGCACGCATCAGCGCGGTGAAATGCTCTGGTTGTTGCTGGGCTTTGAACTCTGGGCGCAACGCTTTGGCTACACCGACGCCGGCGCGCACTGAGACCCCTTGGGCATGAAGCGTCAGTTCATCTCCTTCGTCAAACAAGTAGCCTCACCGCTGCTTGAAGCCACCGGCCTGCTCGACCGCCAGATTTCGGCGCTGGTCGATCAGCCGGGGCGTTTGCTGGTGGTGATGTATCACCGCGTCATTGCCGATCCGGCGCTCGATCCGTTTGCGCTGGGCATGTGTGTGCGTCAGGAACACTTCGACGAGCAGATCGACTATCTGCAGGCGCGCTTCAATGTGTTGCCGCTGAGTGAGGCGGTCCGGCGCAGCATGGCCGGGGAGACGCTGCCGCCTGCGTCAGTGGCCATCACCTTTGACGACGGTTACCTCGACAATCTTGAAGTGGCGGCGCCAATGTTGCTGCAACGCGGCCTGCCGGCGACCTTTTTTGTAGCCACCGGCGGGCTCAGTGGTGGCCGTGCCCTGTGGTGGGATCG
>CAXBNM010000393.1:0-3976 GCA_963976885.1 uncultured Burkholderiaceae bacterium
CGGTGCCCAGACTGGCTGCAATGGCCGGAAAGCCAGACAGGTACATATCGACCGAAAACGGGCCGAAGGCCGTCAGGAAGCCGAGAATGAGCATCAGACGGTTGGAGTTGATCGTAGGTCGTGCCAGTGCGTCCGCAGTGGTAGTCGAGGTATTCAAGAAGGGGGTATCCGGGGGGATGAAGGTGGAAGGCGCTTTACGGCTCTTATAGCGTAATGGTAGGGACGCAGACTGATTCGGTCCAATACTCATTTGCAAGTGATTGATAAGAATCTATTATCAAAGGCCGATCACCGCCGCTGATCCTCCTGAGCCGAGCGCCCATGGAATTACGACACCTTCGCTACTTCGTCGCTGTCGCCGAAGAGCTGCACTTTGGCCGCGCCGCGGCTCGTTTGCATATCGCTCAGCCGGCACTCAGCGTGCAGATTCGCGTCCTTGAAGAACGACTGGGCGGGCGCCTGTTAGCGCGCACCCAACGCCAGGTGGCGCTGACCGAAGCTGGCGAGCGATTGTTGCCGGAGGCCCGGGCCACACTGGCTCAGGCCGAGCGGGCCGCCAACCAGACCCGGCTTGCGCTGCGTGGCGAGTTGGGCACGGTCACCATTGGCTTTACTGGCAGCGTGGCTTATGCCGGGTTGCTCGCACGGGTGCTCAAAGACTATCGCGTCAGAGTGCCAGGGGTCAGTCTGCAGCTGGAAGAGATCGATCCCTTGGGGCAAATCGCCCGGCTGAGCGCCCACACCATTGATGTCGGCCTGCTCAATACGCTGGCCATGCAGGTGCCCGACACGATCGACACCGTCCCGCTGGTGTCATGGCCGCTGTGGGTTGCCGTGGGCAGCGACCACCGGCTGGCTGGCCACAAACGCGTTTCGGCCAATGAATTGCGCGCCGAGCCCTTCGTTCGGTATTCGGTCACCCATGGCGGCGATCAGTCCCAGGCCTTGCGCGATATACTCGGCTTCGATCCCGTCATTTCACATCGCGGCAGTAATTTGCTGATGGTATTGGCCTTGGTCGGAGCCGGTCTTGGCGTGGCGCTGGTGCCGTCGTCGGTAGCGCCGCTGGCCGACCAGTCCGGCGTGCGGATGCTGCCCTTCGGTGATGTGGATATTCAACTGAACTGCGCTGCCGCGTTCCGCGTCAACGAGACCGATCCGGCGGTGCAGTTGTTTCTGACGCACTTGCGCGAGCGGGTGGCGAGTCGTTAGCAAGCGCCGGGCAACTGGCTGGCCAATTGGGCGCGGTTCAAGTCGGGCCAGCAAGCCGGACCTGTCAGGCGCTCTTGCGGGCAATGATCTCGACCGGGGCAATGAGGTTATTGGTAATACTGGTGACCATCCTTTTGAGCTTTTCCGGGGTGCTTTTGCCCATCAGAATATGCAGACCCAGCGGTGGCGGTCCGCCTGGGGACGCCATTTTGGCGCGCAGCGCAGCAAAAAACTCAAGCGCAAAGTCGCGCCGGTTGCGTTCGGCAATGATGTTGAAGCCTGCCGCCTGCAGCGCTTGCTTGTAGCGGGCCGGCTCTGCCACCGCGCTTTCGTTTGCGGTGGTGGCCCAGGGCAGTGGGTAGGGGAGTTCACCGGGCCCTGTTCGCATGACATCGTAGATGCCGAATACAGCGTCGGGCCGCAACACGCGCGCCACCTCATGACAAAGTGTTTCCTTGTCCTCGATGTTCATGCCGACATGCATCATATAGGCGCGATCAAAGGTGTCGTCGGGAAAAGGCATCGCCAGCGCGCTGCCTTGCAGCAACTCGATGCTTGCGTCGAGTCCGACCCATTGGCATAAGACCCGGCCTGTCTCGATGTACTGGTTTGTCAGGTCCAGTCCTGTCACTCGGCTGCCGTAATGCCCGGCAACGAACCGTGCCGCACCGCCAAGGCCGCACCCAATGTCGAGAACTGCCGTCCGCGCGGTGAGATCCAGTTGATTCAGAAAGGCCAGCGAGGCTTGTCTGCCACCAATGTGAAATTCGTCTACCGGCGCCAGGTCGTCTATCGACAGCGTGTCCGGCGTCTTGCCCAGCGCGGTAAGGCCGGTCTGGATGGCTTTGATCAGATCGGCGTGCGCATAGTGGTCGGAGACATCAGATTGCTTGGTCATGGTTCACCTCTGTGAAACCAGTCCTCGGCCGTGGCCCGACCGCAGGCAAGCGATGTTCGCGAACCAGATAGTTGTGCATCGGGCTTGTTCGCGCCGCCGCATGAGTCAATCTACAACTGACTGCCGGTGAGAACAAGCGCATTTGAATTGCACGCGTCGCGCCACCGCGGGCGGTCAGTCCAATGGCAACGGCTGCAACGGTTCGTCGTTTTGCCAGTAGAGTTCACAGGGTTTGTCGAAATCGCGCCGGCGTCGTTTGGCATCGCATTCTTCCAATGCCCTGGTCCTGGCCTTGGCCAGCGAGTCGGATTCGTACGCGAAGTAGGAAACCCAGTGGCCCTCGTCGCTGCGACTGAACGCGAAAGCCTTGGGTGCTGATTTGGAATGGTATCTGGACAATACCGTTTCAACCGGACCGTCGGCTTTTTGCGCTGCTTTCGTGGCCGCTGCAATCTCGGCGTCTGTGAAACCGAACACCACGGTTTCATCAACGGCATAGAGCTGGCAGTCTGCCTGCAGTTTGCGCTTTGCCTTGGCCTTCTTGCGCTCGCATGATTTCAATGCGGCTGCGTTGGCGCTTGTCTGACTGAGTTGTTTGTCTGAAGATCCGGCTACCCAGCGCGAGTCTTCCAGGGCCACGGTAAATGCCCGATAGTGACTGGCGTTTTTCAGGTGCTTGTGAAAGCTTGCGGAAATTCTCTGCAAGGCCTTGTTCTCGACTTCGGTGGCCACTTTCCCGGCCAGACGGCCAGCCTGCAGATCGTCGTAGTGTTTGGTCACCAGGGTTCGAATTGACTGTTCCGTCATCGCACCGTGTTGCGAAGCTTGCTCAACACCGTGACTGATGAAAACCTGATAAGGCAGCGCCCGGATCGATTTGGGCAGCATGCTCATGTACTGACTGACCGAACGCCATGGTTCGAAGCTCACATGAATGAAGTCGAACTTGTCGCCATGCTGCCGTGCGAGTGAATTCACTCGTTTCAGGTTGACCGCGCAAGGCGAACACCAGTTGTCGCTGGAGGCGAAATGCACATACAGGGGTTTGTCACTGCCTTTGTGTTGGGCCAGATAGTCGGCATAGTCTTCGGCCAGCACTCGCTTGATATGACCATTGCGTATGCCTCGAACCGGATCGAGTTCAGGGTGCTCAACCGCCAGGCGACGCAACAGACGCCATGCACTCTGATAAATCTTGCCGGCAATCTTGTTCTTCTTGTTGGGGTGTACGGCGGTGAGTTGCTTGAGCAGATCGGCAGCATCTTCATACTCTTTCATCTGTACCGCCAACACGGCTTTGTTGAAGTCGAGCCAGACCGGGCTGACGTAAGCCTTCTCGGCCGCGGCAAAACTTGCCGCAGATTCCGGCAGCCTGTTCTGGGCGGCATAGAGTAGTCCGGATAACGCATGAGCTTCCGGGTAATCAGGGGTGGAACTCAGCGCTTTCTTCAACGCCTCCTCGGCACGGGTTGCGGCTTCGCTGCTGTAGCGAAAGCCAACAATGGTTTCGGTGCTTACTGCGCCTGTCGACAGGTGCAGGCGTGCGAGTTGATACAACGCCAGCGGCGCGTCGGGTGTGCGGGCCAGCAGTTCATCGAGCTGTGTTTTCGCTTCGGCATACTTGCCGTCATCGATCAGATTGGTGATCTGGCCGGCGGGCTATAGCTTGCTCTGCGTCTGGTTCGTGGCTTTCGTCGCCGCGTGAACTGCGGTGCCCTGGCCAAAGTTTAAGCAAAGTCCGAGGCCCAGGCCGATGGCGAGCGTCAGTGCGCGCCATGGCTTTGCTTGGTGACCGCTGGCGGCTCCGCTGGTTTGTTTGTTGGCTTCAATCAATTCAGGAGCGCCTTCAATTTCTCGCTGCGGGCG
>CAXBNM010000394.1:0-3957 GCA_963976885.1 uncultured Burkholderiaceae bacterium
GGCATTGAGGTAAACGAAGCCGCCGGCCGGTAGGACTGACACGCCTGCCCCAGCCGATCCGCGTCGGCATCAACGATGGCAACCAGTTCGACCAGGCCGGCAGCCGCCAGTCGCTCCCAGGCGTCGAGATGAAACTGCGCAAAGTAGCCCGCGCCAACAACGGCAACGCGCAATGGCCGCGTTGCCGGCGATGCTGTCGTGTTGTCGGCTTTATGCGTCATGGTTGATCCGGTGCGCTGCAGACAACCGCCGCTTCGTGCAAGGCATCGATGCGCGAGTCGGCCAGGCCGATTTCGCGCAACACCTCTCTGGTATGTTCGCCCAGTCGCGGCGCGTGACGGGGCAGCTCCGCTGGCGTGCGTTGCCAGGTGACCGGCACCCGCATCTGCCGCAGCAAGCCTTCGGTCGGGTGCTCGACCTGCTCGAAAAACCCGACCGACTCCAGATGCGGATCGTCGATGACGCTGTGCAAGGTATGCATCGTCATGTAGGGAATGTCAGCCGCCTCCAGTAATTCAATCCACTGCGCGGTGGTGCGGGTCAGAAACAGACGACTGAGCATCTCATTGACGGCATCGATGTTCTCCGCCCGCGTCTCAAAACGCTGCAGATACGGAAATTGCGTGAGCAGTTCGGGCTGGCCGACGGCTTGCACGAAGCTCTGCCATTGCTTGTCGTTATAGACCAGCGCACACAGATACCCATCGCTGGTTTGATAGGGGCGTCGATCCGGCGACAGGTGGCGCGCATAGCCGGGCTCGCCCACGGGTGGCTCGAAGGTAAGACCACCGAGATGATCGCTGAGCACGAAATGCGTCATGGTTTCAAACATCGGCACCTCCAGATGCTGGCCCTGACCGGTGCGCCCGCGCGCCACCAGGGCGGCCAGAATGGCACCGACCGCCGCCTGGCCGACCACTCGATCAGCCATCGCATTGGGCGCATAGCGCGGCGTGCCATCACCGCCGATCGCCATCAGATGCGAAAAACCCGATCCCCCCTGAATCAAATCATCATAAGCCGGGCGGGCGGCGTACGCGCCTTGCTGGCCATATCCGACCAGACTGGCATAGACAAGTTGGTCATTGCCGGCACACAGCGATTCAGGGTCCAGCCCCAGACGGGCCAGCGCGCGCGGACGCACATTGCTCAGAAATACATCGGCGGATTCAATGAGGCCGCGCATCACCGCCTGCCCATCGGGCGTTTTCAGATCAATGGCGACACTGCGCTTGCCACGATTGGCATTCAGGAACACCGCGCCCATGCCCTTGTGGCGCTCCGGGCTGAGATCGCGGATCAGGTCTCCAGCCGGCGGCTCGACCTTGATCACATCGGCCCCGTACTCGCCCAGCGTCTGCGCGCAATAAGGCCCCATCAATACAGTGCTCAGATCAATGACTCTGATCCCTTCCAGCGGCCCCATCGGTGTTGTCTCCAAGTGTTTGAGTAATAGTAAATTGTCGGGTCACGGTCGATGGCTTGAATCCACCAGCGAGATCGGCTCCAGCGCCTCCCCCTGCGCCAGCACCCGGCCAATGACCGCGCTGTGACTATAACCGGCTTCGTGCAGCTCGCGCAGGCAGTCCGCAACCTGCGCGGCCGGCACACTGGCCAGCAGGCCACCAGCGGTCTGCGGGTCGAACAGCAAGCGGTAGCGGGGGTGATCCACCATCTCGGCCTGATTGCGCAGTGCCCGGCGCAGGCGCACATTGGCCGGTTGCAAAGAGCTGAGTATGCCGGCGGCCGCGGTTTCTTCGGCCCCCTCGAGCACCGGCAACGCGGCCAGATCGAGTTCGGCGTCAACCTCGGACGGGCGGGTCATCTCCACGAGATGGCCAAGCAGCCCGAAGCCGGTCAGATCGGTGCAAGCCGTGGCGCCATGGCGCAGCACGATCTGCGAGCCGAATTGATTCGACACGACCATGGACTGGAGTGCCGCATCAATCCAGCGGCCGCGCGTGGCAAGCAAGGGGTGCGCCGCAAACAAGGTGCCGGTGCCGAGCGGTTTGGTCAGAATCAAGACGTCGCCGGGCTGCATGCCGCTTTTACGTGTAATCGCGTGCAGGTCTTCGTCAATCAAGCCGTTGATTGCAAAGCCCAGCGCAAGTTCACGGCCTTCGCCGGTATGGCCTCCGACCAGCGCGCAACCAGCAGCATTGAGCACTTCGACCGCGCCGGACATCATCTGAAACAAGGTGTCTTCGGTTTTGGATTCCAGGCCGGGCGGCACGGTAACCACGGCCGTTGCCGATTGCGGTTCGCCGCCCATCGCGAAGATGTCGCCCAGCGCATGGTTGGCCGCCACCTTGCCGAACAGATAAGGGTCGTCGATGAAGGCGCGGAAGAAATCAATTGAATGCACCAGCGCCTTGCCCGGTGGCACTCGGACCACCGCCGCATCATCGGGCGCATGCAAGCCGATCAGTACATCGTCCCGGTCGATCGGTGTCAGCGCGCCCAGCGCCCGTGACAGCACGCCGGCCCCCACCTTGGCGCCGCAGCCTCCGCAGCGCATCGCCAACGCCGACAAGGCCTGGGTAGCTTCCTGCTGATCAAGACTGACGGCCGGCGCCCTGGAGCGGGCTGCCGCCTCCTGGCGCGCGGCCTTGTCGGGGTCCATTACCGGCAACTCGCTGAAGCGGGTCATGAAGCGTCGATCAATCCAGTCTTTCCAGCGCCAGACCCACTCGCCCTGAAACGACAAGCCGCCACGCGAGGCCACCGCGTACTTGTCGCCGGTACTGATCAGCGCCAGCCAGTTACGCTGCGGGTGATACGGCTTGAGCGCTTTGCCGAGCACGGCGCGGCGCAGGTTGTCGGCCAGCGGCCGGCCCTGTCGGACGGCAAACACGCCGGCCTTCTCGAGCGGCTGATTGACCATTTCGGCAATGTCGCCGGCGGCGTAGACCAGATCGTCGGTGACGGTCTGCAAGGTGTCGCGAACCTTGATGAAGCCGCGCTCAGTCAGTTCGAGTCCGGTGTCGGCCAGCCAGGCCGCGCCGCCGGCCTGAATGACCCACATGATTTCATCGGCGGCCATGGTCGCGCCGCTGGCAGTGGTCAACTGACCCGGCTGCACATTGGTGACAGCCTGCCCAAGGTGCAGGTTTACGCCGCGCTCGCGCAGAATGCCTTCATAACTGGCCCGCACCCGCGGATTATGAGTGGGCAGAATGCGGTCGGTATCGGAGAACAGATCGAAGCTGAGTTCATCCGGGTTGCGGCCCAGCGCCTGTAACTCGCGGCGCAACCGAAACTGCATCGCCAGGGTCAGTTCAACCCCGCCCGCCCCGGCCCCGACCACGGCGATCCGCATGGGTCCGTGGCCGCTACGAGTGCGGTCCAGCAAGGCCAGCCAGCGCTCATTGAACTGATTGATCGGTTTGACCGGCACCGCATGTTCGGCAGCGCCTGCAACCTGACCCACTTGCGGTGTCGAGCCGATGTTGATGGACACCTGATCGTAGGCAACAGGCGGCCGGTCGGCACACAGTACGGTGCGCGCGCTGCGGTCGAGCCCGACAACCGAATCGCTGTAAAAACGCGCGCCGGCAAACTCGGCCAGCTTGCGCAGATCGATGTGGACGTCGTCGTAGCTGTAGTGCCCGGCGATGTAACCCGGCAGCATTCCCGAATAAGGAGTGTGAGTATCACGGCAAATCACCGTCAGACGCACACCGGGGACCGGGTGCATGCCAAAACGCCGGATGACGCCGACATGGCTGTGGCCGCCACCGATAAGAACGATATCGCGCAGCACGGGTTGCTCAGTGGATCGCATGATTGACTCGACAGACAGGGGGTGAACCAAAGGGGCGTCGCAAGGATACCTGCTCGACCCATTCACGACCCTGCCATGCCCGATGTGCGCAGTCGGTCAGACTCCGGCACAAGGCGCGAAGCATCGGCGCCGGATGACAGGCCTCAGTTGCTTCGCGCAGGAGCCGCCTTGGC
>CAXBNM010000395.1:0-3945 GCA_963976885.1 uncultured Burkholderiaceae bacterium
TGCGCTTGCTCATCAGGTACAGCTCGCCCTGCGGGCCGCGACCGAAGCGGATGTCGGCACGGATACCTTCCACATCGGAGAAGTCGGGATCGCTGGAGACGACATCTACCATTGAGGGCAACTCCTGCGCAGGCGTGGACGGGTTGCCATCGTGATCGAAGGCGATGCTGGCCTCGAAGATCGGTGCACGGGTGAGCCGGGTCGGATCACCCGTCGTGGCGGCGGCCCGCAACGCATCGATGGCGGAATAGTAGATTTTGCCGGTAGCGGCAAACTCGCAATACAGATACTGCCCGGCAAAAACAGTGCCAGCCTTGCCCGGATAACCGCCGCCGATAGCCTGGCGCACGAAGGTTGTGCCCTGCGGACCGATGTGACCGATCTGCGCCACCGGATACACGAAGCCGGCTTGCGCGTCGTTGGCCGGCAAGGGTTCAATGCCGTCGAGCAAGCCGCTGCGTTGCAGATGAACATAAGTGCCTTCGCGCTCGGGCCAGCCAAAGTTCTGGCCACCACTGACCAGATTCAACTCTTCGATATTGTCGCGACCGGGCTCGGCCACCAACAACTGCCCCGCGCCGATGAACGCCAGGTGATGCGGGTTGCGATGACCGACCGAATAGAGTTCGTCGAGCCAGCGATCATCACCCACAAACGGATTGCCGGCCGGAATCGTGTACGCCTGAGCGCCGCTGGCAAGTGGATTGATGCGCAGAATCTTGCCCAGTCCGTCATTGCGCTGACCACCGCCGGCCGTTGCCGATGCTTCGCTGCCATCGCCGTGGGCAATGTAAAGCAGACCGTAATCGGCGCTGCCCGGCGTGGCATCCGGATTGAACGCAATCTGCTTGATCGGGTGATCGTAAACCGGCATCGCCACGCGGAACAATTCACGATAACTCTGCGCGTTGACGGCAAAGGTTTGCGTATTGACCGTGAATTCAATCAGCACGCTGTCGGCACCGATCGGGGTTGCGGTGGTTGACAGGTAGTGATGATTTTGCGGATCGGCAGGCCGTTGCTCCATCACCGACACATAGAGCTTGCCGTTGCTGGCAAAGTCGGGATGAAACGCAAACGAGCGCAAACCGGCATGCCAGCTTGAGCTGGTATCAAGGTTGCGCCCGGTGGCAGCCTTGATGGCCGCGGCAACATCAAAGAACAGCACCGGACTGCCCGAGGTGATCTCCATGATACGGCCATCGAGTTCGTCAGAGACAAACAGACGGCTGCCGGTGTAAGCCATTGCATTCAGACGCGGCGGCCGGTTGTTGCTGGCCATCGGCAAGCGGGCAAACGGCTGCACGGCAATTTTCAGGTCACCGGGCTGCGGACCGAAGGCCCAGCCGACAATGCCGTCGCTGCCGACGGTTGGCATCGGAGACAGGCCAGGGGCCGGCTCGGGCTCGGGCGTCGGGTCCGGATCGGGGGTCGGGTCCGGATCAGGGGTCGGGTCCGGATCGGGGCTCGGATCGGGGTTGGGATCCGGGTCCGGGTTCGGCGTCGGATCGACAGGATCGGGGTTGGTATCCGGGTCTGGCGCCGGCGTCTGCGTGTCTTCCTCGCTACTGACGGCCGAGCCGCCACCGCCGCCGCAACTGGCCAGCAAACTGGCACCAAGCGCAAGCGCTGCGAGCTGGACCGACAATGCGGTCGCGGATTTCCAATTGATTGTCATCGCTCTTCCCTGGCGGTCCGTTGCCCAGACTCACCCATTGTTGTTCGTGCAACCAGAGGCGGCCGAAAAACAAAGTATCGACAACACCGCAGATCAAGCCGACAAGTCTAGCCGCGAATCTCAGGGCGACAGGGACATCAATCACATAATCTGCAAAACAATGTCAGTGCTGATGCGCCCCTAAGCGCCACTGACCCATTCGTCGAGACCGTCCTCATCAATTTCGGTCAGAGACGACAAGACGTCAATGGCCAGCATGCGGATTTCGGTACTCGGCGGTTGCAGGTCCGGCACCAGAACTACGCCCATGCCGGCCGCCAGCGCGCCGGTCGCTCCCGCCTCGGAGTCTTCAAACACCAAGCACTGACCAGGGCTGGCACCGAGCCGCTCGGCCGCCAGCAAGAACAGATCGGGTGCGGGCTTGCCGTGCTCGACATCGTCGCCGCACACCACGGTGGCGAAATCGTTGAGCACGCCGGCCTGAGTCAGTCGTTGCATCACCTCGGCGTGGCGGCTGGACGAAGCGACGGCCAGCGCAATGCCACGCTGTTGCAGCGCCCGGATCAGTTTCAGTGCGCCGGGTTTCAGCGCAAAGCCGTCGCCAGCAACAATCGTTGCAATGGCATTGGCCGTCTGGGCCGAAACCTGGGTAAAGAGAGCATCGTCATCAATGAGTTCGCGCAACACCAGATCGGAATCGCGATAGGTGCGGCCGATGACTTGTGCGTATTGTTCGGTTTCAAACGCCACGCCAAACTCATGACAAGCGTTGATCCAGGCCTCGCGGATCGGTCGCTCCGAATCGAGCAGCAAACCATCCATGTCGAAAATGACCGCCGAAAAAGGCGGCTTGCCATTTCCCGCTGACGCGGTCACGCCAGTGCTGGGCGCGGGCGCAGTGGCCGGGCGATGATTGAAACGCGGCGCCCGCTTTTCAAGAAAGGCCTGCACGCCTTCGGTGGCGTCTTCGGTATAGAACACCTGGCGCACGTGATGGTCTTCAACATCCAGACCGGCCTGGCTGACCGGCCCGGTTGCCACGTCTACGCAATCGCGCACAGCATCAATGGCGGGCTGACTGTGTCGTGAAATCTCGCGTGCAAAGCGCAGGGTTTGCTCAAGCAGTGATTCATCGGCCGTTGCGAGCCGACTGACCAGCCCGATACGCTCGGCATGTTCAGCCATGACCGGCTCACCGGTAAGCATCATTTCCAGCGCCTTGTCACGGCCCACCAGCGGCGGCAGAAACTGCGTGCCGCCATAAGCGGGAATGAGGCCGAGTTTGACCTCGGGCAAGGCCAGCCGCACATGGGGCAAGGCAACACGGAAGGTGCAACCCATGGCCAACTCAAGCCCGCCACCATAGGCAAGGCCGTTGAGCGCGGCAAAGCTGAGAATGCGCGATTGCGACAGCCGAAACATCAGCTGGCGCGCCAGTTTGTTCTTGGCCAGTCGATCGGCCGGCGCCATGCCTTGTATTTCGGCCAGATCGGTGCCGGCACAAAAGGCTTTTTCGCCGGCGCCGATAATGATCAGCATGCGACCGGCATCGCCGGTTTCCATCCGATTGAGCAACTCGGTCAGGCCGGTCAGCATCGGCTTGGTCAACGCATTGAGCCGCGCCGGGCGATTCAGACGAAACAACTGAATATCGTCGTCGAGGCGTTCTACATGAAAAGGGGCGCTCGGGTCAGTGGCATCCATCGGGCTGGCAACTCCTGGCAAGTCGATTGATTAGCGCCATTGTCACACGCGCAGCGAAACCCGTCCCGAGCCGGTCTCCGGGTCATATTGCACCGCCTCGCCGCTGGCCACGCTGAAGCCGACGCGCACGCCGTTGCTGACGTTTTCGGCAAATGCGGCGCCGCCATGAAATTCGGCAATCAGGCGCACCAGATACAAGCCCAGGCCGAGATGGCTTTGATCCTGCGCACCGGCCCCACGTACCGACACCATCGATTCGAAGATGCTGGCCTGCATCTGCGCCGGCAGCGCCGGGCCTTCGTTGCGCACCGCAATTACAAATCCACCGCCGGCCGGCTGCAAGCGCCCCGGCGGGGCCGGCGCCAGTTCAAGCACGATCTGACTGCCGCCGCGCGCATAGTCCACCGCGTTGCTGACCAGCTTATCGAGGGCCTGAGCGACGGATTCGGGCACGATCATCGCCGGCGCGATGGCGCGGGTCTTGCGGTTGGAGTCGGTCAGCGAAGGCGCGACCGCCACCACAAAGCGGGGGCCGGTCTGACCGCCCGGCGCCGGATACGCCG
>CAXBNM010000396.1:0-3937 GCA_963976885.1 uncultured Burkholderiaceae bacterium
GCTGCAGCCAGCCGTTCGGCTTCAGCGATGCGCTCGGCTTCCTCAGCCTTCCTGACAGCGGCTAAACGTTCAGCCTCGGCGGCTCGTTCGGCGGCAGCCAGTCGTTCAGCTTCTGCAGCGCGCTCAGCGGCGGCGATGCGCTCAGCTTCTTCGGCTTCCCTGGCTGCGGCCAGTCGTTCGGCTTCAGCGGCGCGCTCTGCTGCAGCGATGCGCTCGGTTTCCTCAGCCTTCCTGACAGCGGCTAAACGTTCAGCCTCAGCGGCTCGTTCGGCGGCAGCCAATCGTTCAGCTTCTGCAGCGCGCTCAGCGGCGGCGATGCGTTCAGCTTCTTCGGCTTCCCTGGCGGCGGCCAGCCGTTCGGCCTCGGCGGCACGTTCGGCAGCGGCAATGCGCTCAGCTTCTTCGGCTTCTCTGGCTGCGGCCAGTCGTTCGGCTTCAGCGGCACGTTCGGCAGCGGCAATGCGCTCAGCTTCTTCGGCTTCCCTGGCGGCGGCCAGTCGTTCGGCCTCGGCGGCACGCTCGGCAGCGGCGGCGCGCTCCGCTTCTTCTGCCCGCACTGCGCTGGCGTCACGCTCAGGCTTCGCCGCAGTATCAGCGTCAGCCACCACCTGCGCCGGATCATCTATCCTGGCCAGTAGCGGCTTGTCGGAAACAGGTTCAAAGCTACCCGGCCAGAGCAGAATCAGCGCGGCGACGAACGCGCCGAAGATCACCAGGTTGAGCGTGTCCAGTGCCTTCCAGCCGGCGGGGGTCCGAACCTGTGAGCGGGGAATGCGGGCCATTGACTGATCAGCTCAAGCGGTCAGAAGGCTTGCCGCCAAAGGCGTTACGCAAACGGTTGACCAGACTCATGTTCTGCGCCGGCTGCAGCTTCGATGGCGTCGCCGCGGTACCAGCTTCGCCCGACACCATGCGACGGGTACGACCCGACGGTTCGAGGCTGTCGCTGTCACTTTCGGCCCCCTTCAGGCGATCAAGCATGGTCAGCGTGTGGCCGCCCAGATCGGTGGCGGATTCGGGGTCGGTGGATGACCGTGCGTGCGCTTTGGCGCGGGCATTCGGGGTATTGCCATCGTCCTGCATCAGAATCTCGGTGTCCTGATCGAGCAGGTCATCGAGTTCAGCGTCACTCATGGGGCCGGTGTCAACGCCGGTCGCCGCGGTGAGCGTGTTCGGCTCGGTGCTTTCCGAGCCCGGCCCGGTAAGTATTTCGGTAGGGGCACCAAACAGGTCTTCGTCGTTGCCCAGCAAATCGTTCAGATCGGCATTGAGGTCGGGCTGCTCGAGCAGTTCGCGCAAGGCTTTCTCGGCGGAATCGTCGTCATTCCCGGCGGTCAACGTATGCGGCTCGTCGGCGGCGGCGGGGGTGTGGTCTGCGCTCAGACGCTCGGCGGCAATGGCGCTGCCACTGACCAGGGCGGCTGCGCCCGCAGCGGCGCCATCGGTCGGGCCGGTGCGGCTGCCGTAACGGGCGGCATCGAGTGCGGCCTCCAGCGTGGCGACCATCTGATCCTGGCCTTCCAGTCGGCTGCGCAAATCATTGGCGGTGGCGGTCAGGCGCTGGCTTTCCTCCTGCTCGCGTTGCAGTTCGCTGCGCAGCAGGGCTTCTTCGCGCCGCGCCTCAAGCAGCGCCGTGCGCAGGTTGGCGGCGTGGTCAACGTCGAATCCGTCGGCCGGCACGCCGTCACGCCAGAACAGGCGGTCGATCAGCAGCCACAACAGCCAGCCGCTGAAGGCTCCGAGCAGAAACCACCAGAGCGTCTGGTTCAAAGTAGGATCAATTGCTGGCATTGGTCATCCTCAATGGCCGGTCCCTGTATCGTTCTCATGCAGGCAACTGCCCAGCATCAAGTCGTTGGCTGTGGCGGGGCGGCCGATTCGGCGGTTATACGGCTACCCACTGGCCAATGAACGTAAACGAACAGTTCACCGCGGGCCGGAACTGCCGGTGCGTTTTCGCGGCAGGTTCAACTGCGGCCGGATAAGAGGAATCCTAACTGATTTGTGCGGGTTTGCCGTTGTCGATGAACCTGACATCAAAGCAGCTTTCGCTGCGCAACGGGAATTGCAGGTGCTTGTTTTTTAAGGGGTTTTTGAGTTATGGGCGCCGGATCCGGGCGCGCCTTCAGTCGCTCGGCGTCATAGGCATGCAGCATTTCAAAGGCTTGTTCGGGTGGCCCAAACAGCCATTGCTGAATCTCGTCCGGTTCGAGCATCACCACCGAACGTTTTTCGTCACCGGGCGCATGAAACTGACGCATGACCGGATGCGTATCGGCATTGATGGTCAGCATCGAAAAGCTGATCAGCCAATCCTGCTCGATCAGCGCCATCTCCGGAGGGCCGAGTTGCTGGCGGCCGGTTGGCGCGCCATCGATTGCCGCCGGCGGTTTACGCCAGGCTTCCCAGATGCCGGCCAGTGCCAGCGGGGTGTCGTCGGCGGCACTGATGCGCCAGCGCACCGGGCGGCCGCTTTCATAGTTGGGCTCAAAAAATGCGTCGGCCGGAATGACGCAGCGCTGACCCTGCCGCCAGGCGTGGCGGAACGAGGGTTTGTCGGCAACGGTTTCCGAGCGCGCGTTATAGCAAAAGCGAAAATTCTTGCCGTCGCGTGACCACGATGGAATCAGCCCGAAGCAGGCGGCCACAGCCTGCGTTGTTGCATCGGCCGGGTCGGTGCCATGACCGGGGCGCAGAATCGGCGCGAGATAGCCCGGATAAGCCTGCTCACGCATGCTGACCGATGGTGGCGCAACATCAAAGAAGGCTTGCAGCCGCTCGCCGCGCGAGGGCACATAGTTGGTACACATGCCCGCTAGTCGCGCCAGGCCGGGTCAATCCGGTCGAGTTCGCGAAGCATGGCCGCCCACTCCATTTCGCCGAACGGGCGCCGGGTTTGTGGCTGGTAGAGCAGCGCCGTCTTGCGCAGCACGGCCTCGCTGGGCTGCGACAGTTCCGGGGCACCGGCCAGGGCATCGACTTGCGCACGGCAAGCCATTTCGAGCCAGTACATCGTGTTGAAGGCCTGGGCAGCGCTGGCGCCAGTGGCCAGCAGGCCGTGATTGCGCAGAATCATCACATCATGGGTGCCAAGATCGCGCACCAGTCGTGCTTGCTCGTCGAGATCAAGCGCCGGCCCTTCAAAGTCGTGATAGCCGCAGTGTTCGTAAAAGCGGATGGCTGTTTGGGTAATGGGCAGCAAGCCTTGCGCATTGGCAGACACCGCCATGCCCGCCCGGGTATGGGTGTGGATCACGCAATGGACGTCTTCGCGCGCATTGTGGACGGCCGTATGGATCACGATGCCGGCCGCATTGAGCCCATAGTCGTAGGGGTTGGGTGGCGCGTAGACGATGTTGCCCTGCAGATCGACGGTGATCAAATTCGAGGCGCAGATTTCGTTATACAGATAGCCGAACGCATTGATCAGCAGGTGATTGGTGCCTGGCACCCGCAACGTGATGTGGTTGTAGATCAGGTCGGTCATTCCGTAGCGGTGCAACAAGCGATAACAGGCGGCAAGTTGCACACGGGCCTGCCATTCATCGGCGCTGACCTGCCTTTGGACCTCATTGGTACTGGTCGGCGCTTCAGTTTGGCGCGACGGTGTCGATTGAACAGGCATGGCATATCTCCGACAAATGCGTTGGGGAATGCAAATTCCGTTCAGAAAATTCACATTCCGGGCACTATTTTGATAGAAATCTCAAAATCCCATCCAAGTTGGCCAGCAGGCACGCGGGATGTTGGTGCCAGAAATGATAACGACAAGGGGCTGCCGTGCAAGTAGAGCTGTTCATGTGCTACCTGGAGACCTTGATGGCGGACCCGCTTGCCTTGACGCTGTCGTTGGCCATTCTGGGCTCGGGCTATCTTCTTTTCGGGCTTGAACCCAGTCCCGCTCGCGACTGAACTGTTGAGCGGTGCGCGCCGTGAG
>CAXBNM010000397.1:0-3909 GCA_963976885.1 uncultured Burkholderiaceae bacterium
ACGCCACTGCGCCGTTCGATGGCATCTTTGCTCCGATTGTAGAAACCCACGGGTTGCTCCCGGTAGCCGATGAAACTGACTTCCGGCGAAGGGTGCGACAACTTGTGCGCGCAGATTGCCGAAAACGCCACCACCGACTTGCGGCTACCGATGCCGCCGCGCCAGGTGTAGCGGGCGCCGTTGGCCGTATGCATGGCAAGGCCACCGTCGCGGGCCTCGCCCAGATTGATCAGAAAACAAGGCGTGGAGCGGAACGGGTAGTGGAAGATGTATTCACGGTTGACCTCGAGATCGTCACAGCCAAGCGGCCGACCCGTGGTGTCCACCAGTGTGGCCGGCTCGTAGCGGGTGGCGCCGTCGGGATGCTCGGCGGCCAGTGCATGGCCGGCACAGGCCATGGCCATGCCGACACTGCAGGTTTCCAGAAACTGGCGACGCGGCGGTGGTTCGGCGTGAAGCTTGGTGGGCTTTTTGCGGTTCATGCGGCGGTCCGGGGCCGGGAAAATTTCCCGTGCGAATGGTTGAACCGCTACGATAAGCGGTTTTCAGCGGCGGCGCCATGGTTGCGCCACTCCAGTGCCCCATGGTTCAGGTTCATCCCGATGATGTCGAAATCACGTTCATCCGCGCGCAAGGCGCGGGCGGTCAGAACGTGAACAAGGTCGCCACCGCTGTGCAGTTGCGTTTTGATGTCAAGGCGTCGCGGCTGTCGGCCGCGGTGCGCGAGCGGCTGCTGGCTTCAAGTGACCGGCGGCTGACGCGTGACGGTGTGTTTATCGTCAAAGCGCAGCGCTTTCGCACGCAGGAAGGCAATCGCGAAGATGCGATGCAACGCCTCAATGCCTGGGTGGCCACGCATGCCGTGCCACCGCGCAAGCGCATTGCCACCCGCCCGACACTGGCGTCCAAACGGCGCCGACTGGACGACAAGCAGGCGCGCGCCAAAATCAAGACGGGGCGTTCCCGGCCCGATTACTGACCAAGCCCGCGTGCGATGCCCGGCCGGCCCCGGTGCGCTCAGGGCGGGCCGTCCGCGGCCAGATCGGTCGTGGCGAGTTCTGCCACCTCGGTTGTCTGCGGCGTGCGCTCCAGCATGTCGGCAATCTGCGCACTCAGTGTCGAAAAATCAATGGGTTTGGGCCAGTAGGCGTCAAAGCCCGCTTGCATGTCGGCATGGCTCTGTTCGGGCGAGGCCTCAGCGGTGATCGCCACGCAAGGTAAATCGGCAAGCGTGGGATGGGCGCGAATGCGCGCGATCAGTTCGTAGCCATTCAGTCCGGGCATATTGATGTCGATCAGCAGCAAATCGGGTTTGGCCTGCAACAGGCTGGTCCACGCCTGTTCGCCGTCTTCGGCGTGCTGCACCTGACAGCGCAGCTTGCTCTGCAGGGCATCGATGATCAGCACCGCATTGAGGCGATCATCTTCGGCCAACAGAATCTGCCACGGCCGGGCGCCGGGCGATGCCGGGGCGGCGCGCAAGGCAATCGGCCGCGTTACTGGAATGGCCTTGGGCGGGCTGGCTCCGGTGGCCT
Organism: uncultured Burkholderiaceae bacterium; assembly: GCA_963976885.1. Classification (GTDB taxonomy): domain Bacteria; phylum Pseudomonadota; class Gammaproteobacteria; order Burkholderiales; family Burkholderiaceae_E; genus JAUIAI01. The sequence continues at coordinate 1,536 of CAXBNM010000397.1, forward strand.
TGTCCAGATGGAGCCGGAAGCAGGCACCGCGATCAGGGACGCTGCGGACCGTGATGTTGGCGCCCATGGCCTGAGCCAGCGCTTGCAGCAAACTGGGATCAAATCCGGCCGAGCGTGTCTGGGCCGTGTCGGGCGGGGGTTGCAACAACGTGGCGAGTTGCTCGGCACTGTAGCCCCGGCCCCGGTCGAGCACCGAAACACACCAACGCCCGCCAATGGATTGAATGGCAACAAAGACCGATTGGCCGGCATTGCTGCAGTGCACGGCATTGGCGACCAGTTGGTTGATGATCTGGCCAAGCGCGTGACGGTCGGCCAGAGCCATGGCCGGGCCGGGGGCGCAACTGACGTGCAGGCGCACGCCGCGATCCTCGGCGCTTGTCTCGGCCTGCCCGAGACACGCGGTGACGACGGCATGGACATCGACTGCCCGCCGGTCAAGCTGGTGGATGGTTTTTTCGTGCCGGCTCAGATTCAGCATGTTGTCGATCAGATCGAGCATGCGCCGGCCCGCCGACTCAAGGTGGCTCAGGCGCTGGTGCTGGGCCGTGGCAAGCGGGTGGATCTGGTCGCTGGCCATCAGGTGCGCAAAACCGAGCACGCTGTTCAGGGGGCCGCGCAGCTGTTGGTTGAGGCGGGCCAGAAATGCTGACTTGGTGTTGCTGGCATGTTCGGCCAGCATTTTTTCGCGCTCCAGCCGGTTGCGTTCGGTGACATCGGTGATGAAACCGTGCCAGCCCACCACCTGACGGCCGCGTTGCTCGGGTTTGGCAAAGGCGAGCAGGACGCGAGTCTGCCCGTCCGGCAAATTCAGTCGGAACGCCTGCCGCCAGGTGGTCATGCGGGTGGCGCAGTTGTGCAGATTGCGCACGACGGCGCGCACATCGTCTTGATGGATACGGTCGAGAAATCCGCGAATGTCGCGCTTGAGTTCGGCGCTGCTGAATCCGGTGACCGGCGTCAGACCGTCACCCGCGAAAATGAGGTTTGCCTTGTCGAGGTCATGCACTTCCAGTTCAAACGGGAAGCCGGGCAGTTGCAACGCCATCTGCGCCATCAACTGGGCGCGGTCGCGATCGGTCCGGCGTTGCATGATTTGCTCGGTTACCGCATGCACGCTACCGCGCACCGCCTGACATGCACCGTCGGCGTCGAGCACCGGCCGTGCGGCAACCGATAGCCAGCGTGGCCCGGCGTCCGTGTGCAGGCGGATGATGGTTGCCGATAAAGCATGCGGTTCGCGCAGGCGCTCTTGCAGGCTCTGGGCTGGCATGACCGGGTCACCGCATTCATCGCACACGACGGCCACCGGCAGCGGCTGGCCGACAGCCTGCGGCCAGTCGGCCAGGTCGACGTGCTCGGCCGGCACCGAGCACCAGGTCAGCAGCAATTCGGAAGAAGTCTCCCAGAAGCATTCGGCCCGGCACCGGGCCAGGTCGTGAAGTCGGCTTTCGTGGCTGAGCAGATCATCGCGCAGCGTGCGTTGGCGCAAGAGTGCCGCCACGATGTCACTGATCTGATGCAGCAGGGCGCTTTGTTTTTCGCTCAGTCGCTTGTCGATGACATCGAACACGCTGAGGGTGCCTATCACCGTCTCATCGAGCACGATGGCGACACCGGCATAGTGGCGCAGCGGCGAGGCATGATTGGCGTTGTTGGCGCGCCGGAATGGCTCATCGTCGTCGCCGGCGGTGAGTTCGCGCAATTGGCCGGGTTCGGGGGCTGGCGAACAGAGCGGGGACAACCCTTCAGTGATCTGATCGCTCAGGCCTGTGGCGGCAAGGATGACCGGGCAAGCAGCGCCTTGCAGGCTGATTGCCGCCATCGGGCTATTGGTGCCTACGGTCGCCAATCGGCAACATTGCTCGATAGCGGGATCGGGCTCGGTGTCATGCGCCTGGGCCAGTCTGACCGCGACTGGCAAGACAGTGGACGGACTTGGAGAAGACAAAACGAGTTCCAGCGGAAGGCCTCGACGCTGCCTAGGCTATCAATGGCGGCACCGTTTGTGAACTGGCGCGGCTGTTCTCGTCACGAAAATACCAATAAGAGAGCCAATTGTAGGTACAAAAAAACCGGATCGACCTTTTTTCGCGGGCCCGGCTATCTGGCCACCGGGCCCGGTGTTGTCAGTCCAGTCGTGCGAGTTGCTCGCGCAGTTGTTCAAGCGTCGATTCAAAGCGGGCCAGCCGCTCGCGTTCCTGCGCGACGACCGCTTCGGGAGCGCGTTCCACAAAGCTGGCGTTGCCCAGTTTGCCTTGCGCCTTCTTGATTTCGCCGCTGAGCCGCTCGACCTCTTTACCCAAGCGCTGGCGTTCGGCGTCGCGGTCGATTTCGACCATCAGCATCAGTTGGCTGTTGCCGACGATTTGCA
>CAXBNM010000398.1:0-3908 GCA_963976885.1 uncultured Burkholderiaceae bacterium
GACAAGGCTACGCCCTGCATCTGATCGTCCACCCGTTGATCGGCATGCCGCGCGGCCCCGGTGGCAGCACGGTCGACGAATCGATCATGCATCTGCAAATTGACCGGACGACCGATCCGGCGCGACTGGCCGAGCTGACCGAAGGACTGGAGCGCGTGCTGCGCGATGTCCGCGCCGCGGTCAATGACTGGGCTGCGATGAAAGAAGTCCTGTCCAGCACACTAGCCGAAATCGACGCTTCACCACCGCCACTGCCGGCAGATGAACTCAGCGAAGGCAAAGCGTTTCTGAAATGGCTGCTGGCCGACAACTTTGTATTGCTCGGGCACCGGCGTCATGATCTGATCATCGAGGACGGTGAAGACTCGCTGCGCATCGTGCCCGATTCCAATCTGGGCATTCTGCGCGAAAGTCGCAGTCAGAAAGTTGCCGAAAGTTTCGCCGCCTTGCCGGCAGAAATTCGCGTTCATGCGCGCAGCCCCGAGTTACTCAGCATCACCAAATCGACATCGCGTTCAACCGTGCATCGACCGGGTTACCTCGATTCGATTGCCATCAAGTCGTTTGACAGCGACGGTCATGTCACCGGCGAGCATCGCTTTCTTGGGCTGTTCACCTCTACGGCCTACAGCACCAAACCGGCAGACGTACCGCTGCTGCGCACAAAAACAGCACGCGTACTGCAGCGGGCCCGACTCAAGCCAGGCAGCCATGCCGCCAAGGCGCTGGTGAACATCCTCGACACCTATCCGCGTGACGAGTTGTTCCAGATCAACGACGACGAACTGCTCAGTACTGCCACCGAAATACTGCACCTTGGTGATCGGCAACGACTGCGCTTGTTCGTTCGCCGCGACACCTTCGAGCGTTTTGTTTCCTGTCTCATCTACGCGCCGCGCGAGAACTACACGACTGATCTGCGCATCCGCTGGCAAGACATTCTGGTGGATTCGCTCAACGGGTTGAGCGCCGAATTCAATGTCAGCCTGACCGAGTCGACGATTGCACGCATCCTGATTACCGTGCGTACGCAGCCGGGCACGATTGCCGATGTTGATGTGACCGAACTGGAGGCCAAACTGGCCGGCGCCGCGCGGCGTTGGGAAGATGATTTGAAGGTTGCGCTGCTCGCCGCGCTTGGCGAGGCCGCTGGCAGCGACGCCTGGCGCAAATATGCCGGCGCATTTCCGGTTGGCTACAAGGACGACACGCCAGCCCGCCTCGCTGTCGGCGACATCGAGCACATGATGGCGCTCAGCGCCGAGCGCCCTCTTCTGGTCAAACTGTATCGCCCACTTGAAGCCCGGGCCGGCGTCCTGCGCTTCAAGCTCTATCATTTCGGCGCCCCCGTTACGTTGTCGTATGGCATGCCGCTTCTTGAACGTACCGGCGTGACCGTTCTCGATGAACGTCCGTACGAAATCCGGCCCGACGGCAACGCTGCACCCATCTGGATTCACGAATTCGGACTGATGCTGCCGGCCGATCTTCCCGACCCCGATATCGAACATCTACGACCGGCCTTCGAAGAGGCGTTTGTGCGTTTGTTCAAGGCCGAGATCGAGAATGACGACTTCAACCGGCTGGTCATTCTGACCGGCATGGCCGCTGAGCAAATTGTGGTGTTGCGTGCGTATGCCAAGTACATGCGGCAGATAGGCTTCTCACTGTCGCAGGCGTTTATCGAAACCACGCTGGCCGCGCACGGATCGGTTGCGCTCGAGCTGATCGAGTTGTTCAACATGCGCTTCGATCCGGCGCGCGCCAATATCGATGATGCCGCCATCGAGGCCAAACGGCTGGCCATCGAAACAACGCTCGAACAAGTCGAGAACTTGTCTGAAGACCGCGTGCTGCGCATGTACCTGTGTCTGATCATGGCCACGACCCGAACCAATTTCTGGCGTCGTGGCCAGAACGGTGAACGGCGCGGCTTTCTTTCATTCAAGTTTGATCCGGCGACCATTCCGGATCTTCCGGCACCTCGCCCCCATTTTGAGATCTTCGTCTATTCGCCGCGCTTTGAAGGTGTTCACATGCGCGGTGGTGCGGTTGCACGTGGTGGCCTGCGCTGGTCAGACCGTCTTGAGGATTTTCGCACCGAGGTGCTCGGTCTGGTCAAAGCGCAGATCGTCAAGAACACCGTGATCGTCCCGGTGGGCTCCAAGGGAGGGTTTGTCCTCAAGAGACCACCGGCAGCCGGCGATCGTGAAGCACTGATGGCCGAGGGCGTCAGCTGCTACAAGAACTTTCTGCGCGGCATGCTCGACATTACGGACAACCGCAAGGGTGAGCAGATCATCCCGCCGCCCGATGTACGTGGCCCGGCCATGCAGGATCCGTATCTGGTGGTGGCTGCCGACAAGGGCACCGCAACCTTTTCCGATCATGCCAATGCGGTCAGCGCCGAGTACGGCTTCTGGCTCGGCGATGCCTTCGCCTCGGGCGGCTCGGCCGGCTACGATCACAAAGCCATGGGCATCACCGCACGCGGCGCCTGGGAATCGGTCAAACGGCATTTCCGCGAACTGGGCATCGATACACAAAGCACCGATTTCACCGCTGTTGGCGTGGGCGACATGTCGGGCGATGTGTTCGGCAATGGCATGTTGTTGTCTCAGCACATTCGTCTGGTGGCCGCCTTCGATCATCGGCATATCTTCATTGACCCCACGCCTGACGCCCAAACCAGTTTTACCGAACGCGAGCGCTTGTTCAAGCTGCCGCGTTCATCCTGGGCCGACTACAACAAGACTCTGCTCTCCGAGGGCGGTGGCATCTTCCCGCGCACCGCCAAATCAATCCGCCTCAGTCCACAGGCACGCAAGGCACTCGCTGTTGACGCGACTTCCTTATCCCCTTCCGAACTGGTCAGTGCCGTGCTCAAGGCACCGGTCGATTTACTGTTCAACGGCGGCATCGGCACCTATGTCAAAGCGAGCACGGAAAGCAATGAGCAAGTAGGTGACCGCGCCAATGATGCGGTGCGTGTCAATGGCAATCAGTTGCGCTGCAAGGTGGTCGGTGAAGGCGGCAATCTCGGGCTGACGCAACGCGGCCGCATCGAGTACTCGTTGGCCGGCGGCGCCATCCTGACCGACGCCATCGACAACTCGGCCGGCGTCGGCACCTCCGATCGCGAAGTCAACATCAAGGTGTTGCTGGAGCTGGCCATTCGCGAGGGCGAGCTGACCGTCAAGCAACGAGACAAACTGCTCGCTTCAATGACCGAAGAAGTCGGCAGGCTGGTGCTGCGCGACAACTATTTCCAGACCCAGGTCTTGTCGCTGATGGGCAGACTGGCCCCGGAGTTGCTCGACGCGCAAGCACGTTTCATGCGCTACCTCGAAAAAGAAGGCCGGCTCGTGCGTGCGCTGGAATTCCTGCCTGACGACGAAGTCCTGCATGAGCGCCGCGCCGCCGGCATTGGCCTGGCCGCGCCCGAGCGCGCAGTCCTGCTGGCCTATGCCAAGATCTGGCTTGATGATGCGCTGGTCGCATCGGATCTGCCTGATGATCCATGGGTTGCCACGGCATTGAACCGCTACTTCCCGAAAGTGCTGCAGGAGAAATTCGGCCTCTGGATGACCCAGCATCCATTGCGACGCGAGATCATCGCCAACTATGTCACCAACAGCGCGCTGAACCGGGTTGGTGCCACCTTCGTACACCGCACCTGTGAAACGACGGGTGCCGAGCCACACGAAGTCGTCCGTGCTTATCTGCTGACCCGCGAGGTATTCGGCATTGTCGACATGTGGACCGACATCGAAGCGCTCGACAACCTCGTGCCGGACGACGTGCAAGCGCACCTGTTGATTACCATTGCGCAACTCGTGGATCGGGCAACGATATGGTTCCTGCGTTCACCACGCCTGACCGATGACATGCAAACCACCATTTCCGCG
>CAXBNM010000399.1:0-3907 GCA_963976885.1 uncultured Burkholderiaceae bacterium
CTCGGACCTGGCCAAGCAGATGGGCCTGGGTCAGGGCGGCCGCAAGCCGGCCCGCAGAAACAAGTCGTCGAGGGCCCGGCGCTCAAGCTCGCGGCGGCGTGCCAGTACCCACGGGTAGTCGAGCAACATGGCAGGGGTGACCGCCCGGGCGCCGGCCAGCGGATGGCGGCTGCTGCATACGACGGCAGCCCGGTCGCGAAACAAGCCGCGGTGCAAGAGCTGCGGATCGGTGGCGGTTCGCGGCACCGATGACAACGCAAAGTCGATGGCACCGCGTTTGACCATCGGCATCAAATCCTCGTTGAGTCCGTAGAGCACGGTGACGCGGATGGCCGGCGCGGTGCTCATCAGTGCCGCCACGGCCGTAGGCAGCAAGCGGGTGGCTTCCGAGGGGCCGCAGCCGACCATCACGGTGTTGGCCGGTGGCCGCCGGGCCGGCAGGTCGACGTCATTGCGAAACCGATGCACTTCGTCGGTCATGCTTTGCGCCCAGCGGGCGCTGGCCAGCCCGGCGGCTGTCGGCGAGACGCCGCTGCTGCTGCGTCTGAACAAGGGCGTGCCCAGCTGCGCTTCCAGGGAGGCCACGGCCTTGCTCAGCGCCGGCTGGGAAATGCCCAGCACGCCGGCGGCCTTGTTCAGGCTGCCGTGGGCGACCACCGCCTGCAAATAGGTGAGATGACGCAGATTCATGCTGGCCATCTTAGACGGTTATAACCAAAAGTTATAGGAAAAGCGCAGTGGGCGGTGTTGAGCTAGTGACAGATCGCAAAGTTCTGACCTACTCTTTGCCGCATCGCAGGCAAGAATAAAACGCGGGGCAAGGAGAACGACATGGACATCAATGAACTCGTCAAGCCGGATCGGGTGCACCGGCACGCCTACACCAGTCAAGAGGTCTTTGATCGGGAAATCGAAACCATCTTCGAAAAGACCTGGGTCTATTGCGGTCATGAATCGCAGGTGCCGAACAAGGGTGATTACTACACGCTGACCATTGGCCGTCAGCCGATGGTGATGGTGCGCGGTGAGGGCGGCCAGATTCACGTGCTCTACAACCGCTGCCCGCACCGTGGCGTGCAGGTGTGCGGGAGCCGACGCGGCAACTCGGGCAACTCGCTGGTATGCTCGTACCACGCTTGGAGTTTCAATCTGGATGGCAAGATCAAGGCGATTCCGCTCAAGTCCGGTTACGACGGCACCAACCTGAGCATGGACAGCCCTGACTGCAGCATGAAGCCAGCGGCGCGGGTCGATCAGTATCGTGGTTTTGTCTTTGCCAGCCTGGGCGACGATGGCCTGAGCCTGCAGGAGTTTCTGGGCGATGCCAAGGTTGCCTTTGATGACATGTGCGACCGCTCGCCGGTGGGTGAGGTTGAAGCGGTGCCGGTCTGCCATCGTGTGATGCAGAACTCGAACTGGAAGTTCTTCATGGAAAACCAGCTCGATGCCCTGCATCCATCGGTCACGCACCAGTCGACCGGCGTGTCGGCAAGCCGCATTGAAGCCGAGCTGAAAAAGGCCGGTGGCGATGTGCCGCTCTACTATCACTACCTGTCGGCGTTTGCCTCACCGTTCGACAAATGGGATTCGGTGCAGACGGTCAATCTGCCGCGCGGCCACGGCATTTTGCAGGGCTACATGGGGCTGCGCCCGACCGACCCCGACAGCCTGGCCTACGAAGAACTGATGAACAAGGCCTACGGCAAGGAACAGGCCGACAAGTTCCTGTCGCGCAGTATTCACCACGTGCTGGTGTATCCGTATCTGTCGGTGCAGTCGCCCTTGCAGCAGTTGCGCTGCCTGCGCCCGATCGCGCCTGATAAAACCTTATCCGAGATCTGGCACTTCCGGCTCAAGGGCGCACCAGAAGCCATTTATCGGCGCTCGCTGTGGTATTTCAATCTGGTCAACTCACCGGCCACGATGGTCAATGCCGACGATCTGGAGAACTGGACGCGCGGCCAGAATGGTCTGGCTTCGAACGGTGGTGACTGGGTCAGTTTCCACCGCAACTATGGTTCGGACACCGAAAAAGACGGCACGATTTATTCGAACAACGGCACCTCTGAGGCGGTCATGCGCAGTCAGTTCCGGGCCTGGTCCGAATATCTGAGTGCAGAGAAGTAAGCGCGGAGAACCGACATGACTGAGAAAAAATTCGACGAAACCATCGGCCATATCGCGCTCATCGAAGGTGTTGATTCGATGACTGGTGCCGATTCCATCGCTCCCGGCGTGCGTGGTCGCTCCAGCGACCAGCCGCAGCAATACGTACCCGGTCCCGGCATCGATGCGCCGGAACTGCAGCGTGAGGTGGAGCGCTCGTTGTTTCGCCAGGCGGCGTTGCTCGATGCGCAGCAATGGCAGGCCTATATCGATGAGTTTACTGCCGACGGTGTGTACTGGATGCCGGCCAACCCCGAGCAAACCGACTGGATGGCAGAGGCTTCCATCTTCGCCGAAGACCGGATGATGATGATGATCCGGCGCGGCCGGCTTGAGCATCCCAATGCCTGGTCGCAGGCGGCGGAGTGGGGCACCAATCATCTGGTGGGCAATGTCATTATCGAATCGCTGAGCCCTACCGAGGTGCACAGCTATGCGCGCTTTCAGATGATGGAGCAGCGCCGCGAGAAGTCCCGCCACTTTGCCGGCTCATACCGTCATCATTGGAAGCGCACGGCTGGCGGCCTGAAAATTCAGATGCAGCGCGTCGATATGATTAACGCCCAGTCTACTTTTGATTACGTATTGCAGGCGTGGGTGTGATCAGCTGGTTCGCATGCGGCCAAGCCGGCGCGAACCATATATATTGTCAGTAACCTGCGGGGCAGGCTGTCAGTGGTTTGCCCGGTTCCTTTCTGTGCCGAACCCGGCTGCACAAAACCTGTGCGCGAGAGCGGCACCCATTGTTTGTCTCAAAGGAGTAAACCCATGAGCCATGCGTTGAGTTCCCGTCACCTGATTGCGGCCCTGGCAGCCGGGGCAATTACTGTTGCCGCCCAGACGCCCGTCAAGGCGGCCGACATCAATCTCACCTACGCGTTCTTCGCGCCCGCCGGTTCTTTCCCGGGCCGGCAGATGGCGCACTGGGCCGATGAATTGGCCAAGCGCACCGATGGCAAGGTGGCGGTCAAGACCTTTCCGGGGGGCACCTTGCTGGGCGCGCGCGAAATGTATGACGGCGTCACCAGTGGCGTGGCCGACATTGGCCTGGGTGCACCGTCTTATGACCCGGGCCGCTTTCCGCTGACCTCGGGCATGTCCACGCCAATTGGTTTCCCGAACGCGACCGTTGCCAGCCAGACGCTCTGGGCGCTCACCAAAGAGTTCAAGCCCAAGGAATACGAGAACTACAAACTGATTGCCATGTTCACGACCGAGCCCGGCCATATCCAGTCGCGCGAGCCGGTGCGCAGCCTGGCCGATATCAGTGGCATGAAGTTGCGCGCGGCCGGTACCGGTGTGGCGGTGCTCGACAAGCTGGGCGCTGCCCCGGTGGGCATGCCGATGCCGGAAGTGCCGCAGTCGATTCAGACTCGCGTGATCGATGGCGTGCTGACTTCCCGTGAAGTGCTGAAGGATTTCCGTCTCGCTGAAAGCCTCAAGTACGTTACCGACTACCCGAGCGTGGTGGTGACCTTTGCTGCGGTGATGGATCGCAAGCGCTGGGATGCGCTGCCGGCCGATGTGCAGAAAGTCATCGATGAGCTGGCCGAGGAAATGCCCACCTGGACGGGCAACTTCCACGACAACGAGAACGTCGGTGCTGCGATGAAATGGGCGCAAGAAGAGCAAAAGCTTGAGGTCGTGTCGCTGAACGACGGCGAGAAGGCGGCCTGGGATGCCAAACTGGCGCCGCTGGTTGACAGCTGGGTTGCCGACATGTCGGCCAAGGGCCTGCCGG
>CAXBNM010000400.1:0-3868 GCA_963976885.1 uncultured Burkholderiaceae bacterium
GGCTTCCGCCTGGTGCCGACCGATGCCAGCGTATGTGGTGAATCCGCGCTGGAATCATTGCCCCATATCGAACAAGTGTTCATCAACGCACCGGCTGGCATGAGTGAGGACGATTTCGAACGCAAGCTCTACATTGCACGACGCCGTGCCGAAAAAGCGCTGGAAGCAAGCGACCCGGTGTTCTACCTGCCGACCTTGTCGTGCCGCGTCATCAGCTACAAAGGCCTGGTGATGCCGGACAACCTGCCAGTGTTCTACCCCGATCTCAACGATGAGCGATTCGCGTCCAGCCTGGTGGTGTTCCATCAGCGCTCCTCCACCAACACCTGGCCGCAGTGGCGCCTGGCCCAGCCGTTCCGCTACCTCGCACACAACGGCGAGATCAACACGGTGCAGGGCAACCGTAACTGGAGCCGCGCCCGCGAACAAAAATTCAAAACCCCATTGATCCCGAACATGGACGACGTTCGTCCCATCGTCGGCACCAAGGGCTCCGACTCGATGAGCCTCGACAACATGGTCGAAGGCCTGGTCATGGGCGGCACAGGTCTGTTCCGCGCGTTGCGTCTGGTGATCCCACCGGCTTGGCAGAACGTTGAATCAATGGATGCCGACATCCGCGCCTTTTACGAATACAACTCAATGCACATGGAGCCGTGGGACGGCCCCGCCGGGATTGTTTTAACCGATGGTCGATATGCGGCTTGCACGCTCGACCGTAACGGTTTGCGCCCCGCACGCTGGGTGTTGACCAAGGACCGCATTCTCACCATCGCCTCGGAAGTCGGCGTCTGGCCGATCGACCCGGCCAACGTCGAGCGCAAAGGCCGCGTCAAACCGGGGCAGATGATCGCTGCCGACCTCGAAACCGGCCGACTGTTGTTGTCTGCCGACATCGACAACGAATTAAAGAACGCACACCCCTATCGCGAGTGGCTCAAGACCAATGCTGTCAAGCTTGATCTGCCCATCAACCAGGATGCGAACCTGACCTTGATGGATGCCGCCAGCCTGCTGACGCATCAAAAGCTCCACAACGTCAGCTTTGAAGAGCGTGACCAGATCATTCGCGTGCTGGCCGAAGATGGCGCTGAAGCGATTGGCTCGATGGGCGATGACACGCCAATGGCCGTGCTGTCGCAAAAAGTCCGTTCGCCGTTCGACTACCTGCGCCAGCAGTTTGCGCAGGTCACCAACCCGCCGATCGATCCGATCCGCGAGGCGATCGTCATGTCGCTCAACACCAGCTTCGGACCCGAGCGCAACCTGTTCGACGAAACACCGGAGCACGCCCATCGGGTGGAAGTGCATACCCCGTTATTGTCGAAAGAAGCATTCGACAAACTGTTGAACCTGAATGATCCGGCGTTCACTCACGCCATGCTTGATCTGCATTACGATCCCGCTACCACAACACTTGAAGCCGCCCTCCGCGCCCTGACCGAACGTGCACTTGAAGCGGTACACAACGGCAAGATCATGCTGGTGCTGTCTGATCGCAATATCGCTCAGAACCGCCTGCCAATCCATGCCTTGTTTGCCACCGGCGCGGTGCATCATGCCCTGATCACAGCAGGCCTGCGCTGCAATGCCAACATCGTGGTTGAGACCGGTTCGGTACGCGACCCGCACCATTACGCCTGTCTGATCGGCTATGGCGCAACCGCGGTCTACCCCTACCTGGCGTACCAGATCATTGGCGAATTCGTCAAAACCGGCGAAATCAAACCCGGCTTCGACAAGGCGTTATCCAACTTCCGCAAGGGCATGGACAAAGGCCTGTACAAAGTCTTGTCGAAGATGGGCATTTCGCTGGTCGCGAGTTATCGCGGCGCGCAATTGTTCGAAGGCGTGGGCCTGAACGAAGAGGTGGTCGAGCTGTGCCTGAAAGGCACCGTGTCCCGGATTTCCGGCGCCAATTTCGAGGATTTCGAATCCGACCAGAAACTGCTGCACAAAGCAGCGTTCAATCCTTTGCGTCCGCTGCCCGCAGGTGGCCTGCTGAAGTTTATCTTCGGCGAGGAGTTCCACGCTTACAACCCGGATGTGGTCCAACAACTACAAAAAGCGGTGCAATCCGGCGACTACGCCGAATTCAAAAAATACTCCGAACTCGTCAACACCCGCCCGGTATCAATGGTGCGCGATTTGATGAAACTGAAAACCGGCGCCATGCCGATTGCGCTGGACGCCGTTGAGCCGCTGGAATCGATTCTCAAACGCTTTGACTCCGCCGGCATGTCGCTCGGCGCCTTGTCGCCCGAGGCGCACGAGGCGCTGGCCGAAGGCATGAACCGCATCGGCGGCCGCTCCAACTCGGGCGAAGGCGGCGAAGACCCCAAGCGCTACGGCACCATCAAGACGTCCAAAATCAAGCAAGTGGCGTCTGGCCGTTTTGGTGTCACCGCCACCTATCTGGTCAACGCCGAAGTATTGCAGATCAAGATCGCACAGGGCGCCAAGCCCGGTGAAGGTGGGCAGTTGCCCGGCGACAAGGTGTCGCCCATGATTGCGACGCTGCGTCACACCAAACCCGGCACGCCACTGATTTCGCCGCCGCCGCACCACGACATCTATTCGATCGAGGATTTGGCGCAACTGATTTTTGACCTCAAGCAGGTTAATCCGGATGCACTGGTGTCAGTGAAGCTGGTGGCCGAGCCCGGCGTCGGCACCATCGCGGCGGGTGTGGCCAAGGCCTACGCTGACCTCATTACCATTTCCGGCTATGACGGCGGCACTGGTGCGAGCCCACTCTCATCGGTGAAATACGCGGGTACGCCGTGGGAACTCGGCCTGTCCGAAGCGCAGCAGGTATTGCGTGCCAATGGCTTGCGCGGTCGTGTGCGGGTGCAAACCGACGGCGGCCTCAAAACCGGCCTTGACGTCGTCAAGGCGGCGATTCTCGGCGCCGAGTCGTTTGGTTTTGGTACCGGCCCGATGGTTGCACTCGGCTGCAAATACCTGCGCATCTGCCATCTGAACAACTGTGCTACCGGCGTGGCGACGCAGAATGAAAAATTGCGCCGCGACCATTTCATCGGTCTACCCGACATGGTGGTCAATTACTTCAAGTTCGTCGCCGAAGAAACGCGCGAGTTGATGGCGTCGCTGGGTATTCGCAACCTCACCGACCTGATCGGTCGTACCGATCTGCTGGACATTTCGGCGGGCGATACGCCGCGCCAGGGCCGCCTCAAGCTGGATGCGCTGCTTTCGCAAGGCACCATTCCAGCCGACGCGCCGCGCTTTTCACAGCAAGAGCGCAACCCCTCGTTCGACAAGGGCGAGTTGGCCGAAAAAATGGTCGTCGACGCCTTGCCGGCCATACAGGCGGCCACGCCCATTGAGCTGGCCTATGAAATTCGCAACATCAACCGCTCGATTGGTGCCCGCCTGTCGGGTGAAATTGCCAAGGCACACGGCGGCAACGGCCTGCCTGACGACACCATCCGCATCAGTTTGACGGGCTCGGCCGGCCAAAGCTTCGGGGTGTGGAACCATAAAGGCCTGTCGATGACGCTGGAAGGCGATGCCAACGACTATGTCGGTAAAGGCATGGGCGGCGGGCGCCTGGTCATCTTCCCGCCCCGCGCGTCCACCTTCGAAGCTCATCGTAATACGCTGATCGGCAACACCTGTCTGTACGGTGCCACGGCCGGCGAGCTCTATGCAGCCGGCATCGGCGGCGAGCGTTTCGGCGTACGCAATTCCGGCGCGCTGGCGGTAGTCGAAGGCGTCGGTGACCACGGCTGCGAGTACATGACGGGCGGTGTAGTCATCGTGCTGAGCCGTACCGGCCTCAACTTCGGTGCCGGCATGAGCGGCGGAATGGCCTTTGTCGTCGACGATGCGGGCGATTTCATGT
>CAXBNM010000401.1:0-3864 GCA_963976885.1 uncultured Burkholderiaceae bacterium
CGCAATTTGCCGGCCTCGATATGCGGCAAGGCCAGTGCGGAGGTCAGCGGCATCAATGTGATGCGGCCGGCGAGCAGATCGGTTACCGCGTTGGGTTGCCCCTTATAGGCCACTTGCGTCAGTTTGATATTGGCCTGCTGAGCCAGCAACTCGCCTGACAGATGGTTTGAGGTACCGATGCCGGCCGTGCCGTAGTTCATCGGGTCTTTACTGTTACGAGCCAACTCGATAAGTTCCGTCATGCTGGTGGCTTCAACCGACGGGTGTACAACCATTACGTTAGGCACTACACCAATGCCGGCAATCGATTTGAAATCGACCTTCGGGTTCCAGTTGGCGCTTTTTTGCAGGCTTGGGGCCACCGCATAAGCAGGGCTGGCCAGCAGCAAGGTGTAGCCATCAGGCTTGGCTTTGGCGACATAGCCGGTGCCGATGGCGCCGCCTGCGCCGGGTTTGTTCTCGACAACGACTGCCTCGCCGTACTTGCTTGAAAGCTTCTCGCCAATTACCCGCGCCAAGGTATCGACAATGCCGCCGGCCGAATACGGCACGATGATCTTGATGGTCTTGGTGGGGTAATCGGTTTGCGCCAGCGCCGGGGTGGCGGCCACGGCGAACAGCGCATTGGCAGCCACGAATGCTCGAATCAATTTCATGCTTGTCTCCTTGTTTTTTCAGGTGGGGTTCATGCGGCGGCGGACATGGTCCGCTTGGCAATATTGGTCAGGTGAATCTGCGAAGTCCCTTCGTAAATTCGAAACAGCCGGACATCGCGGAAGAAGCGCTCGGCCACGTTGCCGGCCATGTAGCCGCTGCCGCCGAACAGTTGCACGGCGCGGTCAGCAACACGACCGCACATTTCCGAGGCGTAGAGCTTGCACATCGACGCTTCCATCGTGATGTCTTCGCCGGCGTCGCGGCGGCGGGCGGTTTCGAGCAACAGCGCGCGGGCGGCGTGAACCTCGGTGTTGCTCTGCGCAATCATCTGCTGCACGAGCTGAAACTCACTGATCGGCTGGCCCGATTGCTCTCGCGAGGCGGCGCGCTTGACCATTTCATCAACGAGCCGGATGGCCGGGCCGATACACAAGCCGGCCAGGTTGATCCGTTGCTTGTTCAGGGCCCTCATGGCCGTGCGGAACCCCTGCCCCTCCAGCCCACCGACGATGGCACTTTTATTCACGCGCACCTTGTCGAGCACGACCTCACCGACCGGCGAGCCATGCTGGCCCATCTTGCGCGGTGGCGGCGGCGTACTCAGGCCGGGCGTGCCGCGCTCGATCAGAAAGGCGGAGATGCCACGGGCGCCCCGTGGACTGTCGTCCGTGCGCACGAACACGGTAAACAGGTCGGCCAGCGGCGCATTGGTGATGAAGCATTTGCGCCCGGTAATGATGAAGTCGTCACCATCGCGCACGGCAGTTGTCTTCAGTGCGGTGGCATCCGACCCGGCTTCCGGCTCGGTAAGCGCAAAGCAGCCGGTAACCCGACCACTGGCAAGCTCGGGCAAGTAGCGTTGCTTTTGCTCTGCGGTGCCATCAACAACCAATGACTCAGAAGCAATGCCGGTATTGCCACCAAAGCGCGCCCGGAAAGTGGTGGCCACCTGGGACACCTCAATGTTGACCATCGACAATTCTTCGCTGGTCAGACCGGCGCCACCGTACTCTTCGGGAATGCTGTGCCCGAACAAGCCAATCTCACGCATACGCTCCACAACGGATTCGGGGATGAGGTCTTTCTCATCAACCTCCTCTTCCAGTGGCATGCATTCGGAACGTACAAATTGCCGGACTTCAGCCAGCATGGCAGCGAATTTTTCAGGGTCTCGAATCATCTTTCTTCTCAGTTAGGGGCTAGTGCAGGCCCTGGGCAATTTCAAGTTGGCGTACCGCTTCCTTCAACAAGGGGGCAACCTCACGGACCAGCATGTTTCTGGTTATGCGATGGGCAGCCAGTGTGCAGTTAACGGCCAGCGAGGCTTCACCGCGTGCCTGGCGCACGGGTACCGCCACGGCATGAATCTCTTTCATCCAATCACCACCCGAATAGCAGTAGCCATCGGCGGTAAAACGCGCTTCGTCAGCCTCCCAGGCCGGCACGCAGCGCTCGAACAGTTCACGGTCTTGCACCTTCAGGCGGTTCAGCAGCGCGGTACGCTCGGCCAGAGGGCAAGCGAGAACGAGGGCCCGGCCGATGGCCGATTGCAGCAAGGGGCGCGACGAGCCAATGTCGGGCAAGTGCTGATTGCCGGCGTCGGCACGGACGGAATCAACATAGACGACATTGCCCCGGTCGCGCACGCCCAGGTTGACGGTGCACCCGGTCTGACGGGCCAGGGACTCCATCACCGGTTTGGCAAGCTGACGCACATGCATGGTGGCCAGCAGTGGATACCCCAATGACAGCACACCGGGGCCGAGCCGGAACTTCTGCAACTCGGCATCGCGGCTCAGGTAGCCTAACAACACCAGCGTATAGGTGAGCCGCGAGACCGTGGGCTTGGGCAGACCGGTGCGATCTGAAATCTCACGATTACCAAGCAAGGGCGTCTCGGCGGTAAACGCCCGCAACACGCCCAGGCCTCGTGCCAGGTTCATCGAGAACTGGCGGTCAGTCGCAAGATCGTGTGGATCAACAAGGCCCGGAAGGGTTATGGCTGTCACTTTGCGCGGTTTGGGTTTGCGGGAATTCATAATCCGCCCGTAGGTTGGCAAGGGTCAATGACTTGAGGCGACTGTTCCGCTGTGCGAAACAACCGCCTCACATAGTGCCTCAGTTCTGCTACAACCCTCGTCTTCAGACAAGACAAGGCTCCCCGTGAACGCAATCAAGACCAATCAAGGCGCGCTTAGCGGCGTACGCATTCTGGACATGGCCACCGTGCTGGCCGCCCCGACCGGCGCCACCTTGTGTGCCGATCATGGCGCTGAGGTGGTCAAGCTGGAGCTGCCCGATGGCAGTGATGCACTGCGACATATGCAGCCAGTCAAGGACGGCACGCCGCTGTGGTGGAAAGTTTCCAATCGTGGTAAACGGGGTATCACCCTTGACGTGCGCAAGCCCAAGGGGCGAGAACTGTTGCTCACGATGTTGCCGTCTTTTGATGTGCTGGTGGAAAACTTTCGCACCGGCACGATGGCGCGCTGGGGGCTCGATCTGGAAACCTTGCATCGCGCCAACCCGCGTCTGGTGGTGATTCGCCTGACCGGCTTCGGACAAACGGGCCCGTACAGCAGCCGCCCCGGGTTTGCCCGCGTCTTTGAAGCCATGAGCGGCTTTACGAGCCTCACCGGCGAAGAAAACGGCTCGCCGTTGCATAGCAACTTTCCGGTCGGCGACGCGGTAGCGGGTCTGTTCTGTGCGTTTTCCATCGCTGCCGAGATGACGCGGCTGCGCAGTGACCCCGAAGCGCCGGGCGTGGAAGTCGACCTCTCGGCCACCGAAGCCTTGTTCCGCCTGCTCGAGCCACTGGCTGTCGAACACGAACAACTCGGTCAGGTACGCCGACCGGTCGGCAATCGCACGACTTACACCGCCCCCTCCAACATGTATCGCAGCGGCGATGGCGTTTTCTTTTCGCTGGTGGCCTCATCGCCGGGCACCTTCAGCCGGCTGTGTCAGGCGGTCGGGCAACCCGACTGGATCACCGACCCGCGCTTCGCCACCAACCCGATGCGCGTGCAGAACATGCAGGCATTGGATGGCGCGCTGGCCGACTGGTTCAAGGCCCGGCCTTATTCGGAAGTGCAGGCTCGGCTGGAAGAACACCAGATTCCATTCAGCAAGGTCTATACGATTGAAGACATCGAGCAAGACCCGCACTTCAAGGATCGCGAGGCCATCATCCGTTTGCCGGACGCC
>CAXBNM010000402.1:0-3850 GCA_963976885.1 uncultured Burkholderiaceae bacterium
GCCAGCGCATCCATGATTTGATGGCCAACCGGCGTCACGCGCATCGGCTTGTACGGGTCGTTCGGGTCGTAGCTGTCGACCATGGCGTTGCGCATCTCGCCCCGGTTTTCAAATCCGAACGGCGTGTTGGGGCCAATGAATTTCTCCTGCAGAAAATCATTGTTCTGCAACAACATGCCGTGGAAGATCTCGCTCTCCGGACGGCCGGCAAGATTGCCAGAAAAAATGTTGACATGACCAGGCTTGAATTTCTGCAGCCGTTCGCGCTCGTTCGCTCGAGCCATGAACGCATACATGATGTACTTGGGCCGCTTCTTACGGTCAGCCCTGGCCTGTTTGGCATCCGACTTTGAGGAGCTTGCGGTCGATGACTCTGTCACACCAAGTTCGGCCAGCGCTTTCGCAGCAACCTTGTTGCCGGTAGCTTTCGATTTCTGCAGCCAGGCAATCGCACCGTCGCGATCTTTACTGCCGCCCTCGCCGCTCAGCATCCGGAAGGCCAGATAGGTCATGCCGATCGGCTCACCCATGTCGGCGGCCTGTTGGAACAAGGCTCTGGCGCGATAAAGATCTTTTCGAGCACCTTTGCCCTGCAGGTAATGACGCCCAAGGTTGGTCAGACACTGCCGGATGTAGAAGTTGGCCGCTTTCTCTTTAATTGCGGCGTTATCCAGCAGGCCGATGCAGGCTTCGTAGTATTGGCTGGCTTTGGCATGGTCGGGGGCGACGTGCTCTCTGGCCTGACCGTCATATATCGCACCCAGAACGAAATAGCCCCTGGGATGACCTGATTTTCCGGCCATCTCAAGGGTGGCCACGCCGCCCTCGTTATCGCTTGCCGTGCCTTGGCCCATGAACTGCCGAAAACCTTTTTCTGCCAGTGCGTGCAGATTGCCCGCCTCGGCCGATTGCTCCAGGTATGCGTAAGCCTCTTGCGCACTGATTCGATTCACCGGGGGGCCGTAAAGCTTGGCCAGCCAGTATTGCGCGTCCCTGTCGCCTGCCTGCGCTTGCTGCAACATGGCCGTAAAGCGTTTGGCACTGCCGGCGGGCCGGGCAGCCGGTTTTTCGGCAACCGGCGCCGGAGCTTGCGCGGTCGCTGCGGCTTTCGGTTTGGCAATGGGGAAGATGGGTTGATACGGAATGCCGGCGTCAGCCAGGTTTTTGACGGTATCGGCGCTCTTTCGCATCGCCGCCTGTTCGACGCTTTGCAGGCTCCGATAGGCATTGGTCAACGGTAGCTCAACAATCGAACTCCCGGATGATTGCGTCCAGTAGCGAATCCTGAGCACGGAGCCCGCCCCCATCTGGCGCAACAGGTCTGGCAGCCCTTTGGCTTTGTCGATCAGCAACGTGCGGTTGGACGCAACTTCGCCCTCAAACGTCCAGGACGGCTGCCGGTCGACTCTCAACTCAAGCTTGGGCAACAAGGGGCCCTTGGCGGCGTCGAAGCGCATGAGAGGCGAAAAAGCCAGTCCGATATCACTGAACCCGACATGTAATGCACAGCAACCTCGCTTGCGCACCGCGGCTGTAGCCGTCTGCACATCGGTCATTGCGTCGGTGATCTGGCGCACTTCCCATTTGACGCTCGCCGTTGCTGGCCAGGCAACCAGAAGTGTAAGCGTGACCACCACCGCCTGAATCGAACAGATCAGGCGAAGGGCCCGAGAAAGAATGGCGAACATGTTTTCAGGCCCCGATTGTTCTTTTGGACCTGAGAAATCATACCGGCGGCCTTTATGCCTTGAAACCCCTGATTTCTGTGAGTATTGCCCGCGAACGGGCAAAACCCGTCGGCCCGGCCCAGGCGGTAGGCTTCACGCAGACACCGCCATCAAAGCGCCTCAGCTACGCGAATCAGAGCTGACCGGCACGATCTCGGCAACCATCCCGCGGGCGCGCTTGCAGGCCAGGCGATCAATGAGCGGGCTGTCGGGATCGATGTCTTTTTTGCAGACAAGGCATTTATCAGCACCGGAAATGGCGTTCAACCCGCCGCAACTGCCTTTGATGGTTTTGCCCGCAAACATGACCCCCAGCGCCATGCCCACCATAACAAGGGCAAGCAGAATAAAAGCGAAGATGAAGGTACTCATGTTGATTACTCCGGGTTTAACACGGCGGTGAAAGCGTCACTCTGGGCCGTAATATACTTGCCTTGCGGACCGACTGCATCCCGGCTGATGAAGAACACAGCCAGGTTATGGGCATCGGCAATTCTCAGGCCCGCCTCCTGACCCAGTACCAGCATGGCCGTGGCCCAGCCGTCGGCCAGCATTGCGTTATCGGCCACCACTGTCACCGAGGTCGTCAGGTGGGTGATGGGCCGACCCGTGCTTGCGTCCAGCACATGGGAGTAACGCACGCCATCGGCTTCAAAGAAATTCCGGTAATCGCCGGAAGTGGCCAGCCCGCGATCGCCAACCGGCACAACCAATTGCACATCGTGCGCACCAGGGCTTGGCTTTTCAACACCGATGCGCCAGACCTCGTTGTCCGGATTCAGGCCCCGGGTGACAAGGTCGCCGCCAATCTCGACCATATAGCTCTCAACACCGGCTTCCTGCAGAACCTGCGCAACTGCGTCCACGCCATAGCCCTTGGCAATGGCACTCAGATTGATACCCACCTCGGGGTCTGACTTGGCCAGGGTCGCGCCAGAGCTGTCGATCGACAGCAACCGAGATTGGCCGACATGCTGCAAAGCCGCCGCTATGTCGGCCTCCGAGGGCATCGGATCGCCCGGCTTGCGCGGCCCGAAGCCCCACAGGTCGATCAGCGGCCCCAGCGTAACGTCGAACCGACCTTCGCTCTGCTCATTGATCTGGGCCGCGGCGGTCATGACGGCGGCCAGACCATCACTCATTTTGACCGGATCGGTCTGCTTTGAAGCCGAAAACGTCGATACCTCGGAGTTCGGGTCCCAGTTGGACATGCTGGCATTGACGGCCTTGAGCCGCTGCTCGACCGCTTCGCTCAAAGCAGCCTCATCCAAATCACTACCAATTGCCGTAATGTGATAACTGGTGCCCATGGTGTCGCCGGCCAGCCGGATAACCTGACGATGGTTACTGAGCGGCCCGGCCGTAAACAACCAGATCACCAGGAAAACCGCGCCACCAAGGGCCAGAAACCAGCGGTTCATTATCAGACTCCACAATGGAAAACGGGTTCAACCCAAGCCCGGTCAGATCAGACCAGCGCCATCAGTATTTGAGCGGCACAAAAGCCAGAATCAGCAAGCCAAGCCCCGCCAGCACGCCGAATACCCACGCCCGGCGCTGCCAACCCGGTGTTTGCTCTTTCCAGGCGAGCCGAAACCGATGGCCACACACCACGGCAATGACCACAATCAGTGCGCCGATAACGGGTGTCAGGTTAAGGTTGTCAAACATTATTGCTCTCCCTGCCTCTGGCCAATTGCACGAAGCAATCGATTCTGATCCATACTTGAAGCGCTGGGATGCACGAAAGCGACCGTTTTAACGACAGGGAGACCCTGCACATGCCAAGCTCATACCAACCGCCAACACGAGCCGATAAGTCCGAGACAGCCGGCGGGCATACCAAAAGTCAGACCATCGACTCGAACCTTTCACACAGTCGTTCGACGGTCGCCATGCTGCTGGAAGGAAAAGGCGACACCGTAGTCACGGTCCGTGCCACTGACACCATCCACGATGTGGTGATGCTGCTCAGAGAAAAAAGCATCGGCGCGGTCCTCGTCACCGACCAGGACGGCACCTTGCAAGGCATTCTCTCCGAACGAGACATTGTCCGCCGCATGGCCGAAACGCCGGGTCAAACCCTGCCGCAATCAGTCGACGGACTGATGACTCGCGACGTG
>CAXBNM010000403.1:0-3838 GCA_963976885.1 uncultured Burkholderiaceae bacterium
TTGAGCCGGCTCAGTTGCGGCACCATGTCGAGGTCGTTGCCCTCAAACTTTTCGATGCCGGCAGCGGTGACGCCTTTGTCCTTCATCGCAACCGCCAGGCCTTTCTCGTTCGATTCGCCCCATGGGTTGTTGACCAGCATCAGACCAGGCTTCTTGACGCCGAAAGTCTTGCTCGAATACTCGAGCATCGCCACGCTGACGATCTCGTCCACCGCCGAAACCCGGAACGCAAAATTGGGCTTGGCGCCGTTTTTCGTAACCGGCGTGCCGGCGGCCCACGGCCCCATGAAGGGCACCTTCTCCTGATTGACGAGTGGCACAATCGCCATCGACACCGGCGTGTCCAGTCCGCCAAACAACGCCACCACTTTCTCTTTGTAGATCAGCTCGCGCGCCGCCAGCACGCCCTTGGCCGGATTCGATTCATCATCGCGACGAATCAACGTCACCGGCCGGCCACCAAGCAGGCCACCCTTGGCATTGATTTCATCAATCGCCAGCTCAAGACCACGCGTGATGGCCTGCCCCGACAAGGCCGACTGCCCCGACAACGCCGCTACCAGACCAATCTTGATGGGCTCTGCCGCCGTTGCCGTGCCGGCGGCGCCGAGCAACATGGCAGCGCTCAATCCAAGGACTGTCTGCCGACGCATTGCCGACCAACGCGTGCCGACTGCCTTGGCAATCCAGGTGTTCTCAAGCATGGTTCCCTCCCCGAGTCATTGACTGTTGTGGCCCGTCTGTTGCCGAGCCGTCCGGGAGATCATTGCAAGAGCCATACCATGCAAGCGTTCGGCAACACTGCATGCTTATTGCTAGTCATTGAGTCTGCAAACGGGTTCAGATGAATCCGTCTGCCGCCCAGCCGGGCAGACGCCGTGCACCGCATTGGTACGCCCGTTCATCAAGTCAACTTCAAAAGGACCCATTCGCAATGAGTGCACACCAAGAGAGCACGAACGCACCAACAACGAGCACAGCGCCTGATCAACCGATGACCCCGGAGCAGATCGTCAACGAATATCTGCGCCTGGTGATGATTCCCGAACCCGAGCAGGCAAGCCGCTATGTCAGCGACGCGATGACGATTCATTTCACCGGCAACCGGCTGATGCACCGGCCCGCCGATTGCGCCGCCTTCAATGCCAGTCGGTACAAGTGGGTGAAGAAAAGCATCGACTCGACCGAAACCGTGGCGGGCGGCACCGATGAGCACACCGTGGTCTACAGCCTGGGCACGTTGTATGGCGAATGGCCGGACGGCACGCCGTTTGAAGGCAACCGCTATGTTGATCGCTACATCGTCAGCCATGGCCTGATCACTGAATTGTCGGTCTGGAATGACAGCGCCGAACGGCTGATGGTGACGGCCGGTCTGATCGAACCGTAACGGTGCCGTCATGACTGACTCTTCTCAAGCAGGTTCAGCCAAGCCAGTGTCCGCCGAACCACCAGCGTCCGAACCACCAGCGTCATTACCCGGCCACGGCCGCTTCGACTACACGCCCATTACCGCCCGCCCCGACTACCACTGGCCGGGCGGCGCCAGGCTGGCGGTGTATCTTGGTTTCAATATCGAGCACTTTGCGTTTGGCGAAGGTCTGGGCGCGCGCATCGGCGCTCCGACACCCGAGCCCGATGTACTGAATTACTCATGGCGCGAATATGGCAATCGGGTGGGTGCCTGGCGCTGTCTGCAACTGTTCGATCAATTGCACTTGCCGGCTGGGGCACTGATCAACACGGCGCTTTATCAGCACTGCCCGGAACTGGTTGCCGCCTGCGTGGCGCGTGGCGATGAGTTGATTGGTCACGGCCATACCAATGCCGAGCGCCAGGGCGAATGGCCACAGGCGCGCGAGCGCGCCCTGCTCGCCAGTTGCCGCGCGCAGATCGCCACGCACAGCGGCGCCGCGCCGACCGGCTGGCTGTCGCCGTGGATTTCGGAAAGCGCACGCACACCGGACTTGCTCGCCGAAACAGGCTATGAGTATTCGCTCAACTGGTCTCACGACGATCAGCCCATACCGATGCGCACGCGCAGCGGTCAGACCTTGTGGAGTGTGCCGTATCCGCAGGAGTTGAATGACATCCCGATGATTGTCGGGCGTCAGATGGATGGCAAGGATTTTGCCGAGATGATCATTGATAACTTCGATGAAATGTTGCTGCAGTCGGCCGATCAGCCACTGGTCATGGGCATTGCGCTGCATCCGTATCTGGTCGGACAGCCCTACCGATTACGCCATCTTCGCCGCGCACTCGAGCATATCGCCCGCGTACGCGACAAGGGTAAACTGTGGTTCACAACCCCAGGAGCCATCGCGCAGTTTGCCCGCGCCGAGCTGGGTTGAATCAGGAGACACCATGACGCCAATCGATGCTTTCGGGCTACCGCTGACCACTGGCAACGAGGCTGCTGCACAAGCCTATGTGCGCGCTGTCGATCTGCTGCTGTCTTATCAATCCCGTGCCGAGGTACTGGCCAATATCGAGCAGGCTCTTGAACTGGACGCCGGTTTTGCGCTCGCTCATATTGCGCATGCACGCGTGCTGCAAATCAGCGGCCAGGTGCCACAGGCCCGCGTGGCCGCCGACACCGCCCGCGCCGCGGCGCAACATGCCAGCGCTCGCGAACGCTGGCATGTTGAAGTGCAAGCCTTGCTGATTCACGGCAACCCAACAGAGTCGTTTGCACTGCTGCAGGCTGAAATCGATCGCTATCCACGCGACGCGATGGCCTTGTCGGTCGCGGTGGGCGCCATTGGCCTGTTTGCGTTCAGCGGCGCCGCCGACAGTCGCGAGCAGGAGTTGGCCTTGCTGCAAAAGCTTGAGCCACACTGGGGTGCGCACTGGTGGTTTGATACCTATCTGGGCTGGGCTTATGTTGAAACCGGCAGTCACGAGCGCGGGATTGCCTTGCTCGACAGAGCCTTGCAAGCCATGCCCGACAATGCCCAGACCGTCCATGCGCGCGCCCACGGTTACTATGAAACCGGACAGGCCCGGGAAGGGCTGGCCTTCATCCGGCAATGGCTGGACCAGCACGATCAAACCAGTGCGCTCTACCCTCACCTGCGCTGGCACGAGGCCTTGTTTGCGTTGCAGCTTGGCGAGGGTGAGCAGGCGCAAACCATTTACCGCGAGGCCATTGCACCGGCTGTTTCGCTGGCCGCGCCGTTGCTGATTCTGATGGATGCGGCCTCGTTTGCCTGGCGTAGCGTCATTCACGGTCAGCCACTGAGCAAGGCGCAAATGCAAGAGGTTGCCGAACAGGCCAGGCTTTGTCTGCCCAAGCCTGGCCCGGCCTTTTTCAACTGGCACAAGGCTCTTGCGCTGGCGAGCGCCCAGGATCTCGACGGACTGCAACAAATGCGCGAGCAGGTGGCAGCACTGGTCGCCAGCGGCAAGCAACCGCCCGGCGAAGTGATGGTGCAGTTCTGTCAGGCCTTACTCGATATGGTGACTGGCAACTCCGCCAGCGCCATCGCCAGCCTGCAACTGGCCAGTCGCGAGGCGAGCCGCATCGGCGGCAGCAGCGCTCAGCAAGACGTCATTGTCGATTCGCTGATTGCCGCGCTGCTGGCCAACGACGACCAGGCCGGCGCCCGCGAGGTTGCCGCCAGGCGCACCCGGCATCGGGCCTTGCATCTTGATGAAAACTGGGTGCGGCGGCTTGGCAGCATGGCGGCATGACTCGCTGAACGGCCACACCGCTTGACGCGCCACAAGTGGCGCGTCAAGCATCTCAACGCGAATTGGTAATCAGATAGACCATCCGGTTGCGCTTGCTCATCAGGTACAGCTCGCCCTGCGGGCCGCGACCGAAGCGGATGTC
>CAXBNM010000404.1:0-3822 GCA_963976885.1 uncultured Burkholderiaceae bacterium
TTCCGATCTGAGGTCGCGGGTTTCGGAGCTGACCAAACCCTGTTGATGCAACTCGGCGCGCCGCCGCGCTTCCCGGCGGGTGCGCTCGACGGCGCTGCGTGCCTCTTTAAGCTGCGCCTGCACTTCACTGGCACGGGCTTCGGCTACCGCCAGCGCCGAGCGCAAGGTTGCCTGCACGCGTGGGTCGTCGGGCGGCGGTGCCAACCGGGCCAGCACTTGCCCTCGCGCCACGGTATCGCCGGCCTGCAAGGCCACCCGCGACAAGCGCCCGGTTACGGGGGCGGCAACAATATAGCGCTCGCGCACCCGCGTGCGGCCCTGCTCTTGCACCGTCACCTGCAGATCGGCGGGCGCCACCAGCGCCGTTGAGACCACCACCTCGGTCGGCTGCCAGAGCACGACGGCCAGCGCCGCCACGACCACCGCAGCGCCAAGCCAGATCAACCATTTCCTTGCTTTTCGCGTCATCAGGATTTACTCACGGGTTTTCAGCACGGCAATCAGATCGAACCGATCTATGCGCCGGCGCACAATGGCGGCGCTCAACGCCGCTGTCAGCATAACAACCAGTGCCGCCGTGCCGTAGGTGCTGGCACTGATCATGAAAGGAATGCGATAGGCATCGGTCTGAACGCCCGCCGATATTGCGCGCGCCAGCAGATAGCCCAGACCCCAGCCCAGCGGAATCGCCAGCGCCGTGATGATCGCCTGTTCGCCAAGTAACAACACCGTCACCTCGCTGCGCCGAAACCCCATCACGCGCAGACTGGCCAGCTCGCGGCTGCGTTCCGACAACGCGATCCGCGCCCCGTTATAAACCACGCCCACCGCAATGACACCGGCAAACCCCAACAAAAAGCCAATCGAGATGAACAAGCTGTCGCCGAGCTGCTCCTCAAAGCTCGCCAGCGTGGCCGCCGGCGACGCAATCGCCGCAACAGTGGGCAGTTGCTTCAGCGTTTTTTCAAGCGCATGCCGTTCATGCTGGTCGACCGACAGGAAGGCCCCCGAGATCATCTCCGGTCCGCCCACCAGTCGCGCCAGCGCCGGCCGGCTCATGGTCACCGACAGACCGAGAAAATCCTCGACCACGCCAGCCACATGAATCTGCCCCACTGCCCGGCGCCCTTCCAGGACCTGCACCTCGACCAGATCGCCGGGGCTCAGTTGCAAACGTCGGGCCAGCGTGGCGCTGAGCACCGCACCGCTGATCGGCACCGGCGATATCGAACCATCGGCCGACACGATGCGTCGCAAGCGACTGTCGGCGGACAAACCTTGAATGGCGACGGATTGCTCACGATGGCCGGCAACCAGACGCGCGGGCACGCTGCGAAACACCTCGACATGCGAAACGCCGGGCAGATGCGCCAGATCAAAGCGGGCCGCGGCGTCGAGCGACTCGTTGAACGACACACTGAGATCTTCACGCTGGATCTGCCGGAACTGCATATCCATCATGTAGCGCACCCCGTCGAACATGAACAAGCCGACCACCAGAATCGCCACCGAAAACGCCACGCCCACCGACGACAACACCAACTGCAAGGGCTTACGGCCCAGATTGCGCAGAATCATCCGCACGGCCGCCGCCAAACGGGCGGCGATGCCAGAGCGCTCCAGCCAACCGGCCTCGAAACTGGCCGGTGGCTCGGCGCGCATGGCTTCGGCCGGTGGCAAGCTGGCCGCCCGCCGCACAGCGCTCAGCGAGCCCGCACAGGCCGCCGCCACACTGACCAGCACCGCGACCAGCGCCAATGCCGGCTGCAACGCAAAACTCAGCGCCGGAAAACTGAAGTACTGCGCATAGATGGCGATGTAGCCGTGACCGAGTGCAATCCCTGTGGCCAGCCCGAGCGCGGCGCCGGCCAGCACCGCCACCATCGCGAACATCAGGTAATGCGCGCCAACCTCCCGATCGCGATAGCCAAACGCCTTGAGCAAGGCAATCTCGGCGCGCTGCGTGGTAATCAGGCGACCGAGCACCAGATTGAGCAAGAACGCCGCCACCAATAGAAAGGCCGCCGGAATCGCCGTGCCCATTACCTTGTTCTGATCGAGTTCACCCTGCAGGATCTGGTGCGACATCTGCTGGCTTCTGGCGTAGGCGCCGGTGCCGCCATACGGGGCCAGCAAACGATTCAGCGCGGCAATCGTGGCGGCCTCGCTGGCGGCCGGCGCAAGCGTGACGACGATTTCATTGAAAGCGCCATCCATGTTCCAGGCCGCTTCGAGCGCCCGCCGCCCCATCCAGACCACGGCAAAGCGATCATTCTCGGGAAACAGCGAACCGGGCGGCAACGCATACGCATATTCGGGCGAGTTGGCCACGCCGACAATGCTCAACCGGCGCGAGCGACCATTGATGATCGCCTGCAGCGCATCGCCTGGTCCGAGCCGGCGCGCCTGGGCAAACTTCTGATTGACGATGATTTCGTCGGGATGACCGGCGGCAATGTAGCGCCCCTGATCCAGCCGGATGTCATTCAGGCGCGGCCGACCACGTTCGGGCAGCGAGATGAACAAGCCTTGTGCGGGTGCATCGAGGCCGGGCAGATCCAGACTGGCCGCGCCAACGACCCGCGTATCGACCGCCGTCACACCGGGCAGGGTTGCCACCGCCGTGCGCATCGATTCGGGCGCACGCTTGAGCGGCGCCCATATCTGCGCAAAGCGGGTTTCGCGGTAATACGCCTGCTGAGCCTGCACCAGTGAGTCGTAACTGCCGCGCATGGTGACGACAGTCATCGTGCCGGTGGCCACCACCAGCGCGATCGAGAGCATCTGGCCCTTGAGTTGCCAGAGCTCACGCCACAGCTTCAGGCTCAGCGCATGCATGGCACTGACTTCACCATTGCATTTCGTCGACGCTGGCCCGCACCGCATTGCGGCGCCGCTCGACAATCTCGCCACTGCTCATGCGCACGACGGTATCGCCCAGCGCGCCAATGGCCGCGTTGTGCGTGATGATGGCGGTGGTGGTGCCGGTTTCGCGATTGACCTGATCGAGCACGCCCAGCACGATGCGGCCGGTTTCGGCGTCAAGCGCGCCGGTGGGTTCATCGCACAACAAGATGTCGGGGCGCTTGGCCACGGCGCGTGCAATGGCCACGCGCTGCTGCTCGCCGCCCGATAACTGCGAGGGAAAATGATCGAAGCGCTCGCCCAGTCCCACCAACTCTAGCGCCTCCTCCGCGCTCATCGGGTTGGAAGCGATCTCCGTAATCAACGCGACATTCTCACGGGCAGTCAGACTGGGAATCAGATTGTAGAACTGAAAAACAAATCCCACCGCTTCGCGCCGATATTGAGTGAGGCCATCATCATCAGCCGCGCCAAGATTCCAATCACGGTAATGGAGCTCTCCACTGGTCGGAGTATCGAGCCCGCCCAATAAATTAAGCAGTGTGGATTTGCCGCTGCCGGAGGCGCCGAGCACGACGAGAAATTCACCTTCGCGACATTCCAAATCAACGCCGCCCAAGGCACGCACTTCAGCTTCACCCTGACCGTAAATTTTCGTCAGTTCCTTCACCCGAAAAACCGGAGCCGATGCTGCCCTACGAGAAGATGAATGATAATTACCCATGAGGTGAGTCGTGAAAATATAATGTGTGAGATGAAAAATTAATCACGCGCTTTAAGCACACTGACGAGATCGAGACGATTGAGATAGCGACACGCCAACACGGCAGAAATCACGGAGGCGAGGGTGACCACCAACACCGCAAAGGCATAGTTGGCCGGGGTGAGAATCAACGGCAGACGCACAAACTCGGTATTAACGGCCTGCATAATCGCCCCCGCCAATCCGGACCAGTG
>CAXBNM010000405.1:0-3815 GCA_963976885.1 uncultured Burkholderiaceae bacterium
CGGGCCCGGGCGCGCGCTTCCCGGCGAACCTTTTCAAGGGCTTGCTCGAGCGCTTCGTCGCTGGCGGACTGGCTTTGGTCGGGATTGAAGTGTGGTTCTGCCATCAGATCGTGATGTTCGCATATTTGTGCGCCTGCCGGAGCGCCGACCGGCGGTGAAAGACTGCCGCAAATGGCATCTTGCGACCTTTTACCTATGCTGAAGAGGCTCCTCAGCTTCATGTTGGCGCAGATTCCTCGCCGGAAGGGTTCGAGTTTTGCCGCAGTGGTGCTAGAATCGCGGGTTACCTTGCTGACCCAACTTGAGGAATCTATGGTTGTCATCAGACTTTCACGCGGCGGCTCCAAAAAGCGGCCGTTTTACAACATCATTGCCACCGATCATCACAATCGCCGTGATGGCCGCTTTATCGAGCGGCTCGGTAATTACAACCCCATGGCTGCGGCCAGCGAACGCGAAGTGACGGTTGCCACTGAGCGGGTCGAATACTGGACCAGCAAAGGCGCGCAGTTGTCGCCGGCCGTCAAGCGTCTGCTCAAGCAGGTGGCGCGCGATCCCGAGCGCGGTGCGGCTCGTGAGCGCCCGGCTCGCAAGAGCAAAAAGGTTGAAGCAGCTGAAGCCGCTGCTGCGCAGGCTGCTGCTGCCGCCGCCGCTGAAGCGGCTGCCGCTGGTGAACAGCCCGCTGCCGAGTAATCATTAGCGTTGGCGGTGTGCTCCTGTCCGGGAGCAGCTGCTGCGGATGGACTCTGGCCGTATGAAGCCACCAACTGATCTGATTGATATGGGTCGGGTTCTCGACGCCTTTGGCGTGCGAGGCCAACTGAAGGTGGAGCCATACGGCGGGCCCGGGACAGCGCTGGCCAGCGCCCGACGCATCTGGTTGACCCGCGAGGGGCAGACCAGTGAGTGGACGGTGCTGCAACGCCAGGTCCATGGGCAAACGCTGATTCTGTCGCTGGAAGGTTTTGCTGATCGCGAATTCGCCGCGTCCTGGAAAGGGGCGCAGGTGGCGCTTTCGCGTGCGCGCTTCCCGCAAGCCGATGACGACGAGATTTACTGGGTCGATCTGATTGGCTGCGAGGTGATCGGGCAGCGTGAGGTCTCTCTTGGAACAGTGCTTGCCGTGCAGGATCATGGCGGCGGGCCGTTTCTGCAGATTCGCGCTGGCGACGGTGCCGACCGGATTCCGGAGCGGCTGATTCCGTTCGTCAAGACCTACATCACCGAGGTCGATCTGGCGCAGCGGCGAATCATTGCCGACTGGGACCCGGACTGGGACTGAGTCAGGAGGGGCCGATGCGCATCGATGTCGTGTCGATATTTCCCGAAATGTTCGATGCAGTGGCGACGGCCGGTATTACCGGCCGGGCGCTCGACCGCGGGCTGTGGCAGCTGGCGCGCTGGAATCCGCGCGACTACACCGACGATAATTATCGCCGGGTGGATGATCGCGCCTATGGCGGCGGGCCAGGCATGGTGATGCTGGTGGAGCCTTTGACGCGGGCACTCGACGCGGTGCAGGCCGCGCAGCGGGCCGGGGTGGGGGCAATTGCGTCCACAGATCCGCTCCGAAACGCCACCGAGGCAGCCACAGCTGAGGCGGCCGCCGGACCCGTGCTGCTGATGAGTCCGCAGGGGCGGCGACTCGACCATGAACTGGTGCTGGAGTTGGGCCAGGCGCCGGCGCTGACCCTGATTTGCGGCCGCTACGAGGCGATCGACCAGCGTTTTGTTGATGCGCGGGTCGATGCCGAAGTCAGTATTGGCGATTTTGTCGTCTCCGGTGGAGAGTTGCCGGCGATGTTGCTCATCGATGCTTTGGTGCGCCTGGTGCCGGGGGCGGTCAATGATCCGGCTTCGGTGCAGCAGGATTCATTTGCCGAAGGCTTGCTCGATGCGCCGCATTACACCCGTCCGGAAGTGCTGGGCGGGCAGGCCGTGCCGCCGGTGCTGCTGTCGGGCAATCACGCCAATATCGCCCGCTGGCGGCGCGAGCAGGCGCTGCAGGCGACGCAGGAGCGACGGCCCGATCTGATTGCCGCGTTGCGAGCCAAAGGTGGGCTCAGTGATGCGGACAAGCAGTTTTTGACGAAATTGACGCGCCGAACTGGTCGTTAGCGGTTGACTTCAGGCTATAATGCCGGGTTCGTCCTCTACCGACAGGGTCTTTTGTAATAAGACTTGTTCGGGCAGCCGGTCCGATGCACGGGTGTTACCTGGTTAATAGCGCAGGTAATACCGGCACTGACAGGCGCCATGACAAGACAAGACCCAGCCATGAAAGCCGGTTGCAGTTGCCAACAGGTTGCGCCAGGTCGGTACGACGCATTTGAGAGTAAATAGCCATGAATCTGATCCAGACCCTCGAGCAGGAAGAGATCACCCGTCTCGGTGTGAACCATCCTGAGTTTTCTCCGGGCGACACCGTCGTCGTCAACGTCAACGTTGTTGAAGGCACCCGCAAGCGTGTGCAGGCCTATGAAGGCGTAGTCATCGCCCGCCGCAACCGCGGTCTGAACTCGGCCTTTACCGTGCGCAAGATTTCCTCGGGTGAGGGTGTTGAGCGGACCTTTCAGCAGTATTCACCGCTGATCGCGTCGATCGAACTGAAGCGTCGCGGTGATGTTCGCCGTGCCAAGCTGTACTACCTGCGCGACCTGTCCGGTAAAGCGGCCCGCATCAAAGAAAAACTGCCGGCACGCAAGGCCGACAAGAAAGCCTGAAACCGGCCCGTGTAGTCCTGGGAGCGAGCTCGGTCCGCGGGTTCGATCCCAGAGAACTTCCAGTCGACGAATCGGCGACAGACAGCAGTCTGCCGCCGATTGCCGCTGCGGCATTGTCCGAGGCGGCACTCGTGCAGCGCTTCGCCCGGGCGACAACGCCCTGGACCCCCGAGATCGTTTCCGATCGCAGCTCTGACGCGCCGGCCCGGACCCGGGCGGCGGCAGTCCTGATTCCCATTCTTACCTGTCATGCCGAGCCCGAAGTATTGCTGACGGTGCGGCCGGGGCATTTGCGTGCGCATGCCGGTCAGATTGCGTTTCCGGGTGGGGCGGTCGAGCCCACCGATACCGATCGGGTGGCAACCGCATTACGTGAGGCGCATGAAGAGGTCGGCCTCGATCTGGTGGCCTCGCAAGTGCTTGGCCGATTGCCTGGCTATCAGACGGGGACCGGTTTTGATGTCACGCCAGTGGTGGCCTTGCTGCGCGATGAGCCGACGCTGAAGCCGGATCCGAATGAGGTGGCGCATACCTTTCAGGTGCCGCTGGCCTACCTGATGGATCCGCGCAATCACCGTCGCCATCATTGGGGCGAGGGCGCCAATGCCCGGACCTTTTATTCGATGCCCTGGCATCGCGACACCGACCAGACCGAGTTTTTCATCTGGGGCGTCACCGCAGCCATTTTGCGCAATCTGTATCAGTTTCTGCGCGCCTGACTTCGTTTGGCGTTGATGCGATTGGCGTAGCCGGTCTGATTCGAGTGGCGGCTCTCGGTCGGTCGAACTCAATCAGTCGAACTGCATCTGCCGAACTCACTCAGCCGAATTCAATCAGTCGAATTCACTCAGTCGAATTCACTCAGCCCGATAAACAGTTTGTAGCGCAACGGATCGATCAGGCCGGCATCGCGAGCGGCGACGATGGCGCAGCCTGGTTCTTTCTCGTGCTGGCAGTTGTGAAAGCGGCACTGACCAAGGTAATCATTGAAATCGGGCATGGCATGTTCGCGTTGCGAGCGCGACAGATGCGACAGGCCGAATTGCTGAAAGCCGGGGGAGTCGATCAGGTGGCCGGCTTCCGGTCGGGCCG
>CAXBNM010000406.1:0-3787 GCA_963976885.1 uncultured Burkholderiaceae bacterium
CGGTTCGCCGCTGGCCACCGGCGCCGCCATTGCCAGCCCCGGCCGGCAAGTCGTCAGCCTGCAGGCGGATGGCAGCACCATGTACACCTTGCAAGGGCTGTGGACGCAAGCGCGCGAGCAGCTGCAAATCTGCACGATCATCCTCGCCAACAACGCCTACCGCATCCTGCAAGGCGAACTGAAACACGTTGGTGTCGATAACCCCGGCGAGCGTGCCAAGCAGATGCTCAACCTCGACAACCCCAATCTCGATTGGGTGTCGCTGGCCAAGGGCATGGGTGTGCCGGCCGTGTCGGTTGGCACCGTCGACGAACTGGTTCGGGCGATGAAAGCGGCGATGGCCGGCGAAGGCCCGAGCCTGATCGAGGCTCGCATTCCCTGATGGGGCAGGCAATGACCAGCACTTCGGGTCGCAGCGGTTCGGACGGACGGCATTTGCCGTCCGATCCGGACCGCCTGCTCAGCGCTTTTCGTGATGAACGCGAACACGCGGCTCTGTACCGGGCGCTGGCCAGCCATGAGGCCGACCACCGCATGGCCTATATGCTGCAACGGCTCGGTGACGCGTCGCAGAATCAGACCGATGCACTGGCTCGCCAATTGAACGGCATGGGCATCAATGCCGAAACCGTGTCCGGTCCTGTGACACTTGGACGGCGCGCCCAGCTTGCCGTCTGGCTGGCCAGACAACTCGGCGTGCGGCCCATTCGCGGCTTGCTGTCCAACCTCAAGGTTCGGGGTCTGGGCGCCTACGACGCGGCGCATCTGCGCGGCCACGTCGACATCAAAGATATTTCGCAACTGCACCACGGCAGCGACAACGGCTCCAATCTGCGTGCCGCGGTGTTCGGCGTCAACGACGGACTGATCTCCAACACCAGCCTGATTCTCGGCATGGCCGGTGCCGGCTCGGGCAGCCCCACCCTGATTCTGGCCGGCATTGCCGGCTTGCTTGCCGGCGCGTTGTCGATGGCGGCCGGTGAGTTCGTGTCGGTGCGATCACAGCGTGAGTTCTACCTGCATCAACTCGATCTCGAGCGCGCCGAGCTTCGCGAATTCCCCGAAGCCGAGCGGGCCGAGCTGGCCGTCATCTACGAAGCCAAGGGCTTGAGCCCCGAAGATGCCGACCGCATTGCCCGCACCCTCATTGCCGACCCCGAACTGGCGCTCGACACAATGGCGCGCGAAGAACTCGGCCTCAACCCGAACGAGCTCGGCTCGCCGCTGGGCGCAGCCAGTGCATCGTTCGTATCGTTTGCGCTCGGTGCGCTGGTGCCGGTTGTGCCGCTGCTGTTTCTGCCCGCCGGGCAGGCCGTCTGGGTCAGCATTACGGTGGCAGCGCTGGCCTTGTTTGGCGTTGGTGCGCTGCTCTCCCTGTTCACCGGTCGCGCCGCGCTGACCTCTGGCTTGCGCATGCTGGGCATCGGCGCCCTGGCCGGTTTGCTGACCTGGCTGATCGGCAGCTTGTTCGACCTGGGCGGTATCGGCTGATCGACACCAGTGGGCAGACAGTGGTTTTCGGGGCGCGGCGCGCCTCATGGCATTATCGGGGCTCTTTTAAACCCCTTTGGAACTGCCCGCCATGAGCCGTAAGAAACCTGAAGAACTCCGCAGTCATCGTTGGTATGGTCTGGATAATCTGCGCGCCTTCGGCCATCGCTCACGGACGTTTCAACAGGGCTACACACGGGAAGACTTCGGCGGCAAGCCGGTCATCGCCCTGGTCAACACCTGGAGCGACATCAACCCCTGCCATACCCACTTGCGCCAGCGTGCCGAAGAGGTCAAACGCGGCATCTGGCAAGCCGGCGGTTTCCCGGTAGAAATTCCGGCCCTGACTTTGGCCGAACCGATGCAGAAACCCACCACCATGCTCTATCGCAATCTGCTGGCGATGGAGACCGAGGAAATTCTGCGCTCCTACCCTGCCGACGGCTGTGTGCTGCTGGGCGGTTGCGATAAAACGGTACCGGGTCTGCTGATGGGTGCCATCAGCATGAACCTGCCCACCATCTTCATGCCGGCCGGCCCGATGCTGCGCGGCAACTGGCATGGTCAAGACCTGGGCTCGGGCAGCGATGTATGGAAGTATCACGCCGAACTGCGCGCCGGCAACATCACCCATGCCGAATGGGACGAAGTCGAGATGGGCATTGCTCGCTCCTTCGGCACTTGCATGACCTTCGGCACGGCCTCAACCATGGCCTGCGTGACCGAGGCACTGGGTTTCATTCTGCCGGGCGGCGCCACCACGCTGTCGGCCGACTCGGGTCACTCACGACTGGCCGCGGCCAGCGGCAAACGGGCGGTTGATATGGTCTGGGAAGACCTGAAGCCGTCCGATCTGCTGTCCAAGGCAGCCTTTGAAAACGCCATCACCGTGATGATGGCCGGTGGCGGCTCGACCAATGCCGTCATCCACCTGATGGCCATGGCACGTCGGGCCGGAGTTGATCTGCAGCTGACCGACTTCGACCGCATTTCCCGCACCACCCCGATGACCCTGAATCTGCGGCCCTCAGGTAAATACCTGATGGAAGACTTGCAGTACGCAGGCGGCTCTACCGCATTCTTCAAGTCGCTCGGCGACTCGCTGCATCTGGATGCGCCCACTTGCACCGGCAAGTCGATTGGCGAGAACATCAGCAACGCCAAGATCTACAAGGACGATGTGATTCGCTCGCGCGAAACCGCGCTTGAGAAGGAAGGCGGCGTCGCGATTCTGCAAGGCAATCTGTGCCCCAGCGGCGCCGTCATCAAGACTTCGGCCATGTCGCCGGAGTTGGCCACGCATCGCGGCCCGGCCGTCGTGTTTGAAGACTACAACGACATGGACGCGCGCCTGGACGATCCCGATTTGCCGGTCACCGCCGATTCGGTGCTGGTGCTGCGCAATGCCGGCCCGCAAGGCGGCCCCGGCATGCCTGAGTGGGGCATGCTGCCATTGCCCAAGAAGTTGCTTGAGCAAGGCGTGCGCGACATGGTGCGTATTTCCGATTCACGCATGAGCGGCACCAGCTACGGCACCGTGGTGCTCCACGTTGCGCCCGAATCGGCCGTCGGCGGACCGCTGGCGCTGGTGCGCACCGGCGACATGATTTCGCTCGATGTATCGGCCCGCAAACTGGAGCTGGAAGTCAGCGACGAAGAACTGGCCAAACGCCGGGCGCAGTGGAAGGCACCGGAGCAGAAGTTCGAACGCGGCTACGGCCTGCTCTACAACCGCCACGTGATGCAGGCCGACCAGGGCTGCGACTTCGACTTCCTGGCCGAGCCCGACAACACGCCGGACCCGGAAATTCACTGATCGACGGCTCTGCGCAGCGCCGGGCTAGCCCCGGCGCTTGCGCGGCCACACGCCGACTGTCAGCGCACAACCGGCCACGACCAGCACCGCACCGGCCAGCATCATTGCGGTGACAGATTCATCGAGCAACACCGCTCCCCAGAAGATGCCGAACACCGGAATGGCGAAAGTTACGGTCATCGCTCGGGCGGGCCCCAGGCTGTCAATGAGCCGGAAATACAGAAGATAAGCCAGGCCGGTCGAGAACACCCCGAGCATTACCACCGCCAGCCAGGCCGTCAGCCCCGGCATCTCAGCCGGCCAGAACAACAACCCCGGTACCAGCAATACCGCCGAGGCCGAGAGCTGGCTGCCGGTGGCGCCCGCCAGCGAGTTCACGCCGGCCAGATAGCGGCGCATGAAACTGGCGGCCAGTCCATAGAAGCAGGCGGCCAGCAAGGCGGCGAGCACGCCGGTGAGCAGGCTGCCGCCGCCGACTTG
>CAXBNM010000407.1:0-3779 GCA_963976885.1 uncultured Burkholderiaceae bacterium
ACCAGCACATGCTCGTCGGCGTTACGAGCCCGCACCGCTGCCGCCGCGGCGGCGCTGACGACGGTCATCGGGTCGGGAATCAGCCCGCCCGGCGCCCAGCAGCCACCTACCACCGGCCGCAATTGCACGATCGTGGTGTTTTCGCCGTCGCGGTCGATATTGATCGGCCGCATCAAGGATTCGCGCAGGGTGCGCCCGGCCAGCTCGGCCAGTGACTCGCTCGGCAACTCACACAACAGCAGCCACACCTCGTCGGGGGTGACGAAGCAGAAGCGGTCGTCCTTGCGCAAAATGGCGCGTACCCGCTTGGCAACCTCGCGCAATGCATCGTTGGCGCCGTCACTGCGCGCCAGCGCCTGCAGCCGGTCTGAACGGTTCAGTTGCAGCATCAGCAGGGCGGTGCGCCGCTCCCCGGAGCTCTGGTGACGCAGACGCAACTCATTGACCAGCTCGCCTGGCGTCAGGCGGTTGGGGCTTCGTTGGTACTCACGCGTCGGTGCTGTCATGGTTGCTCGGTCGGGTCGGGTTTGATCGGCATCAGAATTATCCGATCAGATCAGACGATTGGCGTTCGCCATTTCAACGCCGTAATAATCGTTGACGTTGAGGTCGAACTCGGAGGCTGACACACTGCGCAGAATGCGGATCGGTTTGCCATCGGCGCCCCTGGGTTTTTCAAACAGGTTGCGCTCGATAGGGGTAGCCAGTTCGGTCTTGTCGGGCCAGGTCAGCACCAGCACACGCGGCTCAAGACGACGAACCTTATTGTGCGCCAAAACGATCGCAATTTCGTGGGTCGATAACTCGACCATCGAGCCAACCGGAAACACCCCGACCGCCTGCACGAACTGCTCGACCAACGGTTCATGAAACGAACTGCCGGCCCACTCAAACAGGTTAAGCAAGGCTTCATGGGGTGAAATCGGATTGGCATACACCCGCGGTGTGATCAGGGCGGAAAAAGTGTCGGCAATGGCGGCCATACGCCCGTAGATACCGATCTCTGAGTCTTTCAGGCCTTTCGGATAGCCCGAGCCATCCAGACGTTCATGGTGTTGCGCAATCCCCTCAAGCACTTCCGGGGCCAGTGGCTTCTGTTTTTGCAGGGCATCGAGACCGAGCCGGACGTGTTCTTTGACAACCGTGTATTCCTGCGCCGTCAGCATGCCGGGTTTTTGCAGCACCGCCTTGGGCAGCTTGGTTTTGCCGACGTCGGCGAGCAGACCGATCATGCCAAGCTGGTGCAACTCGTTCTTCGGAAAGCCCATATGGCGGCCGATGGCGACCATATACAGCGACACCTTGATTGCATGGCCGAGGGTCGACACATTCCGGTCGCGCATGCGCGCCACCCACATCATGGCATCGGGGTTGCTGATCATGCTCTCGACGATGTCCTCGACGACCGCTTCGGCGCGCTCGATGTTGGGCATCGCGCCCGACTTCACATGCGACATCAGCTCGCGCAGCGTGTCTTCGCTCTTCTTGAACGATTCATGGGCGCGCGGCAACTCGTCTTCGATCTTGACCTTGTCTTCGTACTGTTGCAGCTTCACATGGCGCGGCAACATTTTCTTCAGTTCGTGGGCGCGCTTCTTGGCCCGGGCGGCGATGGCGCGCGGGTCTTCGCGCTTTTCAAAAAGCTGATCAATCCAGGCCCAGATGGCCGCGAAAAAGCCGGTACTCTGCACCTCGAAGCTGCTGCCCGGTTCAATCAGCTTCATGTACCGATTGAAGCGTTCACGCCCTTCGGCAATCTCTCGGTTCCGATGGGTCGGTACGGCAGGGCCGGCGTCCTTGTTGGTGACAAACGCGGCCCGCAGCGGCTTGGATTCCTCGATCGGCAGCTTGCGCATCTCGGCCGCCTTGATCGCCTCGACCACCGAGGGGTCGGACTTTTCCAGGTCGACAAAAACGTATTTGCAGTGCCGGGCCAGCGCCATTTGCTCTTCGGCGGTGCCGATCACAAAACCCTGCATCAGGAACGGCGTGTCCAGCCAGGGGCGATCCAGTTCCGCAACAAACATGCCAAGGCGTAATTTGGCGCAAGGAATCTTGTAGCGATGCACAATGGCGCCGCCGGGCGCCGCCGTTGCCACACTCGTGGTGGTGCTTTCAGATTCCGCAATGCTGGAGGTCATATCGCTCAAACTCAGTCAGATGCAGGAATCTTACTGAGGCGAGTGCGGAATGGTCAGTCCCTGACTGTCAGGCGGTACCTGTATTTTGGGGGAAGCGGACGAAAGGTCAGCAGACGGTCATGAGCGGGGCAGGCCCAAGGCCTTGCACAACATCTCGGTCGGTCCGGGCTGGTTCAGCGTGTAGAAGTGCAGGCCCGGTGCGCCACCGGCAAGCAGGCGCTCGCAGAGCTTGACCACGACCTCGTGACCGAACTGGCGGATCGACGCCTGGTCATCACCGTAGTCGCTCAGGCGCAGGCGGATCCAGCGCGGAATTTCGGCGCCACAGGCCTCCGAAAAACGAATCAGTTGAGTGGCATTCATGATTGGCATGATGCCGGGCACGATCGGAATATCCAGACCCGCTGCCGTGCACTCGTCGCGAAACCGGAAGTAGCCGTCGGCGCTGTAGAAATACTGGGTAATGGCAGAGTCGGCACCGGCTTTGACCTTGGCGGCAAAGGCCTGCAGATCGGCACGCAAGCTTTGCGCTTGCGGATGTTTTTCCGGGTAGGCGGCCACTTCGATGTGAAACGCGTCGCCGGCATGCTCGCGAATGAAGCTCACCAGATCGCTGGCGTAGCGAAACTCACCACCGTGTTGCGGCCCGGAGCCCGACGGCAGGTCGCCGCGCAAAGCCACGACACGTTTGACGCCAAGCTCACGGTACCGCTCGAGCAGCTCGGTAATGGCTTCGCGGCGGCTGCCAATGCAGCTCATGTGCGGCGCCACGTCGAGGCCTTCGGCGGCCATGTCGCGAACAGTGTTGAAGGTCTTTTCCTGCGTTGCCCCACCCGCGCCATACGTGACGCTGTAGAACGAGGGGCGCAGAGCATTGAGCTGGGCGCGCGTGGCGACCAGTTTGTCGACGCCTGCCGGCGTGTTGGGCGGAAAAAACTCAAAACTGATCATCGATGTCATAGCGAACCGTAAGCAAGAGAAACCGACTGCCGGCAACGTCGCCGGCAGCCGTCGCACGGAGCCTGGCTCCGCGCGCTGGCAGGCCCGACCAGGGTCGGGCGCAGGGGCTTAGTAGCGGTAGGTATCGGGCTTGAAGGGGCCTTCAACCGGCACGCCAAGATAGCCAGCCTGATCGGCCGACAGCTC
Organism: uncultured Burkholderiaceae bacterium; assembly: GCA_963976885.1. GTDB lineage: Bacteria > Pseudomonadota > Gammaproteobacteria > Burkholderiales > Burkholderiaceae_E > JAUIAI01. Next base: position 3,288 of record CAXBNM010000407.1, read on the forward strand.
GGACAACTGAACGCCGAGTTTCTTCAGGTGCAGACGTGCCACTTTCTCATCGAGATGCTTGGGCAGCACATAAACCTGACCGACTTCGTACCGATCGCGGTTGGCCCACAGTTCGATCTGCGCCATGGTCTGGTTGGCAAACGAGGAGGACATCACGAACGACGGGTGACCGGTGGCGCAACCCAGGTTTACCAGGCGGCCTTCGGCGAGCAGGATGATGCGCTTGCCGTCGGGGAAGATCACGTGATCGACTTGCGGCTTGATGTTTTCCCAGGTGCAGTCTTCAAGGCTGGCAACCTGAATTTCATTGTCGAAGTGACCAATGTTGCAAACGATCGCCTGGTCTTTCATGGCGGCCATGTGCTCTTTGCGGATGATGTCCTTGTTGCCGGTAGCGGTCACGAAAATGTCGGCTTTGTCGGCCGCATATTCCATCGTTACAACCTTGTAGCCTTCCATCGCCGCTTGCAGGGCGCAGATCGGATCGATCTC
>CAXBNM010000408.1:0-3777 GCA_963976885.1 uncultured Burkholderiaceae bacterium
CAAGTCATCCCAGCGCAGCCCGTGGTAACCAACCTCGCGGTTGTTGCCGGCCGTAACCAGCGGCAAGCCGCTTTCACTTGGGAAGCCCAGCGCCTGAAACGCTTCAACATCGCGCGTGCTCGACACCACCTTTTCACTGAAAGGGATGCCACGATTGCGCAAATGATCGCGAGCCATATCACACGGACCACAGTTGGGCGTGGTGTAAAGCGTGACTGGTGCGCTACGCACGGCGTTGCGCAACTCGTAAGGCATGTCGCCGGTCGTGTCGGCAGCCGCTTCATTGCCAGCAGCGGTGCGGGCAATGGTTGGCGGGCTTTTCAGAATTTTGACGTTATGCGAGGGCAGTCGGTCTCCGTAGCCGATTCGACCGTTGGCTTCGATCCACTTGTATTGCGCCTGCGCCGTGCTCGCCAGGAGCATGGTGCAGGCAATACTGAAGAACAGTGCCGAGCGCAACTTAGGCATGCCGGGACTCCGATATGGAATTTTCATGCATGCCATTATGGCGAAGCAGAGCCTCGATCTGCGGGTCCCGCCCTCTGAACGCTCTGAAAGAGGCGATGGCCGGTCGGCTGCCTCCCATGGCCAGAATTTCGTGCAGAAAGCGCTGGCCGGTTTGCTGAAGCGCATCCCCCGAATTGGGCTCTAATGCTGCTTCTTCGAAGGCCGCGTAAGCGTCGGCCGACAGTACTTCAGCCCATTTATAGCTGTAATAGCCAGCGCTGTAACCGCCGGCAAAAATGTGCGAGAACGCATTCTGGAAGCGGTTGAATGGCGGCGGTGTAAACACCGCTACCTCGGCGCGCACCTCGTCAAGAATCTGCTGCACCGGGCGCTTGACCGGATCCGGATGCGCCTGAGCGTGCAGCAACATGTCGAACAGCGAGAATTCGATCTGGCGCAAGGTCTGCATGCCGGCCTGGAAGTTGCGCGCGGCGATCATTTTGTCGAACAACGCGCGCGGCAAGGACTCGCCGGTTTCGACATGGGCCGACATGGATTCGACGATCGGCCACTCCCAGCAGAAGTTTTCCATGAACTGGCTCGGCAACTCGACCGCATCCCATTCAACGCCGGAGATGCCCGACACCGACAATTCGTCGACCTGCGTCAGCATGTGGTGCAAGCCGTGGCCAAACTCATGAAACAAGGTCGTGACGTCGTTATGCGTGAGCAGCGCGGGTTGGTCACCAACCGGTGGCTGAAAGTTGCACACCAGGTAGGCCACCGGCGTCTGCGTGCCGCTGCTGCGCCGTGCGCGCGAGCGGGCGCCATCCATCCATGCGCCGGGGCGCTTGGTGGGCCGCGCAAACAGATCGAGATAAAACTGACCCAGTAGCTGGCCGGCGCGTTCAATTCGGTAAAAGCGCACCGATTCATCCCAGGCACTGGCTTTGTCGTCGCGAATCTTCACGTCAAAGAGCTTCTCGACCTGTGCGAACAAACCCTGCAACACCCGCGGCAACTGGAAGTAGCGTTTGACCTCGGTGTCCGAGAACGCGTAGCGCGATTGGCGCAATTTTTCCGAGGCGTAGGCCAGATCCCACGACTGCAGTTCGGGCAGGTTCAGTTCGGCCGCGGCAAATTTGCGCACTTCATCGAGGTCGCGCTCGGCGAAGGGGCGGGCGCGGGCGGCCAGGTCGCGCAAAAAGGCGATGACTTCGGTGGGCGAGTCGGCCATCTTGGGCACCAGCGAGACCTCGGCAAAGCTCTCAAAGCCCAGCAACTTCGCTTCTTCGGCGCGCAAGGCGAGAATCTGATCGATGACGGCGCTGTTGTCGAACCTGGCGCGTTGCTCTTCATCGGTCGGCGCCTGCGCCTGGGCCGAGGCCAACGTGGCATAGGCCCGGTACAGCGTCTCGCGCAGCTCGCGGCTGTCGGCGTACTGAATCACCGGCAGGTAGGAGGGAAACTGCAAGGTGAAGCGATAGCCTTGTTTGTCGTGCTTTTTCGCATCGGCGGCGGCAGCTTTGATCGCATCGTCCGGCAGGCCGGTCAATTGCTCGGGGTCGGTCACGATGTGTTCAAAGGCGTTGGTCGAATCGAGGACGTTTTCCGAAAACTTGCGCGCCAGGGTCGCGCTTTGCTCCTGAATTTGCGCAAAGCGTTCGCGACCGGGAGACTTGAGTTCGGCACCGCCGAGGCGGAAGTCGCGCAGGGCATGCTCGATGATCAACTGGCGCGGCGCCGACAACTGCGCAAATTCGGCACTGTCGCGCAACGCCTTGTAGCGGGCAAACAAGGCTTCGTTCTGACCCAGTTCGGTCCAGAACTGCGTGACGCGCGGCAGATTGCGATTGTTGGCCTCGCGCAGCTCCGGGGAGTCGTCCACGCTGCTCAGATGCCCGACGATGCCCCAGGCCCGGCCCAGTTGCTCGGTGGCCAGTTCCAGCGGCTCCACCACATTGGCCCAGCTCGGCTCGGTGGTGGCGTCGGTGGCCACGGCCAGCGCCTGGCGGGCCTGCTCGAGCAAGATGTCGAGCGCCGGATCTATCTGCGCAACATCGAATTGATCAAAGCGGGGCAGGTCGCTGAAGTCGAGCAAAGGGTTGCTGGCGGAGGCTTGGGTTTTCATGAACAGAATCCTTGAGGCTGGGCCGGAGCCCGGCTGAGCGGGACCCCGACGTGACGGTAGCAATGGCAATCATGGCGCCTGCGTAAACAGGCTGAAACAACTGGCCGCGCGAACGGTGAAATGTCCGCGTCAACGGCATGAAGCCTGAGCCAGTGGCGACAGGTTCGGGCTGAGCACCCCGCTAGGGAGTGACAGCCCGTATTGTCCCGGCTGAAGCCGCTCAGACGCCCGTCTGTGCCTTGGTGGCGGTAAGGGTATTGACCAGCAGCATCGCGCGAGTCATGGGGCCCACCCCGCCGGGTACCGGCGTAATCCAGCCCGCAACCTCGCGTACCGTGTCAAAGGCCACATCGCCGCACAGCTTGCCCTGCGCATTGCGATTCATGCCCACGTCGATGACGGCGGCACCGGGCTTGACCATGTCAGCGGTCACCATATCAACGCGGCCGGCGGCCACCACAAGAATATCGGCCTGGCGCGTGTGCAAAGCCAAATCAGGCGTCCTGCTATGACAAATGGTGACGGTTGCATCGGCTTGCAAGAGCAGCATCGCCTGCGGCTTGCCAACGATATTGCTGCGCCCGACCACTACAGCATGTTTGCCGCTCGGGTTGACGCCGGCTTTTTCCAGCATCTTCATCACGCCAAAAGGCGTGCAGGGTGCAAAGCCTGGTTGACCGGTCATCAGGGCGCCGGCGCTGCTGACATGAAAGCCGTCAACGTCTTTACGCGGATCGATGGTTTCGATCACGCGGCGATCGCTGATCTGAGCGGGCAAGGGCAGCTGCACCAGAATGCCGTGGATGCTCGGATCGGTATTGAGTTGACCGACGAGTGCCAGCAACTGCGCCTCGGTGGTTTCGGCCGGCAGCCGATGCAGCACTGAATGGATACCGACCTGTTCGCAATCGGTGACCTTATGTTTGACGTAAACTGATGAGGCCGGGTCGTCGCCTACCAGGATGACTGCCAGGCCCGGTTTATGGCCGGCTGCGGTTAGTTCACGGGCGCCTTCGGCACACTGTTCCCGGATCTCCCGGGCCAGGGCGGCACCGTCGATTAGCGTTGCTGACATGCGTTCACCAAAATATTTAAAGCAGCAACTTTACATCATCGAAAAGTCGTCTTATAATCGTTGGCTTGCTTGGGGGTATAGCTCAGCTGGGAGAGCGCTTGCATGGCATGCAAGAGGTCAGCGG
>CAXBNM010000409.1:0-3751 GCA_963976885.1 uncultured Burkholderiaceae bacterium
CAAGGCCTTTACCGAGAAGCGTCCGCCGCAATGGACCGGTCGCTGAACGGAGGGGACAGCGCAAGGATCGGGCGCCCTGAGGCACCGATGATCTGTCGCTGAAAGCAAACCGGCCGACCGGGCAGCAATGCGCGGTCGGCCGGTTTGCTTTGGCCGCCATTACTGGCTGGCCGGTGCGTTTACTTGACCAGCGATTGAATCTTGCTGACCAGTTCGGCGCCGCCTTTCACGGACTCGGCAAACTCGTCATAGATGGGTTTGGAGGCTTCGACGAAAGCGGCCTTGTCGGCAGTGTTCACCGCAATGCCGCCTTTTTTGAGGTTTTCCAGCAAATCGGTTTCCAGCTGGGCGGCCAGCGCGTAAACCTCGGGTTGAGATTCCTGTGCGGCTTCGATCAGCGCGCTCTGCACATCTTCGGGCAGTTTGGCAAAGTGCTTGTCTGACACCAGCAGGTAGGCCGGTGTGTAGACGTGGCCGGTGATGGACAGATACTTCTGCACTTCCTGGAACTTGGCCGACCAGATCTGCGCATACGGATTTTCCTGGCCATCGATCACCGCCGTTTTAAGCGCGGTGAATACTTCCGAGAACGCCATCGGTGTCGGATTGGCGCCGTAGAGTTTGAACATCTTCACGCGCCATGCACCGTTGGGTGTGCGCAATTTGATGCCGGCCAGATCTTCCGGTTTGTTGATGGGTCGGGTGTTGTTGGTGATGTGGCGAAAGCCGTTTTCGAAGTAGGTCAGGATGCGATAGCCTTTGCCGTTGGCGGCCTTTTGCAACACGCTCTCGCCAATGCTGTCTTGCACGGCCATCATGTGCTCGCGCGACTGAATGATGTAGGGCATTTCAAAAACGCCGAATTCGTCGGCCACCGATGACATCACCGAGGATGGCAGCGCAAACGTCACCTGACCCAGTTTCAGTTTCTGCAGCAGTTCTTTGTCTTTACCCAGTTGGGACGAACCAAAGATCTGCACTTCGGCCTTGTCGCCGAGTTTGGCGTTGGCTTTTTCGGCAAATACCTTGGCTGAAGCTTCGAACAATGAACCGGGCTCGCCGACGTGGCCGAACTTCAGGCTCAGCTTTTCGGCATGGGCGGGGGCGGCGGCCAGCAATGCGGTCAGGCCTAGGGCAATGATGCTGCGGGACATGAGTGGGTCTCCTTGCGTTGGGATATTTTCGCGACAGCGCGGGCGGGCGGTCTGCTTGCAGGCTGCGGCCCGCGCGCCGGGCAAGGTGAAGGATACCCGCTTGTGCACTGAACGGGCCACGCGGGCTGGCGCTGACGGCATCGCGGGGGGGTTCTCCAATTCGACCAGCCTGTGTTGAAATGATGGCTATGACCGATGCTGCCCCAGATTTACGCCCGCTGACCGATGTCGCCGTCGGCGTCGTTACCCGACCAAACGGTGAGGTTTTGCTTGCCCAGCGCCCGGCGGGCAAACCGTATGCTGGCTGGTGGGAGTTCCCCGGCGGTAAATTCGAACCCGGCGAAAGCGCGGCCCAAGCCATTGCCCGGGAGTTGCACGAAGAGTTGGGCCTGACGAGCATCGAGTCGATGCCCTGGCTGGTGCGCGAACACACCTATGAGCACGCGCGGGTGCGGCTGTTTTTTCGCCGGATCGAGCGCTGGGAAGGCGAGCCGCACGGACGCGAAGGCCAGGCCTTCGGTTGGCGCAACCCGCAGGCCGCCGGCGTCAGCCCCTTGTTGCCTGCCACCGTGCCCCTGATGCGCTTGCTGTCGCTCCCGCCGTTGTACGGCATCAGTGCGGCGCACCTGGTCGGTACGTCGGCTTTTCTCGATCAACTCGATGCCGCCATTGCCGGCGGGCTTGGCTTGCTGCAATTGCGCGAGCCGGGTCTGAGTGAGCGGGCGTTTGAGCAATTGTTCGATGCGGTGCTCAGTCGCTGTCGTCGTCATCAGGTGCGCCTGCTCGTCAACAGTCAGCACCCGATCGAATACGGCCGCGCTGCCGATGGCGTGCACTGGCGTGCCGCCGACTGGAAGGCGCGACGCCCGGAGGATGTCGATGCTGCCGCGGCAGACGAGCGTGAACATTGGACGGGAGTGTCTTGCCACAGCGCCGAAGATTTGCTCGCGGCGGCCACGCAAGGGGCTGATTTCGCGGTGCTCGGCCCGGTCAAACCGACGCAGTCGCATCCGGGGCAGGCGGCCATCGGCTGGTCCGGGCTGGCCCGGTTGCTGGCCTCCACGCCGTTGCCGGTCTATGCGCTGGGTGGGATGGGGCGTGAAGACCTGGCCATGGCCAGGGAGGTCGGCGCGCATGGGGTGGCGATGATTCGCGGCGTATTTGCCTGCTGATACGGCTTGCCTGCTGGTGGAGTTGCCTGACCGGCTCTCAGCTGACGGCTATTCATCTAACAGCAACTCAAGCGTCGGCCACGCCCGGTTAACCGGGCGCGCGGCCGGCTGCTTCGCGAAAGGCCAGCGGCGTTTCGCCGGTCCAGCGCCGAAAGGCCCGCACGAATGAAGACGCCTCGGAGAAGCCGACCAGGTAGGCCGTTTCGTTGACCGAGACTTTGCGGGCGCCGAGGTAGTCGACCGCCATGCGGCGCCGCAGATCATCGTGAATGCTGGCAAAAGTGGTCTGCTCGTCGCGCAGACGCCGATACAGCGTCTGTCGGCTCATGCCCAGTTCGGTCGCCACCTGGTCCATCGTGATGTCGCCGCAGTGCAGATTGCTCAGCAGGCGGGCCTCGATGCGGGCCCGCAACGAGCGATCGCTCTCCAGCCTGGCCATCAACGCATCGGCTCGATCGGCAAAAATGCCAAAAACATAGGCGCCGCTGTTTTCAAATGGCGTCTGCAGCCATGCCGGCTCGATCTGCATTGCATTGCGGGGTGCCGCGAAAGTTACTGGCACGCGCAGGATTTCTTCGTAAGCCGCGGCATGGCCCGGGGCCGGATGCGTCACCTGCAGGGCCAGCGCAAAAGGTCGGTCGGGAAAGTGGCGACTGAACTCGCCGATGAAATGGCCGAAGGCCGACTCGGTCAGTTCGGGAAAGCTGTTTGGATCAGGGCGGTTGTCGACAATCCAGATCTGCTCGCCCTCGGGTTCAACGGTAAAGCGTTCGCCGCTCTCCATCACGTCGACTTCGACCATCAGCCTGGCATAGCGATTGAGCTGCACCAGGGAATCGGCCATGGACGGGGAGGCGTGCACGATCAGGCCGACGATGGAGATGTCTTCGATGCGTGTGGCCGTGCAGTAGTGCAGCACGATGGCCGGGTCGCCGGTCAGCTCGATGGCGGTGGCAATCAGCGTCTGGTAGGTGGCCAGCGGGATGCGTGCGTCCTGGTCGGCCAGTGCAGTTGGCGACAGACCGGTGCGGTTGTAGAGCTGGTGTCGGGGCGCGCCGCATTCGGCTGCGTAGTCAAGAAATTTGCGGGCAATGCCGGCCGCCACGGAGGCTGATTTCATCGCGGATTGTCGAATTTTGGCCGGTGCGATCGCAGTTGGTACGGAAAGCCAATTGCTTGTTACCGGCGGTCATGGGACACAAGGGCTGCTGAATTTACAGTTTCCCCATCGGTGCAGCGGCGCATCAAACCGGGCTGGCAAAGCCTTCCGGTGCGGCCGGTCCCGCAAATCTTACTTCAACATCTTTGCAAGGAAACTGTCTCATGAAAGCGCTTCTTCCTCTCGTTGCCAGCCTCTGCGTGCTTACCGCCGTGCCGCTGCAGGCCCAGGCCGAATCCAGCTCTCATTTCACCACCGGCCCCTTC
>CAXBNM010000410.1:0-3709 GCA_963976885.1 uncultured Burkholderiaceae bacterium
GCAAGCACTGCAAGCTGCTTTGCAACAGGCTCAATTGAACGCCACAACGGCGCTTGCCGGTGCCGAGACACCGGACCCGGTGCTGGCAACACTGACTGAGCACTGGCAATCCTTGCGCCGGCAAACCGGGCGCTCGGGTGCCAGGCGCCGCAGTGGCAGCGGCAGACTCATGAAACGGCTGGCGCGTACCCTGCGGCTGCGGTGACGACGCGCGGCATGGCAGGTGTGCTGAAGCAGTCGCGAGTATCGCTGCAATGGCGATGCCGCGCCGCAGCGGCTCGAACGATCGGGCGTCAGGGCGTCAGTACGGTGGCGGTGCGGGCGCGACACGAGTATTGATGTCGCGCTTTGTCCAGCCCTTGCGCGCTGCCAGCGCCGGGTTGGCGGTGCAGTCGAGATAGGCGGCGGCCTCTGGCAACCACGTGCCAGCGACAAAGTCTGCATGCATCGGGATGCGCGGTTCCTGCGCCCGCTGATAATGCAGAAACAGCAAGGTGCGCGCCCCCGAAACCACTGGGTTGCCACAATGCCAGGCGCCGGCATCAAACACATAGAAGCGCCCGTTGCCAAAGCCGGTAAAGCTCTTGACCTGATCGCAGGCCGGTTGCAGGGCATTGGCTGCTGCCAGCACGCCGGCCGTGTCGGCATAGGGGATCCGACCCGGTGTGCCGCAGCGCAGGTGTTGACTGCCCGGCACAATGGCCGTGACATTGTCGGGCGTACAGCCGTCAATGCCAACGACCACCGTCAAGGTCGACCAAACCATGCTCTCAATGTCGGTGTGCCAGAACTGCGCCGCATTGGGCACTCCGGTGGAAACACTGGCGCCCCACATTACCCAGGGCGTTTGCTCGCCGAACAGTTCGCCCACGGTTGCCACCAATGCCGGATCAAACGCGACCCGCTTGATTGCATCGGTGATGCCGTACGGCACTCGGTTGGGATGACCGGCTGCCACCAGCGCCTGTTTGCGCCGGGTGAACTCGGCGGCGTCGCGCGCCAGATCGACCAGAATGTTTTGCTCCGCCAGTGCCCGGCACTCGGGCACCATGCCGAGCCGGTCAAACGCCAGCTGCGCGGCGCTGGCGTTTTGCCTGCGTTGACGCCGATGCCGCAGCAAGGCTCCGGCGGCCTGGCGCAAGCGGGCCCAGGTGCCTGTGCGCGTGAGCCAGAGATCGCGACGTAATGAGCCGTCGATGCCGCAGCGCAGGCTCGCTGCCAGCACGTAGCGTATTGACGCCAGGCTGGCCGCAACCGGATCGGCACCCAGTTGGGCTCGATTGGCCAGATGCAGCAGCAGACGCACACGACTGTTGCGGATGGCGCGCCTGTTGATGGGTACGGCGCGCGTGCGCCGGTAGCGTCGCAACACCGCACGATGCTGGTCGTCCATGACCGTCAGCTCGGCGCTGAGCGAGTCGGGCGACTGTCGATACAGGCTGAGTACTTTGGGTACCGAAACCAGCGGATATTTGCTGGCCAGCATCACGCCAAGTTCCCAGTCTTGCGTGTGGCTCAGGCAGTGAACCGGGTTGGCCGCTGCGCGTAACGCGGCGGTGCGCGCCAACAGATTGGATCCATGGCCAAGCCAGTTCGTATAGAACAAGTCCCAGTGGTTCAGTCGCGCGGGGGTGTTGCGAATCTGCGCAAAGCGCATCGCGGGCGAACCACTGAAGCGGTCGACCCAGCCGATGGCGCCACCGGCCTCGGGGGCTGCCTGCAGGGCGGCCACTTGTGCCTCGAGTTTGTCGGCGCAGAACAAATCGTCGGCATCGAGAAAGGCCATGAATTCGCCGTGAACGTATTGCATGCCGTTGGCGCGGGCGACGCCGACGTCACCGTGGTCTTGCTGCAGCAACACGATGCGATCGTCGTCGGTCAGCAGCGCATTCACCAAAGCGGCGGTATTGTCGCGGCTGCCATCATCAATGACGATCAGTTCCCAGTGTTGATGGCTTTGCGCCTGCACCGATGCAATGGCCTCGGCAATAGTCGCCTGCGCGTTGAACGCGGGCATGATCACACTGACCAGTCCGGGCACGCAAGTGTGTGGAGTGTTCAGGCCGCCCATGGCATTGGCGCAATCGCGTCGAAGTCCGACTCGATGCGAATGCTGGCACCGTCGGGGCCAAGATTCTGCAGCGCCAACGACAATTCGGTCAGGTGATGACCCAGCTCGGCGCTCAGGCGCAAGGGGGTGTCGTGAACGGCGGCGGCGGCCAGCTCGGCGATGCCGCGGTTTGGCGGGCGCGTTGGCCGCTGTGGGCACTTTGATTGGCTCGATTTCGCGCACACTTGATTTTCTTCGCCAGCGCTGGCGCAGCGTGCGCGCGGGCTCTTTTCTTGGGCCGCTCATGCCGTGGTAAGTGCGGATCTGAAACGGTTCGTCATAGTTCCACAGTTCATCCATCGTGATGTAGCCGGCATCGCCGCTGATGAGCAGGCTGCGATTGCGGGGTGCGACAATGCTGTGAGTGAGGCGCGCAATGACGCCCGAAGCAAACTCGATGCAGCCTACCGAGAAATCCGGCGCGCCGTGCGTTTGCGCAACGCCCATTTTTTCGGGCACAACTTGTGCCGACATGCCCGATACCGTGCGCGCCGGCCCGAAAAACGCCACCAGCCAACTGGTGATGTAGGCGGCATGTTCCATCGTGCAGCCGGTATCAAACTCGCTTTCCCAGGGCCAGGGCAGGCCCGATTCTGATCGCCACCGATCGGGATGCATCTGATGAATCGGACCGTCATCCATTTCGGCATAAACCAGTTGTGGTTTACCAATGGCGCCGGCACGAAGATGACGCCACAAGGTCTGCGCGCTTTCACCAAGAAGGCTGCACGGCGCACACGACAACAAGCGGTTCTGCGCACGCGCCAGCTCGATCAGCTCGTTCGACTGCGTCAGCGTGGTGGCCAGCGGTTTCTCCGAATACACATGTTTGCCGGCCAGCAGCGCCGCGCGGCTGATTGCATGATGCGCCTGCGGCGAGGTCAGATTGACAACGATCTGTACCGACGGATCATTCAGGATGGCTTCAAGCGATTCATACTGGCGCACACCGGCGCGGGCGGCGATGATGCGCGCGCGCGCCGGGTCCTGATCGAACACACCGGTCAATTCGAGCTGCGGGTGATACGGCAGACTGGTCAGATAAAAGTCACTGACATAACCTGTTCCAACAATTGCAAACTTCACAAGCTACCTGATCGGATCGGAGGGTTGATACGCGCCCGCCTGAGCGCGTATGGCGTCAAGCAGGCGCATGACCTGCAGTGATGCGTCGTGCGACATTGCCGGGCATTCGGTCATGCCGGCACGCAGACAGTCGGCGACCGCCTGTGCTTCAAACTGATAGCCCTGCAATGGACTGGTCGGCGCGGCGCTGGCGCGTTGGCTGAGCCGCTTCCATATCCGCTTCAACGTTGTCATCGACGCTGCCGCGGTCGGCGTGTTCGGTGTCTGCCGGTCAAGTCGGGTAGGCATGTACAAGGGCGCCAGCGTGAATGCAACGCGCCGGTCGTTCAGGGTCAGCTCGTTGGCCAGTTCACGGCGAAATGAACACATCACCGTGCCGCTCGGTCCGCCTGCAAAATGCAGGCTCAGCTCCAGCTCTTCATCAACACCGGTAGGGCCACGCAGCACCTGCACGTCACGCACCTGCGCCGGTCCGAACAAACCTGTCAGCAGCGACATCGGATAGACCGCCAG
>CAXBNM010000411.1:0-3707 GCA_963976885.1 uncultured Burkholderiaceae bacterium
GCGATATTGCGCGCCAGCGGTTGCGGTTCGCCTTCCAGCCAGTAGTGCCCCAGGAAAACCGGTGGCGCGTCATGGTCATAGGTGATGAGGTGGTCACCGACGATCTCATCGTCCGGAATCGTGGTGCGGGCACTGGCCGGGCCAATGAAGGCGCCGCGATACGTGGTGGCCGAGCGGTCCCACCAGCGCACGCGGATGTTGTGTCGCGGGTGGCTATCCTTGTCCAGAAACGACACGCCCTTGGGCAATGGCAGCTCCTTGCCTTTCAGCAGGGTTTCGATGGCCTCGAACTGCCAGCTCGAGGCTCGTACCGCCTGATGCAGCAATGCGTCCGAGAGTCTGTTGCTGCCGTCCTGCCAGTTGCTGATTGATTCGATCAGCGCGGCATCCCAGCAGGCATGCACGACACGCAGTGCGCCCAGATCCAGCCACAAGGGCAGCGTTTTGAACCAGGCGATGGCCTCGTCGCGTGTTGCATCATCGTTCGCATAGGCATCTAAAAAGGCGGCGTGTTGATGCGTGTTCTTGTCGGTGTGGGGGCGCAACCAGCCATGGCCGCCCGTCGCGCGGGTATGAAAGGCAATCGCGTTGAACTCGTGATTGCCCATCACGGCCAGCGCCTGGCTGGCGTCCACCATGGGCCGCACGATCTCGAGTACCTCGCGCTGGCCGGGGCCGCGATCAATGAAGTCGCCGAGGAAAATCACCTGGCGGGTGGGGTGGCGGTAGACGCCATGGCGAGCGGTATAACCGAGCTTGTCGAGCAAGGCCGCCAGCGTCGTTGCGCATCCGTGGATGTCGCCGATCAGGTCATAGGACATGGATGAATTATCGACCAGCCTGCCAGGGGGGCGAAAAGAGCAAGCCAGTCGAAGGTGAGAAGTGGTCAAATGATGTGTTGCCGGCCGCGAGCCGCAGCGTTTAAACCACTAGCACGCGGTTTGCCGATGCGATCGCAGCAATTGTCATCAGGGCCCAAGGTAAGATGGTTCGGCAGGGGCTGGGGACACCGGCCGCGTAAGAACCGGTGTTGAATCGACAATCACCAGGAGCAGCCATGAAAGCAAAAGCGATGCAGCTTGGCGCAACGCCAATTGGGCGGGCCGGTGCGTGCATGCGCTCGCTGGCCACTGCGGGGGCCGCCGTACTGCTTGTCAGTTGTGGTGGCGGCGATAGCGATGACAGTGTCAGCGTTGCGCCCCTTGCTACCGAGCCTGCGGTGCTGAAGGTTGACCTGCCCGGCGCCGACTCTCTGGCTCGTACCGCCATCAACACCAGCCGGCGCGCGTTGCGTCTGGCGCGTCACAGTGACGCGCTTGACGAGATTGAACGCCTCACGCGCGACCTGCTGCCTGACATTTTCGAGAGCAGCAGCGACGGCAATGCGTTGACGGTTGACTGTCGGCGCCGTCCGCTGCAGTTTGCACCGTTTCTTTGCTATGGCGAGCTTACTTTTGAGGCCAATCGGCGCACCTTTGATGGCACTGTCGTTGCCACTACAGTCTTCAATCTGCAGTTCAACAACTTTCAGGTGCTCACGCCGGGTTTTGACCGCTTGCGCATTTCGGGTGGCGTGCGGCTCGATTACCTGACCAACTTCACGCTTGAGCCCCGCCGCGGTACGGTGCGCTATCAATCCAGTGGTTTGTCCACGAACAAGGACGGCACGATTGTCTCGGCGACCGATGGCGCGCTGACGGTACAAACCGGAGACGGCACCGTCATCATCGAAACCGATCGAGAGCGCCTGGTCAACCTCGGGGCTAGCACGTCGAGCGATACCGACGGTACACTGAACAGCGGCACGGCGCGGGTCAATTTTCAGGCGGGTTATGTCGACTTTGACTGGCGCGGCTGGCCTCTGGTCAGCGGCTCGCCCCAGACCGGTGCGCAAGTTGCCGTCACCGGCGCCAACGGCGGCGCGGCCACCATTACCGTGCGTGAGGTGCGCGCCGATGGTGCGCTGGTTGAAGTGGTGTTCACTGATGCCGGCCTGGAAACCCGCTTCGAGGTATTTGTGCCAGATTAATATTCTGGCGGCAGCAAACTTTGAGTAACGATGTCCGATACCAACGATCCTTTTCTTCACCATCCTGAGTTGCGCGGCAAAATTGCCGATCCGCTCGGCTCGCGCTTTCGGCACTTCGACCTTGCGTTGCTTGATGCCGAAATGCAGGCGGCCGGCGTGCCGTCGCCGTGGCGTGCCACCGACGAAGCGCGTGAAGCCTCGCGGGTGCAGACCTTGCAACAACGGCCCGAACAAGATCTCTGGGTTTTTGGCTACGGCTCGCTGATCTGGGATCCGGGCATGTTGTTCAGTGAGGTGCGCATCGGCCAGGTGCAGGGCTTGTCGCGTCGTTTTTGCCTGCGCTCATTGTTCGGCCGGGGCTCGCACGACAAACCGGGGCTGATGGTCGGGCTCGACCGGGGCGGTCAGTGCGAAAGTCTGGCTTTCCGAATTCCCGAAGCCATTCTCGAGCAGGAAACTCGTTTGCTCTGGCAGCGCGAAATGTTGCGCAACACCTATCAGCCAACCTATGTGCCGGTGCAAACGGTTGCCGGTGTGGTGCAGGCGCTGACCTTCGTCGTCAACCCGAGTACAGACAACTACATCGCCAGTCTCGAACTCGACGAGGCCGCCCGCTGCGTGGCTACCGGGGCCGGCTTGTATGGCACCTGTCTTGATTACGTGGACAATCTGGCCCGCCATCTGCGGGAGTTCGGCATCGAAGATGCCATGGTGTTTGAACTCTGGGACAAATCACGCCGCCTCTGCGAACAGGGCTGAGGCGGCGCTCGGCTGCTTTCGTGAATCGCTCAGGCAGCCACTGCCAGGGCCGGCTCTGGTGCTGGCACGCGCATCAGATAATCGAACGCGGCCAGTGACGCTTTGGAGCCTTCGCCCGCAGCGATGACTATCTGCTTGAACGGCGTCGTTGTTGCGTCGCCGGCGGCAAACACACCGGGCACACTGGTGCGACCATGGCTGTCGATGACAATCTCGCCCGTCTTGCTCAGTTCGAGCGAACCCTTGAGCCATTCGGTATTGGGCACCAGACCGATCTGCACAAACACGCCTTGCAGATCAATGCGTTGCCCCGCGCCGCTGACACGGTCGATGTAAACGAGCCCATCAACCTTGCTGCCGTCGCCGGTGATTTCGCTGGTTTGCGCGTTGACGTGGATGCTGACGTTGGGCAGGCTTTCAAGCTTGCGTACCAGCACCGCATCGGCGCGCAACTGATCGGCAAACTCAAGCAACACTACTTCACTGGCCAGGCCGGCCAGATCGATCGCCGCCTCAACGCCGGAATTGCCACCGCCAATCACCGCTACCTTTTTGCCTTTGTACAAGGGGCCATCACAGTGCGGGCAGTAGGCGACGCCTTTGTTGCGATACTCGGCCTCACCCGGAACATTCACATTGCGCCAGCGCGCGCCGGTGGCCAGAATTACCGTGCGGGCCTGCAGGGTTGCGCCGTTTTCCAGTTGCAGGCTGACATTGCCGCCGGCTTGTTCGGCCGGCTGTAGCGCGGCAACCTTCTGCGCGTTGATCAGATCGACGTCGTAGGCATCAACGTGAGCGCGCAGATCACTGACGAACTTCGGCCCTTCGGTAGCAGGCACCGAAATGTAGTTTTCAATGCCCATGGTGTCGGCCACCTGGCCGCCAAAGCGCTCGGCGACAATGCCGGTCCGGATGCCTT
>CAXBNM010000412.1:0-3707 GCA_963976885.1 uncultured Burkholderiaceae bacterium
CGCACCTACGTGATGGGTGCCGATGCGGCCGAGCGCGAAGCCACCGAGGCCGAAGTCGCGCAGATGCACCAACTTGTGCTCGATGCCATCGACGCAGGGGCGATCGGGTTTGCCACGTCGACCTCCCCGGCGCACAACGGTCACGGTGGCCGGCCAATGCCGTCCCGGCTCGCCGGCGACGATGAACTTCGCAAACTGGTCGGAGCCCTGGGCGAACGCAAACGTGGTCTGTTCATGCTGACCAAGGGTGGGCACACCAGCATCGAGTTCCTGGAAAGCCTGGCTCACGATACCGGTCGACCGGTAGTGGTGGCGGCGCTCCTGCACAACTCGACCAATCCGACCGTTGTCTTCGATGACCTCGACGGTATTCAGGCCGCCAACGAGCGGGGCAATCAGATGGCCGGTGCCATCTCACCGTGTCCGCTGACCAATGATTTCACGATGCATTCACCGTACCCGGTCGAAGGCCTGCGCGCCTGGAAGCCGGCGCTGGCCCTGAGCGGCGATGCGCTGAAGGCCAAGCTTGCCGATCCGCAATTCCGGCAGGCGGTGCGCGATGAGATTGCTGCGCCGGCCAGCGTCCGCTTGTTCAACGGCGAATGGGACAAAGTCGCAGTGGTGCAAGTGGCCAAACCCGAGAACGCCCCGCTCGAACAGCGTACGATTGCCGATATTGCCGATGAGGCAGGGGCCGATCCGCTGGATGTGATGCTCGATCTGGCGCTTGAAGAGTCGCTCGATACCGTTTTCTCGGCCGTCTTGCTCAATTCGGACGAACAAGCGGTACAACGCCTGCTTGAGCACCCCGCAAGTCTGGTGTCATTGTCCGATGCCGGCGCTCATCTGACGTTTTTCAATGATGCTGGCTACGGTCTGCATCTGCTTGGTCACTGGTCACGCGATCTGGGCGTGTTGCGGCTTGAAGACGCTATCCGGCGGCTCACCTCGCAACCGGCCGATCTATTCGGCATCATTGACCGGGGCCGTATTGCGCCGGGCCAGTTTGCCGACCTGATGCTGTTTGACCCGGCAAGCGTCGGGCGCAGCGCACGCTATCGGACCTACGATTTGCCCGGTGGAGGCTCACGCCTGAATTGTGATCCCATTGGCTTGCATGGTGTGTGGGTCAACGGCACGCGTATCGTCAATGAGCAAGGCGATGTGCTGGTCAAAGACGCCGATGTCTTGCCCGGCGGCCTGTTGCGCCAGTTTGCCCATTGAGGCTGACTGAGCGCTGGCTGGCGTCGGTGGGCCGGTTGTATGGCCCCGGCAATCCTGATTGCCGGGGCCGTCTGTTTTTTCTTCGTTAGTCGTTCTCTTTTCATCTTCTCCCATTTGCCCACAGGACCCTCATGAAATTTCGCTTTCCCATCGTCATCATTGACGAAGACTGGCGCTCCGATTCCGCCAGCGGCCTTGGTATCAGGGCGCTCGGTAAGGCTCTTGAAGAGCAGGGGATGGAGGTCGTCGGCGGCTTTACCTACTTCGATGTCTCCATGGTGGCCAATCAGGCCGCCCGTGCCTCGGCCTTTGTGGTTTCCATCGATGATGAAGAGATCAGCGAGGAAGGCGACGAGAGCGAGACCGTTGAAGAGTTGCGCTCATTCATTCAGGAAACGCGCCGGCGCAATGAAAACATCCCGATCTTTCTGTTTGGGGAGACGCGTACATCCCGTCATATCCCCAACGACATTCTGAAAGAGCTGCATGGCTTCATTCACATGTTTGAAGACACGCCGGAGTTTGTGGCCCGCTACATCATCCGCGAAGCCAATCAGTATCTGAACTCGCTGGCGCCGCCGTTTTTCAAGGCGCTGGTCGATTATGCGCATGACGGTTCGTACTCCTGGCATTGTCCGGGGCACTCAGGTGGCGTGGCGTTTCTGAAGGCGCCGGTCGGCCAGATGTTTCACCAGTTTTTCGGCGAGAACATGTTGCGCGCCGACGTCTGCAATGCAGTCGATGAACTGGGGCAATTGCTCGATCACACCGGGCCGGTCGCGGCGAAAACAATGCCGCGCGCATTTTTGGCACCGACCATCTGTTCTTTGTCACCAATGGCACCTCCACCTCGAACAAGATCGTCTGGCATGCCAACGTGGGTACCGATGACATCGTGCTGGTTGATCGCAATTGCCACAAGTCGATTCTGCACGCCATCATGATGACCGGCACGATTCCGATCTTCCTGCAGCCCACGCGCAACCATCTCGGCATTATCGGCCCGATTGCGCTCGAGGAATTTCAGCCCGACAATATTCAGAAAAAGATCGACGAGCATCCGCTGATTCGTAACAAGAAGGCCAAGCCGCAGGTCATGACCATCACCCAGTCCACCTATGACGGGGTGGTCTACAACGTCGAGACCATCAAGAAGACGCTGGGCGATTACATCGAAAACCTGCATTTCGATGAGGCCTGGTTGCCGCATGCGGTGTTTCATCCGTTCTATCACGAGTTTCACGCTATCGGTGAGGGGCGCCCGCGCAGCAAGAGTGCGATGGTCTATTCAACCCAGTCGACGCATAAGTTGCTGGCCGGCTTGTCGCAAGCCTCGCAAATTCTGGTGCAGGATTCCGAAACCCGCGCGCTGGACAAATATCGCTTCAACGAAGCCTATCTGATGCACACCTCAACCAGCCCGCAGTACGCGATCATCGCCTCGTGCGACGTCGCCGCGGCCATGATGGAGCCGCCCGGTGGCAAGGCGCTGGTCGAAGAAAGCATTTACGAGTCGCTCGAGTTTCGCCGGGCAATGCGCAAGGTGGCCAAGGAGTTTGGCGACTCCTGGTGGTTCTCGGTCTGGGGGCCGAAAAATTTGTCTGACAATGGCATCGGTCGTCGCGAAGACTGGTTCCTGCGCTCCAATGATCGCTGGCACGGCTTTGGCAAACTGGCGGCCAACTTCAATATGCTCGACCCGATCAAGGCAACCCTTGTCACGCCGGGCATGGACATCAACGGCCGCTTCGCCAAGACCGGTATTCCGGCAAGTATCGTCACCAAGTATCTGGCCGAGCATGGCGTGGTGGTCGAAAAAACCGGGCTGTATTCATTCTTCGTAATGTTCACTATCGGCATTACCAAGGGTCGCTGGAATTCTCTGGTGACCGAATTGCAGCAGTTCAAGGCTGACTATGACGCCAATCAGCCGCTCTGGAAAGTCATGCCGGAGTTTGTCGCCAAGCATCCGCAATACGAGCGCACCGGCCTGCGTGACCTGGCGCAGCAGATTCATGAGGCTTATCGCAAACACGATGTCGCGCGCGTGACCACCGAGATGTATCTGTCGAAAATGGAGCCGGTCATGCGGCCCAGCGATGCCTATGAATGTCTGGCCCATCGGCAAGTCGATCGCGTGCCGATTGATGAACTGAAGGGCCGCGTCACCACCATGCTGGTGACACCGTATCCGCCAGGTATTCCGCTGCTGATTCCGGGTGAGCGTTTCAATGACGCCATCATCAGCTATCTGCAGTTCGCGCGGGCCTTCAACGAACTGTTCCCCGGTTTCGAGACCGATGTGCACGGCTTGGTAACTGAAGTTCAGGATGGGCGGCGGCAGTACTTTGTCGATTGTGTGACGTCGGAGCGGATGCCCCACTGACGACGCTTGCGGCGCCGGCGCCGCTCAGGTGTCCGACTCAGGCCTGCCAATCAGGTTTGCGTCCAGCCACAAGCTGGCGCAGACCGTTTCTCCCTGC
>CAXBNM010000413.1:0-3686 GCA_963976885.1 uncultured Burkholderiaceae bacterium
CTAACGGGCTCCGCGCCTGCGTCCGCAACGGCTCCTGCCGATCTGCGCGCACGCTTGCTGGAGGCCACCGCTTTGTTGCAGGAGGTGGCGGCCGCGCGCGACTGTCTGGCCGAGTTATCGCAAGAAGAGCGCTCGGCATTGCTGAAAGCGGCCGGCGAGGTCTATTGCGCCGACCCGGCGCAGCGCCGGGCCCAGGCCCGCGGGCGCCGCCGCCAGAAGCAGCACAAGCGGACGGCCCAGGACGAAGCGGTGCTCGATAACACCGGTATCCGTACGCTGCGCAGCAAGCCGGTGTTTACGACGCCCAACATTTACCCGAAGACCAGCGCCGAGCAGACGGATGTCAGCGACCCGATGTTCCGGGAAACCGTTGAAGAGCAGCACTGCTACATCTGTAAGAGCCATTATCGGCAGATACACCACTTTTACGATCAGTTGTGCCCGGATTGCGCGGCGTTCAACTTCGCCAAGCGTAGCGAGCTGACCGATCTGAGCGGCAAGGTTGCGTTGCTTACCGGCGGGCGCGTGAAAATCGGCTATCAGGCCGGCATCAAGCTGTTGCGCTGCGGTGCCGAGCTGATTGTGGCCACCCGGTTCCCGCGTGATGCGGCGGCGCGCTATGCCGCTGAACCCGATTTTGCCGATTGGGGGCACCGGCTGGAGGTGTTCGGGCTTGATCTGCGCCATACGCCAAGCGTGGAGGCGTTCTGTCAGCACCTGCTTACCAGCCGCGACCGGCTCGACTTCATCATCAACAATGCCTGCCAGACGGTACGCCGCCCGCCCGGGTTTTACCGGCACATGATGGATGGGGAAACCGCTGCGCTGCAGTCGCTGGCCCCGGAAGTCTTGCAGCTGGTGGGCGCCTACGAGGGCTTGCGTGGCTACAACATTCTGCCCGGCCCGGAGACCGATGCGACCAGTCTGCCGAGTGCGCTGAACAATCCGGCCGGGGTGGCCGGTTTGTCGCAGGCCGCCGAGTTGTCGCAAACGCCGTTGCTGCCCGAAGAGTTTGCCGGGCAGGGCAATGCCCAGAACGCGTTGTTCCCGCAGGGCCGGCTCGATCAGGACATGCAACAAGTCGATTTGCGCGATCGCAACTCGTGGCGGCTGCTGCTCCACGAGGTGTCATCGGTCGAGTTGCTCGAGACCCAGCTGGTCAACGCGGTGGCGCCGTTCGTGCTCAATGCCCGGCTCAAGCCACTGATGGAGCGCACGCCGCGCGACCCGGCCGCGCCGCACCAGCACATCGTGAATGTCTCGGCGGTCGAGGGGCAGTTCTATCGGCGCTACAAGACCACCCGCCACCCCCATACCAACATGGCCAAGGCCGCGCTGAACATGATGACGCGGACCTCGGCCACCGACTATTTCAGCAGTGGCATCCACATGAACAGCGTCGACACCGGCTGGGTCAGCGATGAAGATCCGGTGGAGATTGCCCGCATGAAAACCGTCGAGCATCGCTTTCATCCGCCTCTGGATATCGTCGATGGGGCGGCGCGCATTGTTGACCCGCTGATCGCCGGTGCCAACACGGGTAACCACGTCTGGGGCAAGTTTCTGAAAGATTACATGGCCACCGACTGGTGATTGTCAGTGCTGAAAGTTGTCCGGCCAGTCGTCAAGGGCCGGTCGTCGGGACGACAGAACAGCCCAGTTTGTTGCTTGTCCTTGCTTTCGTAACTGAGAATTCACATTAAGTTCTCGCCTTAACAATACGGTCACAAAAGAGATTTAGGGCTAGTTAACAGAACCTGTGGATAAGCCTGTGAAGAAGTCTGCTGAAACCGCGCTTTTACGGCTCCCGAGGTTGTTTGCTCAAAAAATGGACAGCCTTTTTTTACCAAGAATCAATCACTTGGCGAGTTGTCCACCAAACAGGGGGCAAGCCTGTATCTCGCCCCAGTCAGTGTTGGTTTGTGAACAACCCGCGCCAAAAATGCCTTGCGGAGATCAAAAACGCAGGTTTTGTCAAGTAGACCGACTCATTACACCAAGTGAAAAATTTGCCCAGTCAAGGTGGGTTTATGCCAAAAAAAGACCGTTCGCGGCATAGCCGACGAACGGTCGAGATTGCTTGCTGAACAACTGCTTCGATTACAGCACCGGGTTGTTCGTCCAGTCGTAATTGACGCCTGGCGAGCCGGCTGTATCGGCCGTTGCGGCATAGCTGTAGGGCTCGGCGGCAATGTCGGCCCCGGTAGCAGTGTCGCCGCTGTCAGGGGTGGTGCCCAGACTGAGCGTGGCGACGTCGCTCGGGGTATCGGTATCGATCAGGATCGAAATACCCTCCACATCGTCGTTACCGGCGAGGAAGTCTTCGACATACAGCACTGACTCGCCCTGACCGGGCAAGGTGTCGAAGGTGTACGACCAGTTGCCGTCACTGTCGGTATAGGCCTCTCCGGCCAGCGCCGTATCGGAGCCGAACCAGCGAATGTCGATCGTGGCGTCGGCCTGGGCCGTTCCCGATACGATCACGCCGCCGGCAGCTTCGCCGGCATCGATCACGTTGTCGCCGGCGATCGGGTTGACGGTGAGCGGCGCCGTTGAGGCCACTTCAATCGACATGCCGGGCAGGTCTTCATTGCCGGACAGGAAGTCTTCGGCGTACAGCGTGGAATCACCCGGCCCAGGCGTGCTGGTGAAGGTATAAGACCAGTTGCCGTTTTCGTCGGCGAAGGTTTCACCGGCCAGCGCGGTTTCCGAGCCGTGCCAGCGCAGATCGATCAGGGCACCGGGCTGAGCCGTGCCTGTTACCAGAATGCCGCTGGCCGCTTCCGACGCATCGATGTAGTTGTCGCCGGTGACCGGGTTCATGGTCAGCGGCGCGGTCAGATTGGCAACGACGTCGAGGGTGCCGGTGGTGCCTGTATTGCCGGCGCTGTCGGTGGCGACTGCCTCGATGGTGGATGCGCCGGTAACCGGCACGGTGGCAAAGTTCACCATCCAGTTGCCGTTGGCATCGGCAGCGCCGGTCTGGGTGACATCACCCCAGGTGACGGCAACCGTGGCGCCGGCCTCGGCGCTGCCGCGAATCTGTACGCCGTCTGCCGCTTCGGCCGACGTGATGACATTGTCGCCCTCTACCGTGTCGATGCCTGGCGCATCAGGGGCAATGGTATCGATGTGAATCGTCTGGCCGGGCAGATCGTCGTTACCGGCAATGAAGTCCTCAACATAGAGTGTGGAGTCGCCCTGGCCGGGGGTGCTGGTGAAGGTGTATGACCAGTTACCGTCACTGTCGGTGTAGGCCTCGCCAGCCAGCGCGGTATCCGAGCCGTGCCAGCGCAGATCGATGGTGGCACCCGGACGCGCGGTGCCGGAGATGACGACGCCGGCGGCCGCTTCAGCCGCATTGACGACATTGTCGCCGGCGACTGCGTTCATGGTCAGCGGGACAGCGTCGGCGGTGCCGATCTGAATGTCAATGCCAGGTACGTCATCGTTGCCCGACAGGAAGTCTTCGACATACAGGGTCGAGGCGCCCGGGCCCGGGGTGCTGGCAAAGGTGTATGACCAGTTACCGTCACTGTCGGCATAAGCCTCGCCAGCCAGTGCGGTTTCGGTGCCATGCCAGCGCAAATCAATGGTGGCGCCAGGCTGGGCCGTGCCGGAAATGACGACGCCGCCGGCCGCTTCGCCAGCGTCGATGACGTTGTCGCCGGCCACGGGGTTGACGG
>CAXBNM010000414.1:0-3665 GCA_963976885.1 uncultured Burkholderiaceae bacterium
GTCTTGCTGCAGGCACCGAGTGGCGCCGCCTGGCATTTCAACGAAGCAGCGGCCGCCAGCAACTGCATCGAAGGCAGCGCCGAAGCCTTCTGCCAGGTCGTCACGCAGGTGCGCAATGTACAAGACACCGATTTGCGCGTCAGCGGCCCGATTGCAACCGCCTGGATGCAAACCGCGCAATGCTTTGCCGGGGGCCCGAAAGATCCGCCCGCCCCGGGACAGCGCCGAATCGCCGCGCAGCGCTGGCCTGAACGCACGAAATGATTGCCGGTGACGAAGGTCAGGCGAGGAGCTTGCCGGCGCGCGAGCTACATCGCCTTGAACATGGCGGCAAACTGCCGGCTCACGACCGGCCGCACCTCAACCCCGCGTAACTCGAGCACGGTCTTGCCGTGATCATCGCGCCGGGCCACTTCCACCGCCTCGAGGTTGACGATGGCACTGCGGTGGATCTGCACAAACCGGGCCGGATCGAGCCGGTCGCGCAGTTCGCGCAACGACTCCCGAATCAAGGCCTCACCGTCGTCGGTATGCACCAACACATACTTGTCGGCCGCTTCCAGCAACACCACTTGCGCCACCGGAATCATCCGCACCAGATCGCCAACCCCGGCGCGAATGACCGACAGATAGGCGGGCGGTGCCGGCGCCGCCTGTGGCCCGGCCAACGCCCGCAAGCGCTCGCCAAGTTCGGCCAGCGATTGCAGCTGCGCGCCTTGCGAGGCGGCGCGCCGCTCATCGAGACGCTGAACGAGTCGCGCCACACACGCCTGCAAACGCGCGCGCGTTACAGGTTTGATCAGATAATCCACGGCCGCGCTTTCGAAAGCCTCGAGCGCAAACTCGCCATAAGCCGTCACGAAGACGATCAGCGGTGCGGGCACCAAGGCCCGGGCCGGTGCCGAGTCGGCCCAGGTGGCGGCAATGCGCTGGCCAACTTCCAGTCCGGTCAGCCCCGGCATCCGGATATCAAGAAAGGCGATATCAACCGGGCTTGCCACAAGTTGCTCCAGCGCCTGACGACCATTGGCAGCGACGGCGCGCACATGCAGCGCCGGCCAGACCGCTGCCAGCTCCGCCTGCAGGGCTTGCGCAAGCAAGGGTTCGTCGTCGGCAATCAGGGCGGTAACGGTAGCGGCGGCATTGGCAGGCGCATTCATGCAGGTATCCGTATCGTGACTCGGGTGCCGTGAGTTTGTCCGGGTGGCGGCGAATCGATGTGTAACGCGTCAGCGGCGCCCTCCAGCCCGGCCAGCCGCTCACGCAGACTCAGCAAACCAAAGCCACTTTGCGGCTTCGGTGTTTCGCCTGCCGCAAAACCCACACCGGTATCGGTGATTTTAAAAATGAGTGCCGCGCCGCGCTGCTCGGCCCGCACCGTGATGTGGCCACCGTCCATGGCCGGTTCAACGCCGTGGCGAATCGCATTCTCGACCACCGGTTGCAACAATAACGAGGGCACGGAAACAGCACGCAGTTCGGCCGGCAGATGCAACTCGAAGGTCAGGCGCTCGCCCATCCGAATCTTCATCAGTTCCAGATAATTCTCAAGCACCTTGAACTCCTCATCGAGCGTCGACCAGGCTTGTCGTGAACCGTCGAGGGTCTTGCGCAGGAAATCATTCAGACGGTCGAGCATGCAGATGGCCCGCTCCGGATCGGTGGCAATGAGTGCCCGCAGATTGGCCAGCGTGTTGAACAACATATGCGGCTCGACCTGGGCACGCAACATTGCCAGTTTGGCAGCTTCTGCCTTCTCGCCCTCGCGCGCCGCGGCAATGCGCAAGGCCGCCAGTTGCTCACGCGCGATGAAGAACCAGGTCAGCGTGGCGGTAATGATGCCGGTGATCAGCAAGGACACTCCGACATAGCCGCCATCAAAAAACCCGAGTGGCAACACCGGCGCGCCGGTCAGCCAGCGGGCCAGCATGGTGCCGGCCACAAAGCCGACAAACGAGGCACCGATCAGAAGCGGCAACAGCAACCATCGCCAACGCGGCCCGACACGGCTGCACGCGTGGCGCGTCAGGACAGTCAGCGCGCACACACTCAGGCCAATGGATTCGGCGTGGACGAAAACATTGAACAGACCGAACCGGCCGAGGGCCGGCACCAGCAGCCACAACAACACCGCCAGCGGCACGCAGATCAGCGCGGTTCCGAGCAGCACCACCAGCGGCCCCGTCAGTGGTGCCGCCCCAGCCGCGTCGACAACGGCAGCTCCTTTATCGGTCAATGGCATCAATCAATCCGTCACGAACTGCCCGTGCAAACCAAGCGGCAGATGATAAGGAAGTTGCGCCCTGGCAATCGGCCCGGCATCAACGGCTTGCGCATCGAACACCTGCAGACTGGTGCGTGCGGCGCGCGGATCATAAGCCGTGCCGAGCAGCCAGCCCTGACCTTCACCGTGCCCGGGCCGGGGCACAAACACATGCTCTTCGGCGTACACGTGCTCGGGGTAGTCCCAGCGCAACACTTGCCCGCGCTGCCGGTCCATGGCGATCACCTGCCCGAAACCGAAGGGCCTGACACCTCGCGCGCCCGCCTCGCCCATCATGAACAAGTGATTGGTGCGCTTGCCGGTGTAGCGTTGATCAAACCGCGGAAACTCGGCACCCACAACCGGCAGCGGCTCGATCCTGACCGATCTGGCAAGCGGATCAAGCACCAATTGCATGGCTTGCTCGCGTCCGAGCGCAACTCCGGCCTGGCCGGTGCTGGCCTGCGTAATCGTCTGCATCAGCGCATCGAAATCGGGGGCCCGTGCAACCTCGACGCGCACGCTGGCGCCGTCATCCCAGGCATTGCCGAAATGAAACGCAAAGAATGGCGGCGCCTGCATCCGGGCGCTGATCGTCAGCGTTGTCTTGTCGACCAGCAACACCTCGACCGCACCGTTGGGGTCCCATTGCACTTGCTCTAGGAATGATCGCGGCCCGGCCTGCTCGCTCTTGTGAAAATGCAAGGGCATCAGCACAAACACCAGATAACGTTCGGTGACCGCGAAGTCGTGCACCATATCGGCATTAGGAGCATTGATCAGTTTCACCTGCCGCAGCTTGCCGCGCTGATCAAGCTCATATAACACCAGTTTGCCGCTGCCGCCCATGTAACCGAAGTTCCAGATACGACCACTCGCGTCACGGCGCGGATGGGCCGAGAAAGACAAACCATCGGTGGCTTCGGAGAAAACCTTGCGCCCGCGGGTCGCCAGTGACTGCGGATCGATGCGCCAGGCCGAACCGCCCTCCCACAAGGCCAGCAACTCATCCTGCAAGGGCAATACCGAGATATTGCCCACATTCATGTCGTCGGGTTTGCGCACCGGCCGACTGTCGGCAAACGAGGTGCCGAATCCGGGCCACAGAAAACGGCCGGCTTCGTCTTCAAGGGTCCGGCGACTGGTCTGCACCAGGCGGCCGCGATGTTCGAGTTCCTGACCCGCCAGACGGAAGGCCTGGATCATGCCGTCGCCATCGAACCAATGCCGGTACTTCGTCTGACCCAGTTGCATGCGCGCCGGCCCGTTGCGATACAAAGTGCCGGCCAGACCGGCTGGCAAGGGCTTGTCGAAGCGCACCCGCTGCGGGCCAAGTTGCGCAGGCACACCGATGAAGCTGCTGGCAAAACCGCCTGCCGCGGACGGTGTCGGACGAGCCGAC
>CAXBNM010000415.1:0-3657 GCA_963976885.1 uncultured Burkholderiaceae bacterium
CAACGATGGTGTGCGACGAAGACCAGCCGTGGTCTTGCAAGCTTGGATTGGAAACCCGTACCCGGGCCTGGCCAGGTTGTCGGTTGGCCGCGAAGTTCCAGTGCGACAGGGCTGCGCCATACAGATCGGCGGTCTGCATTTCGGACAGATCTCTGACATCGATCTGTTCGTAATAGAGTTGGACGAACTGGCTGATTGCCTCGCGTTTGTCGGCATCGACTCTTTTCTCAACCAGTTGCAGAACTTCGCCAATGCGTTCGTGGCGCTGCATGGACGGAAGCGGTTGCGAGGTGTTTTGGGGCGCTTTCCTGGAGGGCATCATTGGGCTTGTCTCTTTTTCGCAGCGAGCATTATTGGTCATACTACCCGACGCAGATTACGTGGCTCCACAACTTCCGCAAAACCGTCGCAGCGGCAGCGAGCAGTCACTGCGGTGCAACATTCGGCACTCCGGTTTCGACCCAGAACCGGTCGTGTTGTTGGTTTGCTTTCTCACCACTAAAGGTATGCTTGTCGGTTTCGGCTGCAACGACCGCATTCGCGCACTATGGCGCTGTTGCCGGGCAAGATTTTTGCCTTCTGTCGCGTCTGGCAGGCGGCCCTGACATTGACAAGAAGAATGGATAACCAGCACTTATGACAACTTGGGTCGTACTGATCGGATTGGGTTCGCTGATTGCTTACGCAAGCAATCGTTTCAGCTTGCAAAGCGTGTCGCTGGCGCTGATCGCGGCGCTGGCCGTGCTGTATGCGTTGGCTCCCGAGCAGGCTCAGGCCCCGTCGGTGGCCGAGGCGTTTTCCGGGTTTGCCAGCGAAGCGCTGATTACCATCGTGGCTTTGATGGTGTTGGGCAAGGCGCTCATCGTCACCGGCGCCTTGCAGCCGGTTGCCACGTTGTTGTCGCAAGCGATGAACAGCGTACCCCGGCTCGCGTTTGCCGCGGTGCTGGTGGGCGGGTTTGCGTTGAGTGGTTTTCTGAATGACACGCCGGTGGTGGTGATGTTGTTGCCGATCGTCATCGGAGCCGCCGCGCGTACCGATACGTCGGCGGCCACAATGTTGATGCCGATGAACTATGCGGTCATTCTGGGCGGGATGATGACGGCTATTGGCACCTCGACCAACCTGCTGGTCAATGGCTTGTCGGCCGGCAATGGTGGCCCCTCGTTTCAGTTCTTCGACTTCTACCTGTTGGCCCTGCCTGGCGCCGTCGTTGGTCTGATCTATTTGCTGACCGTCGCGCCGTGGATACTGCGCAAGAGTGCGGCCGCGCCCGATCAGCAGGACGAGGAAGTGTTTCTGTCGTCGATGCGGGTGAGTGATGAAAGCGCGGTGGCCGGCAAAATGCTTTATCAATTTCAGGCCATGGGCGGTGCGCAGATCAGGTTGCGGCACCTGGTTCGTTCCGGTCGGGAAGTCAGTCGCTTTCCATCCATCCGGTTGCGTGCCGGAGACATGCTTGTGTTGGCCGGCACGGCAACCAATCTGTCGCAACTTGCTGATGCCGCCGGGCTCAGTCCATCCGGCGAAGCACCACCCACTCAGGCCGAACTGAACGATGACGAGAAGTTGCTCAGTCGCCAGTGCGTGGTCTCGGCCAGCAGCCCGCTGGTCGGCGTGACGGTGCGGGAGAGCCACCTTGAGCGGCGCTTCGATGTCCGGGTTACCGGCTTGAGCGAAGCGGTTACCCGCGAGCACACCCGCGCCGCCACCGATGTGAAATTCATCCCGGTGCGCGCCGGCGATTCATTGCTGCTTGAAGGGTCCGAGGACGGTATCGGTCAGGCTTGCCAGGAGTTGGCATTGATTCCGGTGGGTGAACCTCTGCGCCGCCGCGCCAGTCGTGATGCCATGCTGGCGCTGGTGATCTTTGCGTTGGTGATCCTGGCCGCGGTCACCAAGATGCTGCCGATCTCGGTGGCGGCGGTGAGCGGTGTGCTCGCTTGTGTCGTCACCACGGTACTGAACTGGGATGAAATCGAGCAGTCCGTGCAATGGCGCATTGTGCTGATCGTCGCCTCTTCGATTGCGCTGGGTGGGGCTCTGGTGCAATCGGGGGCCATGTCGCTGCTGGCCGAACAGATAACCGGCGTTGCCAGTCAGTGGCCGCTGCCGCTGACGATTGCCGCGCTCCTGACACTGGCCGGCTTGCTGACCAACTTTGTGTCGAACAACGCGGCGGCCGCAATCATGACGCCGCTGGCGCTTGAACTGGCCCGATTGCTCAATGCGCCGTTGGAGCCGTTTGTGCTGGCGGTATTGTTCGGCGCCAATATGTGCTTCCTGACCCCGATGGCCTATCAGACCAATCTGCTGGTGATGTCTGCCGCCGGGTATCGGTTCAATGATTTTGCCAAGGTGGGGGCGCCGTTGTTCGTGTTGCTGGTGCCGACGCTGACGGCGTCGCTGGCCTGGCGATATTTGTAGCGAGTTGTTGGCAGGTCATTCGCTCCTTGTTGGCCCAAGCGGATGAGCTTTCATGCGTTAGAGTTATGCACATGCGAAATGATGTCATCCTGACCCTGAACGCTGGGTCGTCGTCGATCAAATTCGGCCTTTATGCAACCGGGGTCGATCCCGATCTGCTGGCCGTGGGTAAGGTTGCCAACCTCGGGCCCGCCGCCCAATTGTCCATCGAGGAAACCGGTGCGCCGCGTCGCACGGAAGCGATTGGCGCGGCCGATCACAATGTCGCGTTGCAGGCCATTCTGGAGCAGGCCGCGCAGGTGCTGGATGGCCGTTCGGTGGTTGGTGTGGGGCATCGGGTGGTGCACGGTGGCATCGACTATGCGGCGCCGCAACTGCTCGACGAACACGTTCTGGCGCGGCTCAGTGCACTCGAGCCTCTGGCGCCGCTGCATCAGCCGCACAATCTGAATGCGGTGCGCGCGGCGCAGCAGGCATTTCCCGGCGTGCCCCAGGTAGCCTGCTTCGACACCGCGTTTCATCACGGCCACCCCTGGGTCAATGACACCTTTGCGTTGCCCCGCCGCTATTACGAACAAGGCGTGCGTCGCTACGGTTTTCACGGCTTGTCGTATGACTACATTACCGGCCATTTGCAGGAGGTGGCCCCCGAGCTTGCCGCCGGCCGGGTTGTCGTCGCGCATCTGGGCAACGGGGCGTCGATGTGTGCGATCCGCGACGGGCGCAGTATCGGCTCGACCATGGGGTTTTCCGCATTGGACGGCTTGCCAATGGGCACGCGCTGCGGTCAGCTTGATCCGGGCGCGTTGCTGTACATCATGCGCCAGCACCAGTACTCCATCGATCAGATGACCGAGTTGCTTTACAAGGAAAGCGGCATGAAGGGTCTGTCCGGCCTCACGCACGACATGCGCACGCTGGAAGCCAGTCAGACGCCGGAAGCCGCGCAGGCGCTCGATTACTACGTGTTCCGTGTGCGGCGTGAGCTGGGCGCGATGGCGGCGGTGCTCGGCGGCCTCGATGCTCTCGTATTCTGCGGCGGCGTTGGCGAAAACTCGGCGACCCTGCGCGAACGGATTTGCGCCGATATGCATTGGTTGGGCATCGAACTCGATCCGGCTCGCAATGCGGCCGGGCAGATGCGCGTCAGCAATGGCGGTACCGCCCAGGTGCTGGTGGTGCCGACCGACGAAGAACGGGTCATCGCCCGCGCGGTTGGCGCCTACTTGC
>CAXBNM010000416.1:0-3621 GCA_963976885.1 uncultured Burkholderiaceae bacterium
GTGCGTGACATCCTTACCCGCCGAGCGCAGCGCTCACAGCAGCGTCGCGCCGCTCACCAGTGGCAACAGCGCCGCCACCCGACCAGGCACTGACGAGCCAACACCCGATGGCGCGCCGACGGAGGGCACCGATCCGGCGCTCGATCCGGGCAATGTCGATACCTATACCGGTGCGGTTTTTCGCAATCATGCCGAGCGGGTTCGTGCTGCCCATGTACGGGCGTTGCGGGCCAAGATCGATCAGGTCGAGGCCTCGGTCGATGAAGCGCCGGTCAGTCTGCCGTCCGGCCCGGTGCGGGCCGCCACGGTCGCCCAGGCCGATGCGCTTGGTTCAACCCTGCCAGCGGTGCCGCCGGCGCGGCATCGCGCCGATGATTCGGTACCGGTGCTTTCCGACCCGTTGCCTGACCCGAAACCGCGAGCAGCGGCGGTTGATGATGCCGGTGCGGTGGCGAATGACGACAGTAACCGTCAATCGTTGTCAGATGCGGGTCATGTAAAAAATTCCGGCAACGTAACGGCAGCCGAATCCGCATCAACATTAGCCGTTGATCAAGCCACAATGCTTGGGGCGGCTGGTGGTCGCCTGAAACTGAAAGCCATTCGCGCTACCGCCTACCTCGACCCGAATCGGCGGGAAGATCCGCTGCGTGAGGCGTTTGAGCCCATGGCTGACGATTTGCTGGGTCAGGTAGCCGCCATGGGGGCCGCCAATTCGATGGCGAGGCGCATCATGCTCACCAGTGTCGAGCCGGGCTCCGGGTGCAGTCTGTGTGCGCTGCATCTGGCGCTGAGCATGGTGGTGGATCACAATCAAAGTGTCATTTATGTCGACGCCGATTTCGACGGTCGCTCGCTGCTGCCGTCCATTGGCGTCAAAACCGGGCCCGGTGTGGCCGATTGGCTCGACAATCAGGTGCGCGAGATGGATGCTCTGGTGGTGCCAACCGAGTTGGTCGGCCTGAAACTGATCGGCGCCGGTAGTGCGGGCGCTCTGGCGCGACGCCGCGAGAGTCTGAATCGACAATCGCTGAATGCGTTTTTGCTGGCCCTCAGTGCGCGTTATCCGGAAGACCTTGTCATTCTCGACGCTGAGCCATTGACGGACACCAGCAGTGCGACAATGGTGGCTGGCCTTGCCGGTCAGGTTGTTATCGTTGTCGAAGCCGATCGCACCCCGCGGCGGCGGCTTGAACAATCCCTGGGGGCTTTGCAGCGTCACGCCAGGGTATCGGTCATGCTTAACAAGGTTCGCTGACCAGCGCGGTGCTGAGGGGTGTTGCCCCGACAGCAAGCAACTTGCGCTGGCATCAATGCGGGGTGATCGTCGACTAGTTCCGCTTCAAGGGTCTGCGCTTCACGTACTCTTGCTTTCAGAGCGCAACCGAATCCAACCTGGCGCGTTGGAAATGGTAGACAGCAGCACTCTCTCTTACGTGGTGGCCCCGGGCCGCCGATGTTTCAGCCCAAAAAGGCACAGGTTCAATGTACGAGCAATATTTCGGTTTTGATAGCAAGCCCTTCCAGTTGAATCCGGACCCGGCATTCTTTTTTGCCAGTGCCGGTCACCAGCGTGCCCGCGCTTATCTGCAGTACGGGTTACACAAGGGGGAAGGCTTCATTCTGATTACGGGCGAAATCGGCGCTGGCAAGACCACGCTCATGCGTGGCCTGCTCGATCAGATTGATCGCGACGCGATGTTCCCGCTCGAAATTACCTCCACCCAGGTGCACGCCGATGATTTTCTGCGGCTTCTGGCGGCCGAACTCGGGTTGCAGGCGGCGGGGCTCGACAAGGCCTCCATGCTCAACCTGATCGGCAACGAGTTGGAAAAGAATTACGAAGAAGGCCGGCGCACGCTGGTACTGGTCGACGAAGCCCAGAACCTGACGCGCGATGCCCTTGAAGAGTTGCGCATGCTGACCAACTTCAACGTCGGCAATCGCACCATCATTCAGGCCTTGTTGCTCGGTCAGCCCGAACTGCGGGAAACCATGCAACGCGCCGACATGACGCAGTTTCGTCAGCGCGTGGTGGCGTCTTATCACCTCGGGCCGCTGACCGCGCAAGAAACCAAACGCTATATCGGCTACCGACTCAAGAAGGTTGGCTGGAAGGGCACGCCGCGTTTTTCGAGCAATGCGCTGAGCCGCATTCATGAAATCTCGGGGGGCATTCCGCGCCAGATCAACGCGCTTTGCGATCGGTTGCTGTTGACCACTTATCTGAACGAGTCGGACGTCGTGTCGAGCAAGTTCTTTGATGACACGGTCGAAGAGATGAATTCGGAAGCGGTGTCGATGACGCGCACGGCTGGCGAATCGAGCCCCGGCTTTCAGATCGGTGGCGACTATGAATCGGTGACCAGTGGTTCCGGTTCCCGTTGGTTTACCGAAATCAGCGATCGTTTGCGCACGCTGGAAGTGATCACGGGCCGCATTACCAAAGACATTGCCCGACTCAACGCGCGCTTTACCCCCGCCGCTGGTGAAAAGCCGGCCGGTGGCTGAGATGCGCCGCCGCGGCGCTGACTGACAGTCGGCGCCCGATGGGGGGTGTATCGCAACAAGGTCTGACGCTTCGGGGTCAGGCCTTTTTTTTCGAAGCAGCCGCTGGCGCGCGGTATTGGCCGACCATCATGCAACGATCAGTGCTGCGCCATCAGGGCTTGGCCGCCAGGTCAGCCAGGATCGGGCAATCCGGTCGCGAATCACCGTGGCAGCACTCCACCAGATGCTGCAAGGTGTCGCGCATGTTTTCAAGCGCGGTCAGTTTGTCGTTGATGTGCGCGAGGTGTCGGATCGCCAGTTCGCGCACATCGCGGCTGGCCCGCTGCTTGTCTTCGTAAAGCGAGAGCAGGGTGCGGCACTCGTCAATGGAAAACCCCAGCGCCCGGGCCCGGCCGATGAAGGCCAGCTTGTGAATCACCGCTTCGTCGAATTCACGGTAGCCGTTGTCGGTACGCGGAATCTTGATCAGTTCAATCTCTTCGTAATAGCGAATGGTCTTGGCCGGCAGGTCGGCACGCGTGGCGGCATCACTGATGTTCATGGCGCGTCCTCAGGATTGATGAGCTGGTGTGGCGGGCGCAGGCTGCGCGCGTGGGCCGGCCTTGCCTTGCGGGGTTTCGGGCAGTGCCGGTTTCACCCAGCGCAGGCGCAGTGCGTTGGACAGCACGAATACGCTCGACATGGCCATTGCGCCGGCGGCCAGCATCGGCGAGAGCAACATGCCGTTCAGCGGGTACAGCACTCCGGCAGCCACCGGGATCAGCACCGTGTTGTAGCCGAATGCCCAGAACAGATTCTGGCGAATATTGCGCATGGTCTGGCGGCTGATTTCAAACGCGTTGACGACGCCACGAACATCGCCCGACATCAACACGACGTCGGCGCTCTCGATGGCGACATCGGTGCCGGTGCCAATGGCGATGCCGACATCGGCGGTGGCCAGCGCCGGCGCGTCATTGATGCCGTCACCGACAAAGGCGAGCTTGCCGGCGCCGCTGCGCAAGCTGTTCACCGCTTCGACCTTGCCTTGCGGCAAGACGCTGGCGCGCACCTGATCGATACCAAGCTGGCCCGCGATGTGGCGTGCGGTGGCTTCATGGTCGCCGGTGA
>CAXBNM010000417.1:0-3607 GCA_963976885.1 uncultured Burkholderiaceae bacterium
TCTCGACTTGCACGCCAATGTCACCGCGCAGATGCTCGAATCATCCGATGCACTGACCATCTACCGTACCTACCCGCACGTCGACATGGCTGAAACCGGCGCGCGCGCCGCGACCATGCTGATGCGCATGCTCGGGTCCGGCAAACGTCTGGACAAGCAGATGCATCGCTTTGATTATCTGACGGGTCTGCCCTCGCAGTCCACGTTCATCGAACCGGCCGGCTCGCTCTACGCGTTGATGGCCAAAATCGAAGAACGTACCAACGTCGCGCTGTCATTCGCAATGGGCTTTCCGATGGCCGATTTCGAGGAATGCGGGATGACCATCGTCGGCTACGGTGAGCCCGCGGCAACGCGCAGCGCGATGGCCGAGATGGCCGACGCCGTCGAACAGGCCGAAAAGCAATTTGCCATGAAGCTCTACTCCCCGGCCGATGCGGTGGCACGGGCAATGCAGGTTGGCAACCCCGGCCGGCCGGCCGTCATTGCCGACACGCAAGACAACCCCGGCGCCGGCGGCAATGGCGATACGCCGGGTCTGCTGCAGGCCATGCTTGATCAGCGCGCCCAGCATGCGGTGCTCGGTCTGCTGATCGACCCGCGCGCTGCCAGCCAGGCCCACGAAATGGGCGAAGGCAACAGCGCCGAATTCAGCCTCGGCGCACTGTCTGGCCAACCCGGTCAGGTACCGGTCAAGGGGCGCTTCAAGGTGATCAAGCTTGGCGACGGGGTATTCACCTGTACCGGCCCGATGTTCAATGGCTTTCGGATGCGACTGGGCCCGATGGCCTTGATCGAACAGGACGGCGTACGCGTGGTACTGGCCACCAACAAGTGCCAGGCTGCCGATCAGGCAATGTTCCGGCACGTTGGCGTCGAACCGGCGCAGCAACGCATCATGGCCTTGAAAAGCTCCGTGCACTACCGCGCCGATTTTCAGCCGATCGCCAGCGAAATCATTGTCGCTCAGTCGCCCGGCCCTTCACTGGCCGATCCGTCAGACTTTCCCTGGACCCGCCTGCGCGCCGGCCTGCGTCTGCGCCCGCTTGGTCCGGTGTTCAACGGCGGCGCCGGGTAAACCCGTCGGGGCCGGCCCACCAACCGAGTCTTTCAGTTGGTTCAGCCGGCCGCCGCGGGTTTTGCGCCGGTGGCCAGCAGAGCCGCCGCCCGGCCACGCTCGACATTCAGGCCCCACAGCAACAACAGGCCAATCACGAAAAACAAGCCGGTCGACAAAATGGCCAGCCGATGATTGCCGGCCGTGACCCAGGTAACCAGACCATAGCTGACCGGACCAATCACCGCCGACAGACGGGTTGCAAAAGCCCACAGACCGAAGAACTCGGCGCTGCGCGCGGGCGGCGCCAGCAGGCCGGCAATCGCCCGGCCGGCCGACTGGCTTGAACCCATGCAAAGGCCGGCCAGCACGGCAGACACCCAGAAGGTGCCGATCGACTGACCCAGGCCAGCCAGCAACACCATGACAATCCAGCCGACCAATGTGCCGGCCAGTGACAGCCGGTGGCCGAGCCGATCCTGAACATAACCAAAACCGAAAGCACCCACGGCCGAGGCGATATTGACGCTGAACACCAGCATCATCGTGTCTTGCTGCGAAAAGCCCATCACCTGTTGCGCATAAATGGCGGCCAGCGCTATGACCACCGAGATGCCGGCCTGATAGCTCAGGCCACACAGGAGAAGCCGCGCGAAGTCGGGAAACTGGCGCGCCTCACGCCAGTTGCTGTAGAGCTTGCGCAATGAGTGCGCAATCGCCGCGCCCATCGACACCGAAGCCTGCGCCGGCATTGGCGTCGCGCGTTCACGCAAAATGGCAAACGTGGGAATGGAGGCCAGCGCGTAGACGGCAGCGGTGATGAGCATTGCCACCGGGACAAATTGCGCAGCGCTCTGGCCGGCCGCCTGGGCGCTGATCACCCAGGCCAGACTCAAACCGAGTGTCAGCATGCCCCCGAAGTAACCAAAGCTCCAGCCCCAGCCTGACACCTTGCCCATTGCTTCGGGGCGGGCCAGTTCGGGCAAAAAGGCGGCATTGATCGTGTCACTCATCGAGAAAAAGTAGTTCGACAGAACAATCAGCACGACCGCCAGCATCAGCGTGCCGGCCTGCGCGAAATAGAGCGCCGCCGTCGTCAGCACGCAACCAATGGTGCAAATGGCAAGCAAGCGCTTCTTGCCGGCATGCGCGTCCGCCCAGGCGCCGATGGCCGGCGCAGTCAGCATCACCAGCAGCGACGACAGTGACAAGGCCAGCGTCCAGACCAGGGTGGCCCAGTCGGCATCGGCCGCCACAACACCCACGAAGTAGGCATTGAAAACAGCCGTCAGTACGACCGTGGTGTAACCGGAGTTGGCAAAGTCGTAAAACGACCAGGCGACAACCTCTTTGGGGGCAACCCCGGGTTGCAGCGACTTGCGGCCAAACAAAATCATGAATTCTCCGGAACAAACAACTGCCACCAACGCCGTATCTGATACCACCACCGCCCGACAATTTCGTGCAGTGCCCATGAGGTGCGAGCCACACTGTCGGCCACTGGCAGCCAGGTACTCTGCAGCGCAAATCCTTGTTCAGCCTGAAACGCGAACGGCGCCGGCGTGACCGACAAGCCGGCCGCTTCAAAGGAAAATTTTGCGCGCCGCATATGAAAAGCCTCGGTCACGAGGATCACATGGCGGATCCCCTCCTTGCGCAACAGCGCCGAACTATAGCGGGCATTGTCGATGGTATCGAGGCTTTCCTCCTCAAGCCAACGTGGCTTGACACTGAAATGTTCGCCCAGGCTCTGGGCCATCACGGCCGCCTCAGAGCGCACCCGGCCCACGGGACGCCCACCCGACACCAGCACCGGCAAGCCGCTCCAACGCGCCAGTTGCGCGCCGTGAACCAGTCGCACCAGCGTCGTCAGCGAGGGCCGGGTCTTGTCCGGCAACTCGCGCTCGTCAACGGCCATGCCGCCGCCCAGAATGACAATGGCGCCGGGCGGATGTTCGCTCTTGAGCAAGGTCGCCAGTGCGGTCTGGCTCAAGGCCGGCCCCGCTCCCTGCTCAACCCACTGCATCAGCCGCTGCGAGACAGCCGGCGTCACAAGCAGATAGAACACAAGCAGACTGATCAGCGAGATCAGCGCCCCGGTACGGGGTCGCCACGGTCGCACCAACACCAGCAACGCACCGAAAGCGGCCAGGGTCAGCAGCCCATTGGGCGGCACAATGAACAACCAGATGAATTGCTTGATCCAGTAGGCGCTCGCCCCGTCCAGGCCGATCATCAGCGCTGTGCCTCGCGGACCTGATCGAGCGTGCCGGCGTCTTCAATCGTCGTCAGATCGCCCGGATCACGCCCTTCGCAAATGGCCTGTATGGACCGGCGCAACACCTTACCCGACCGTGTCTTGGGCAGCGACGAAACGAAGTGCACGCGTGAGGGTCGCGCAACTGCGCCGAGCGACTCGTTGACGACCTGCATCATCTCGCCCTCCAGAGCCATGGCCTTGTCGGGCGTGTCGGCCAACGCGGCGTCACGCAGCACGACAAAGGCAACAGCCACC
Organism: uncultured Burkholderiaceae bacterium; assembly: GCA_963976885.1. GTDB lineage: Bacteria > Pseudomonadota > Gammaproteobacteria > Burkholderiales > Burkholderiaceae_E > JAUIAI01. The sequence goes on from CAXBNM010000417.1 coordinate 3,573, forward strand.
TGCCCCTTCAGTGCATCGGCAACACCAACCACCGC
>CAXBNM010000418.1:0-3588 GCA_963976885.1 uncultured Burkholderiaceae bacterium
TCGAATTCCCGCGGCTGACGCCGTATCTGGGCATTGGTTGGGGCCATCAGGCTGCTGAACGGGGCTGGGGCTTTCATGCCGATCTGGGCGTGTCGATTGGCCGCGCCAAGGTGTCGGCCCAGGCTTATGGGGCGTTGGCGACACAGCCGGGCATTCAGGACGATATCAACCGTGAGAAAGCCGAACTGGAAGATGGCGTCGGCAAGATTCGCGCCATTCCCCAGCTCACGATTGGTGTCAGCTACCGGTTCTGAACCCGGTCAGTTGCCGATTCAGAGGACGCGGTTGAACCAGACCATCGAGAGCAAGGCGGCCAGGATGGTCAACACCGCAGCGATGCCGGCAAAGAAGCCGGCAACCTCTGTTTCGCGCTTTTCAAACACGAGTTTGGTGTTGAGCGTGTCGTAAACCTTTTGCAACTCGGTTGCCGTGCCCGCAAAGAAGTATTCGCCATCGGTGACCGAGGCAATCGACTTGAGCGCGTCTTCGTCGAGCCGCACGCGCATCGACCATCCTTCCGAGCCAATGATGAAACCGTCCGGCGTGCCAATGCCAACGGTGTAGATCCGGATGCCGCGTTCGGCGGCGATCTCGGCAGAGACGACCGGATCGGGACCGGTGGTGCTTTGTCCGTCGGTGAGCAGAATGATGGCCGCCGATCCTTCGGCGGTCTGCAGCGACACCGGGTCGGCGTCGTTGCCGTTTTCCTGGGACGTCAGACGTTCATCGGCTCTTGGGTTGGCGCGGCGTAAATTGAAGACCGCGTCGGGGAACAAGGCTTTTACGGAAATCAGGATGCCGCTGCCGACCGCGGTGCCGCGTTGCAATTCAAAGCGGTCGATGGCATTGAGAACATCCTGGCGATTGCGGGTGGGCGGCTGGACGACCGAGGCGGTCGCGGCAAACTCGACCACCGCCAGACGGGTCGACAATGGCACCTGCTGAACAAAGGAACGGGCGGCGGCCTGAGCGGCCTGCAGGCGTGACGGCTCGACGTCGCGCGCGCGCATGCTGCCCGACACATCCATGGCCAGCACGATGGTTCGATGGGTGCTGGGCAGGGTAATGACGGCGGTCGGACGCGCCACCGCGAGCAGCATCAGCGTGGTGGCCAGCAACAGCAGGACGGGCGGCACATGTCTGCGCCAGCTCAGATTCTTGCCGAGCGCTGCCTTGATGTTGGCCAGCCCCGCAAAGCGGACGACGATCTTGCGCCGGCGGCGCAACAACCACAGATACAACAGCACCAGCAGCGGGATCAACACCAGCAACCACAGCAATTCGGGCCAGAGAAATTTCATGCCACGGTCTCCGGGGTAGCCGCCGATGGCTGCGCGGTCTGCAAAGCGGGACGCCCGATCCGCATCTGAATGAAGCGCATCATCGAGGTAAATAAATCATCTTCGGTGGACAGTTCCAGCACATCGACGCCGGCACGGGTCAGGGCACTGACAAGTTCGGCCTCCTGCGCTTCGCAGGCACTGGCGTAGCGCACCCGAAACCCGATGTCATGGGTGTCGACCAGGACTTGTTCGCCGGTTTCTGCGTCCTGCATGGTCAGCAGGCCGATATCGGGCAGATTGGTTTCGAGCGGATCGACCAGACGCACCGCAGTGGTTTCGTGACGACTGGTGAGCATGCCCAGCGGCTTGATCCAGCCCGGAGCCGAGATGAAGTCCGACACCACAAACACCACGTTGCGCCGCTTCATGATCGACAAGGCATTTACCAGCAGGGCGCTCAAATCGGTGGGTGGTGTGTTGTCCGGCATCGGCTGGCGATTGAGTCGGTCGATGATCTGCAGCAAATGGCGGGTACCGGTGCCGGGTTGAATCACATGGTCGATGCCGGCGCTGTAAATGATGGCTCCAACCCGGTTGCCCTGGCGGCTGAAGACTCGCCCGAGCAGCGCGACAAAATCGATCAGCATGGCGCGCTTGGTGACGTAGCCGGAGCCGAAGTCCATCGACGGACTCAGGTCGAGCAAAAACCAGACGGTCACTTCACGGTCTTCCTGATAGCGGCGTACATAAGGGGTGCGCTGGCGGGCCGTGACATTCCAGTCGATGTGGCGCACATCATCATGCGGCTGGTATTCGCGAATTTCGGCCAGGTCGAGCCCGCTGCCTCGGAACAGGCTGCGGTAATTGCCTTGCAGTACGCCGTCAAGACGGCGCAAGACCGTCCAGTCGAGGCGTTTGAGAATGCGCTCAGGCGCTTGCAGTGACCGGCTCATGGCTTTCCATCGGTTTGTCGGGAGCCACAACGGTCTTCATGAGTTGCGCGATGATCCAGTCGGCATCATGGCCATCGGCCAGGGCTTCGTAGCTCAGCACCAGCCGGTGACGCAACACATCGGCAGCAAGGTCGGTCATGTCTTCGGGGCGGACATAGTTGCGCCCGCGCAGCAAGGCCAGGGCGCGCGCGGCCTCAACCAGATTGATGCTGGCGCGCGGGCTGGCACCAAAAGTCAGGTAGGCGGTCAGATGCGGGGCGCCGGCAGCGGCCGGATCGCGACTGGCCGTGATCAGGCGCACCGCGTATTGAATCAGCGCCGGCTCCACGAATACCTCGCGGCTATGACGTTGCAGGGCCTTGAGTTGTTCGGTGGTGGCCACCGGTTGAATATCGGGTTGCGGGCCGGTCACCCGTTCGACGATGACGAATTCTTCTTCCGGGCTCGGATAACCGACCAGTACTTTCATCATGAAGCGATCGACCTGGGCCTCGGGCAGCGGATACGTGCCTTCGGTTTCGATCGGGTTTTGCGTGGCCATGACGAGGAAAGGCTCGGCAATCGGGTGACTGGTGCCGGCAATGGTGACCTGGCGCTCCTGCATGACTTCAAGCAGCGCACTCTGAACCTTGGCCGGGGCCCGGTTGATTTCATCGGCCAGCAGCAAATTGGTGAACACCGGGCCGAGCGAGGTAGAAAAGCTGCCGTCGTTCTGATTGAAGATGCGCGTGCCGATCAGGTCGGCCGGCACGAGATCGGGCGTGAACTGGATGCGTCCGAATTCACCGCGCACCGTGCGTGCCAGCGTTTTGACGGTCAGGGTCTTGGCCAGCCCCGGCACGCCTTCGACGAGGAGGTGGCCTTGCGCAATGATGGCCACCATCACGCGTTCCAGGAAGCGGTCCTGGCCTACGACAACCTTCTTGACTTCGTAAAGAATGCGCTCCATCAGTTCGGCGATTTCGCGCTGCGTGGGGTTGGCGTCGGAGGGGAAGTCGGTCATGTCGCGAACCTGTTGTGGAAGCTGGGTCAGAAGGGTGAAGGGCCAATGGCGGAGGCGGCGTTTTCGATTGGCACAGCAAAACCGATGCCAGCGAAGGTGCGATGCGCGGTCGGGTTCAGGATTGCGGTGACGATACCAACGACCTGGCCGTCGGCGGTGACCAACGGGCCACCCGAGTTGCCCGGATTGGCCGCCGCATCGAACTGAATCAGATTGCGCAGGCGGCGACCTTTGCGCTCGCCGCCAAACTCACGTTCGAGTCCGGACACCACGCCAGCCGAGACCGATGGGCCGATGCCAAACGGAAAGCCAACCGCCACCACGGTGTCGCCAGCCGCCAGTTCAGCGG
>CAXBNM010000419.1:0-3582 GCA_963976885.1 uncultured Burkholderiaceae bacterium
GGTGACGCCGGCAATGCGCGCGGTCACCAGCAGGTTCACCGCCATCGGTGGCGTAATCTGCCCGATGGCCAGGTTCATCGTCATCAGCACACCAAACCAGACCAGATCCCATTCGAAGTGCAAAGCTACCGGAATCAGCAGCGGCACAAAGATGAGCAGAATCGAGGGCGCGTCGAGCACCATGCCGGCCAGCAACAGCATCACCATCACGGCAGCCAGCACCGCACCGGGGGAATTGAATACCTGAATCAGGAAGTTGGCGAGATGGTCGAGCGCGCCCAGCACCGAGCCGGCATAGGCGAAGTTCGAGGCCAGCGCCATGATGATCATGACCACGGCCGACACCTCGGCGGCATCGACGAAACACAGCCACAGGCCGCGCAGCGTCATGCTGCGATAGATGACCAGGCCGACAAACATGCCGTAGCTGGCCGCGACCACGGCGGCCTCGGTAGGCGTGAACAAGCCGGTGCGCAAACCGCCGAGTACGATCAGCGGCGCGATCAGGCCCCAGATGGCTTCACGAAACAAACGCCACAATTCGGCACTGCTGCGCTTGGGAGCCGCCGCAGCGGCGAGGTCGGGCAGGGCTTCCCATTGATGGCGACGAGCCAGCCAGATGGCCGGCACGATCAGCGCCAGGCCGGCCATAAAGCCCGGCACGATGCCGGCGGCAAACATGGCCGGCACGCTGGCCTGAGGAACCAGGATGGAATAGAGAATGAAGCCGACCGAAGGCGGAATCAGGATGGCTGTGGTGCCGCCGGCGGCGATCAGGCTGGCCGAGAAGGCCTTCGGATAACCGGCGCGGGTCATGGCCGGCAGCATGACTGCGGCCACTGCTGCGGCGTCGGCAACTCCGGAGCCGGAGATGCCGCCCAGCAGCAGACACACCGAAATGGCGACCAGTGCCTTGGCGCCGCGCCACTGACCAACCAGCACCGACAGAAAACGCACCATGCGTTCGGCTACGCCGGCGCGCTCGAACACCATGCCCGCCAGAATGAACAAGGGCAGTGCCAGCAACGGATATTTGGAGATGCTGGTGTAGGCATTGGTGGCGATGGCGGGCGCGCCAAGGTTTTCGGTCACCATGATGAGCGCCCCGGAGGCACCCAGCGCAATGGCAATCGGTGCACCGGTCAACAGCAACAGCAGGAACAGGCCCAGCATGATCAAACCCGGATCGATCATAGGTCTTCCGCGTAGCTGATCTGACCGGTCAGCGCCCGGCGCAAGCGGCCCAGAATGCGCAGACATACCAGCACTGACAACACCGGCAACCAGGCCGTGTACCACCAGGAGGGCACGCCAATGCCCATCGAGGTCGAGCCCATGTCGTAATCATCGAAGGCCAGCAGATAGCCATACCAGGCCATTGCGCCAAACATGAGCAGCGACACCAGCAGCCCGAAAATGAGCGCGGTTCGGCGGATGCCGACGGGCATCTTGTCGATCAGGAAGGTCATGGCCAGATGGCGGCCGCGCGTGAAGGCGGCGGCGGTACCGGTGAGCGTGATGGCAACCAGCAAAAACACCGACACTTCTTCGGTGAAGCCAAACGAGTAATTGGTGAAGTAGCGAACGATGACATTGGCCAGGCTGATCGCGCAAATGAGCGCCATGCCGACGCCGGCAATGCGCTCTTCAAGCATCAGTCGGCGTGGCTCGCCGGATGCAATGGTGTCTTGTGAAGGGTCCAGGGGAGTGTCTCCGAGAACGCAGCTGGCGAGCCTCAAATGTCGGCCAGCTGGTTCTGCCGAATGTTATCAGATGAGACTATCTGCGCGCCTGTCGACGGCCCTGCCAGCGGCGCCCGCGCGGGCGCCGCCAGGTGAGCTTGACTCAGCCCTTGCCGGTCAGTGCCTGCAAGGTGCGTTGGTTGGCCAGATCGGCGGCCGCCTGGTCGAAGTGCTCGCCGCCGGGGCGGGCAAACGCGTGATCGACACCCGGATAGACATGGGTTTGCACGTGCGTATTGGCTGCCAGGGTTTCGGTGATCTGCTTTTGCGCCTCGGGCGGGCAGAACTGATCCTGCTCGGCAATATGCAGCACGAGCTGCCCCTTGATGGCGGCGGCTTCATCGAGTGCGGCTTCGATGCCGACGCCGTAGTAGCCGACGCTGACGTCGACATCGGTGCGGGCCGCAGTCAGGTAGGCCAGCTTGCCGCCCAGGCAGTAGCCCACGCAGCCGGTCTGACCCGCAACCTCGGGGCGCGCGCGCAAGGTGCTCAGGCTGGCGGCGATGTCCTCGATGCCCTTGTCCTGATCGAAGGCCTGAAACAGCTCGAAGGCCCGTTTCCAGTCCGCCTCGGTATAGCCCAGCTCGATGCCGGGCTCGATGCGCCAGAACAGGTCGGGGGCGAGGGCTACAAAGCCCTTGGCCGCGTAATCGTCGGCGATTTGCTGCATGGTGCTGTTGATGCCGAAAATTTCCTGCGCGACGATCAGGCCCGGCCCTTTACCGGCGCTTGGCAACGCGAGGTAGCCCCGAAAACTGCCGCTGCCGTCTCCAGCGGGAATATCAATCCATTGACCGGCCATAGTCAGACTCCTTGGTTGGTGGTGTGAGGGGAAGCCTCTATGCTACGACGGACGTCTTATCAAAGTCTGCGACGATGAATATCGATATCGATGAAAGCAAGTTCCGCCACCTCGACCTGAATCTGCTGCTGGTTTTCTCGGCGATGTTGCGCGAACGCAGCGTGACCCGGGCCGCCAATGCGCTGTTTCTGGGCCAGCCGGCGGTCAGCGCGGCGTTGGCGCGGCTGCGCGAAGCCACTGGCGACAAGCTGTTTGTACGCGGCGCGGGCGGGATGGAGCCTACGGTGCGGGCGCTGGAGCTGGCCGAGCAGATCAAGCCGGCGCTGGAAACCATTGAATCGGCGTTTTTCCGGCCGGCTCGCTTTGACCCGGCAAGCTCGGACCGCATCTTCCGGATCCGGCTGCCCGACAGTGTGGAGGTGACGCTGATGCCCCCCCTGTTGCAGAGCCTGAGCGAAGATGCGCCGGGGCTGCGTTTTTCACTGCGCGGGGTGTCGGTTGGACAGGCGCCGGCAGAACTCGACAACGGCACGCTTGATCTGGCCTTCGGGGTGTTTGACGAGGTGCCGCCACGGTTCCGGTGGCGCTCGCTGGGCATGGCCGACTTCTCGGTTCTTTATTGCCCCCGCCAGATCCCCAGGACCGGGTCGATCTCGTTGCAGGACTACCTCGACTATCCGCACCTGCTGACCTCATTCAACGGCGACCTGTCCGGGGTGCTCGATGACGTCCTTGAAGAGGCCGGCATGAAACGTCGGGTCGTGCTGAGCACCGCGCAGTTTCTGGTGATGCCGTTTTATCTGCAGGCCGCGCCTTACCTGGCCACGATGCCGACCAATGTGGCCCGCTTCTTTGCCGCGCAGTACGGGCTGGTTTGCTGTGACTTGCCGATCGAGACGGCGGCGTTTGAAGTGGGTCTGATCTGGCACAGTCGCGCCGAGGGTGATCCGGCACTGCGCTGGCTGATTGACAGGGTGGCCAGGCAGATCGAGGGGATTCTGGCTCCCGCGACGTCGACCGGGCCGGTCGAGGCAATGG
>CAXBNM010000420.1:0-3560 GCA_963976885.1 uncultured Burkholderiaceae bacterium
AATGTGCCTGTGTAACGATCGCCGCTGGCCGGAGACTTTTCGAGTGCTCGGCTTGCGTGGTGCCGAAATGGTCATGCTCGGCTACAACACGCCGGTGCATTATCCGCAGGCCCCCGAGCACGATCACCTGCAGGATTTTCACAATCACCTGTCCATGCAGGCAGGTGCCTATCAAAATGGCTGCTGGGTGGTCGGTGTTGCCAAGGCGGGGCGCGAGGAAGGTTGCGATCTCATCGGTGGCTCGTGCATTATTGCGCCCACTGGCGAAATCATTGCCCGCACCCAGGGTTTCGGTGACGAACTGGCCATTGCCGAGGTCGACCTCGACCGTTGCACCGAAATTCGCGCCAATATTTTCAACTTCGAGATGCACCGCGAACCGGGTGATTACGGGCCGATCTGCGCGCCCAAGTCCAAACCGAGCGGCGGCGCGTAGACCAGGCCAACTTCGGACCACGCAGATGACCGTCACTCTGAGTCAGATCAATACCGTTGCGGCGGCGCAGTTCGTGCAACTGCTGGCGCCGCTCTATCGCAATGCGAGTTGGGTTGTCGAGCGCGTCGAGCCGCTGCGCCCGTTTGCAACTCTTGCGGCGTTGAAGCTTGCGATGGTGCAAAGCGTGCGCCAGGCGGGGCGCGCCGAGACGCTGGCGTTGCTTGGCCGGTATCCAGGGCTTGGTGATCTGGTTGCGCCGGCTTCTGCCGCAGCGGCCGACCGGATTGGCTGCTCGGCTGAGCAGGGTCAGGAACTGAGCGCGCTGGCGCAGACGTATGCTGAGCACTTCGGCTTTGCGTTGATTCTCGCGCCGGGCGGTGCCCGGGGCACCGGGTTATCGGCAAACCAGGCCCTTGCGCTGGCCCGGCACCGCCTCAGCAACCATGCGGACTTTGAGTTTGCCGAGGCCGTGCGCAATATTCATCGCATGGCCGAAATCGAGCTCGATGCGCTGTGTGCCAGCTGGCCGCAGCAGGGTAATGCGGTGCTTGACTGGATAGATGAGCTGGCCGGGTTTACCGACAGCCCGACTACCGAGTCAGAGCAGCCGAATCTGACGGTAACCTATCTGACCGACGCGCATCGGCGCTGCGCGGCGCAACTGGCGCAATGGATGCGCGAAGACTGTGGGTTCGATTCGGTCACCATGGATGCGGTGGGTAATGTGGTTGGCGTCTATCACGGCGCCAACCCTGCTGCCGCGCGCCTGCTTACTGGCAGTCACTACGACACGGTGCGCAACGGTGGTCGCTTTGACGGACGCCTTGGCATCCTCACACCGATGGCTCTGGTGCGCGAATTGCACCAGCAACAGCGACGCCTGCCATTCGGCATTGAAGTGGTCGGCTTTGCCGAAGAAGAAGGGCAGCGGTATACGGCAACGTTTCTGGGTTCAAGCGCATTGACCGGGCAATTCGATCCGCGATGGTTGGCGCAAACCGATGCCGACGGCGTGTCGATGCGTGAGGCCATGATCCGTGCCGGACTGAACATTGACGGCATTGACGAGTTGCGTCGCGAGCGCCGCAACTACCTCGGTTTTGTCGAGATACATATCGAGCAAGGTCCGGTACTCAATCAACTCGGTCTGCCGCTTGGGGTGGTCACTTCGATCAATGGCAGCGCCCGATTCACCGGCGAAATCATCGGCATGGCCAGCCATGCCGGTACGACACCGATGCTCGGCCGGCGCGATGCCGCAGCCGCCATGGGCGAATTGCTGCTGTTGGTGGAGCAACGCGGCAGCGAGCATCCCGACCTGGTGGCAACCGTGGGCATGCTTGAGGTGCCCGGTGGGTCGGTCAATATCGTGCCGGGCCGGTGCCGGTTCAGTCTGGATGTTCGCGCGCCAGCCAACGCCGAACGAGATGCCTGTGTCGACGATATCAAGGCCGGTCTGGCATCATTATGCGCACGTCGTGGCGTGCAATTCAAGTTGAACGAAACCATGCGAGCGTCGGCCGCGCCCTGTGCGGCGGCACTGATGGCCGGCTGGGAGGACGCGGTGGCAAGCACCGGTGTGCCGGTACACCGCATGCCCAGCGGCGCCGGTCACGATGCGATGAAGCTGCACGAACTGATGCCACAGGCAATGCTGTTCGTACGCGGTGAAAATGCCGGCATCAGCCATAACCCGCTCGAATCAACGACCAACAATGATATTCAACTGGCCTTTGACGCTTTTCGGAATCTTCTGGACGCGCTGGCTACGGATCTTCAATGAACAACTATCAACAACTCGACGCCTGGATCGATGCCCACTTTGGCGAGCAAGTGAGCTTTTTGCAGGAGCTGGTGCGGGTGCCCACCGATACGCCACCTGGCAATAACGCGCCGCACGCCGAACGTACTGCCGAGTTGTTGCAGGCTTTAGGCATGACCGCGGAGAAGCACGCGGTGCCGGCAGAGCAGGTGGCCAGCCATGGCTTGGCCTCAATCACCAATCTTATCGTCCGGCGCAACTATGGAACCGGCATCACCATTGCGCTCAACGCACACGGCGATGTCGTGCCACCGGGGGAGGGCTGGACCCACGACCCTTATGGCGCTGAAATCGTCGACGGGAAACTCTATGGCCGCGCTGCTGCGGTCAGTAAGTCTGACTTTGCCTCTTATACGTTCGCGGTTCGCGCGCTTGAATCGCTGGGCGCGCAGTTGGTCGGCAACATCGAACTGCATTTCACCTACGACGAAGAGTTTGGAGGGGAACTGGGCCCCGGCTGGCTGCTGCGCGAAAACCTGACCCGCCCTGATCTGCTGGTGGCCGCCGGCTTCAGCTATGAAGTGATTACCGCCCACAACGGCTGCCTGCAGCTCGAAGTTACCGTCAATGGCCAGATGGCTCATGCGGCAATTCCCGATAGCGGTGTCGATGCGCTGCAAGCCGCCCACGGCATACTGGGCAAGCTGTACGCCCAGAATGAGGTCAACAGAACCATCACCTCCAAGGTGCCCGGCATCACCCACCCCTATCTGAATGTGGGCTGGATTCAAGGCGGCACCAATACCAACGTTGTCCCCGGCAAGGTGGTCTTCAAACTCGATCGACGGATGATTCCGGAAGAAGACCCGGTGCAGGTCGAGGCCGATGTACGCGCGATCATTGCCGATGCGGCGGCGCAGTGGCCTGGTATCACCATAGATATACGTCGCCTGATGCTCGCTCGGAGCCTGTTGCCGCTCGATGGCAACAGACCGATGGTGCAGGCCTTGCAGACGCATGGCGAGCAAGTGTTTGGCGAACCGATCCCCGCCATGGGTACGCCGCTCTATACCGATGTGCGGCTATACGGCGAATACGGCGTGCCGGCGGTCATCTATGGCGCGGGCCCGCGTACCGTGCTGGAATCCAATGCCAAGCGTGCCGATGAGCATCTCGTGCTGGCCGATCTGGCCGGGGCAACCAAGGTATTGGCACGCGCCTTGTTCGATATGCTCGCCAGCAAATAGCAGAGCCGAGCGTTCCGGGGCTCAGCCGGCAGCGGGCGCATCAATGAAGCGCAAGTGCCGGCTCTTGACCCAGACCCTGGCGCCGTTGTTGCCGGGAACCGCCGATAGCGTGGCG
>CAXBNM010000421.1:0-3461 GCA_963976885.1 uncultured Burkholderiaceae bacterium
GGGGGCCAGGGGCGGGGTGTGGCGCGGGTCGGATGATCCGAAAACCGCCACCAGAGGCCGCCGCAGTGCTGCCGTTACGTGCATCAGGCCGGAGTCGTTCGAGACCACGCCGCCGGCCAGCGACAGAATGGCCATGGCCTGGTCGAGCGTAGTTTCACCGGCCAGATTCAATACCGGCAATGCCGACAGCGCGCGGATTTCGGTACCCAGACTGCGGTCACCGGGGCCGCCCAGGCAGACGATGCCCAGATGGGGCCAGCGATCATGAATGAGCCGGGCCAGCGCGGCGAAGTGCCGGGTCGGCCAGCGCTTGGCCGGCCCGTACTCGGCGCCGGGGCAGAAGACCACGAAGCCATTGGCCACCGGGGCCAGCAGCCCCGCCGCAACCCCGGCCTGGATTTTTTCGGGCAGCGGAGCACCGGGTTCCCAGGCCAGTTGGCCATAGAACTGCACCATGAGCTGATCTTTGGATTTGCCACCGCGGTGCATCCGGTTGATCAGCCCGTGGCGGGCTTCACCGCGATGGCCAATGCGTTCAGGAATGCCGGCCAGCCATGGGGCCAGCGCACTCTTGAAGTTGTTGGGCAACACATAACAACGGCTGTAGCCGCGCTCACGCAAGATCGCGGCCAGGCGCCAGCGATCTCGCAGTTGCAGGCTGCGCCGGGTCAGCGGCATCGACAACACGGTGTCGATTTCGGGCATCGCATTGACGACGGCTGCCACATGCGGGGCGGCGACCGCATCAATGGGGGAGTCGGGCCGCTGCGCATGCAGCGCAGCGGCCAGCGGCTGCGACATCACCGCATCGCCTATCCAGTTCGGGGCAATCAGCAGCGTTCTCATGGCCCGATCAGTGGCCGTGCTTGACGGTCGCGCCTTCCTTCAGTTTGTACACGGTGCCGCAGTAAGGACACGAGGCGCTGCCGGTTATGGCCACTTCGAGATAAACCCGCGGATGCGAATTCCAGAGGGTCATTTTCGGATTGGGGCAGAACGCGGGCAGGTCGTTGCCGTCCAGTTCAACCGCGGCAGCGGACTCGAGAGTTGTCATGTTCAGACCTTGGTTAACCAGTGCTGGTACTTGTCGTTGCGCCCGGCCACCACATCAAAGAATGCGGATTGCAGCTTTTCAGTGATCGGTCCACGCCCACCGTTACCGATGGTTCGGTCATCGAGTTCGCGGATCGGCGTGATTTCGGCTGCCGTGCCCGTAAAGAAGGCTTCGTCGGCGATAACGATCTCATCGCGAGTGATACGCTTTTCAATGACTTCGAGGCCGAAGTCGCGAGCGAACGTCACCACTGTGTCACGGGTGATGCCGTCAAGGCAAGAGGCCAGGTCGGGGGTATAGACCTTGTTGTTGCGCACGATGAAGATGTTTTCACCGGAGCCTTCCGAGACATAGCCTTCGGTGTCGAGCAGCAGCGCTTCGTCGTAGCCATGGGCGGTGACTTCGCGGTTGGCCAGAATGGAGTTGACATAGTAGCCACTGCATTTGGCTCGCACCATCGCGGCATTGACGTGATGCCGGGTGTACGACGAGGTCTTGACCCGGATGCCTTTGGTCAGACCGTCGGCGCCCAGATAAGCACCCCAGGGCCAGGCGGCGATGCTGGCATGAATGGAATTGCCGACCGGCGAGACGCCGAGCTTTTCCGAGCCGATCCAGACCAGCGGCCGGATATAGCAGGATTCGAGCTTGTTGGCGCGCACGACTTCGATTTGCGCGGCCATGATTTCTGCCTCGGTGTACGGAATCTGCATTTGCAGAATCTTGGCCGAGTTGAACAAGCGGCGGGTATGTTCCTGCAGACGAAAAATGGCGGTGTCGCCGGCATCCGTCTTGTAGGCGCGCACGCCTTCGAACACACTCATGCCATAGTGCAGACTATGGGTGAGGACATGCAGTTGCGCGTTGCGCCAGTCGAGCAGTTCACCATCTTTCCAGATCTGCCCGTCCATATCAGCCATTGACATGGTTTGATTCTCCTTGAGTTGACCGACCATTCTAGCGCGGCCCGGCCGTTTGGCAGGGCGGAATGTAGGCCCCGCGCGCCGCGCATTTGCTGCGCCAGCAGCAGTAACGCTCTGATGCCCGCCGCCGAGGCACTGGCGACACCGGCAAGGGGTGCTGGTCCGGCAGCGGGGGCAGGGGCGCAAATTGCTAGACTCCCGGCTCGAATTTGCCTTTTGCGCCGCGGCGCCGATCTGCCCATGAGTACGCCTCCCGTTTCTCCCGCCGCCAATCAGACTGCCGACGGCGGCTGGCTGCGCTCGCTGCCGTTTCAGATTGGCCTGCTGACGGCGATGCAGGCCTTGCTGCTGGTCAACAACGTGACGATGGTCGCCGTCAACGGGCTGGCCGGCTATGTGCTGACCGATCAGAAATGGCTGGCGACTCTGCCGGTTACCGGTTATGTGCTGGGCGGGGCGCTGTGGGCGATGCCGGCGGCCATGTTCATGCGCCGCTTCGGCCGCCGCGCCGGCTACACGCTGGCCTCGTTTGCCGCCATCGGTGGTGCGTTGCTGGCCTGGTATGCAATGGTCAACGGCAGTTTGATGATGTTGTGTACGGCGACCTTCATTGCCGGTTTCTACAACGCCTTCGGGGCCAGCTTGCGCTTTGCCGCGATCGATGTGGCCGACACCTACCGGCCCAGTTTCAAGTCCAAGGCTTTGTCGCTGGTCCTGACCGGCGGCATCATGGGCGGCATTATCGGCCCCGAACTGGCCAAGTGGTCGCGCACCTGGCTGACGACCGAATTTTCCGGGACCTACCTCACCCTGATCGGCTTTGCGCTGGCCTCAATGATGCTCGCGCAGCTGATCCGGCTGCCCGATGGCAAAGCGGCACCGGTCATTGCCGGCGTTGTCCGGCCGCTGCGGGAAATCCTGGTCCAGCCTGTGTGCTGGGTGGCGATCGTCTGCGCGGCGCTCGCCTACGGCATCATGAATCTGCTGATGGTGGCCACGCCGCTGGCCATGCAGGCCGAACATCATCACTTCAGCTCGGCCGCGCTGGTGCTCGAGTTGCATGTCATTGCGATGTACCTGCCGGGCCTGTTCACCGGCGCGCTGATCACCACCTTCGGCGTGTTGCCGATCATTCTGATCGGTGCGGTGCTGATGGTTGCCTGTGTGCTGGTGGCGCTGTCCGGGGTCGCGTTGATGCACTTCATCGGTGCGTTGGTGTTGCTCGGCGTGGGCTGGAATTTCATGTACACCGGCGGCTCCACCTTGTTGACCCAGGCCTATACGCCGCAGGAGAAAAACAAGGTGCAGGGCTTCATGGATGTGGTGGTCTTTGGCACGATGATCACCACCTCGGCGTCGTCGGGCGTGTTGTTGTTTGCCAATGGCTGGGCCATTTTGAACATGGTCTCGCTGCCGATCGTGTTGTTCGTGATCGCTTGCGTGTTGTGGCTGGCTCGCCAGCAAGGCTGGCGGGTCAGCCCGCA
>CAXBNM010000422.1:0-3459 GCA_963976885.1 uncultured Burkholderiaceae bacterium
ACCAGCAAGTCCATGTTGCCGGCACGCGCCTTCAGTGCTTTCCAGGCGGCGCGGTAGAAACGCGAGCCCAGCCAGAACTGCACCGGAGTTGCGAGGGCGAATTGCAGCCAGCCATTCAACGACCAGTCGAGGCCGAACAACATACCGATCATCGGCATAACCAGCGGCAAGGTTAGCAGCGCCGAGGCAGCGATGGGCCACCAGTCGGGCAGGCGGCGATTCGCTGCCGTCGGCGACACCTCGTAAGCCTTGTGGTCTCGCGCTCTGGCGGCATATCCCGCCTTCGCGACTGCGGTGGACAGCGCCGCGATGTCAACCCCGACAACCGTACGCACCGAGGCCGATTCGGTCGCCAGGTTGACCTCAGCCACACGCACGCCGGGGACTGACTTGAGCGCCTTCTCTACCCGCGCAACACATGATGCACAGGTCATTCCCTCTACCTTCAAATCGAAACTGGTTTCGCCGACCGCGTAGCCGGCATTCTCAACGGCTGTGGCCAGGACCGGCAAGTCGATATCAGGAACTGCCATCACCGTCGCTGATTCGGTTGCCAGGTTCACGGTCGCGTCGACAACGCCGGCCACTGCCTTCAGGCTGCGTTCGACCCGTGCAACGCAGGATGCACAGGTCATTCCCTCGATGGGTAGCGTCCAGGCCTGCTGAGCCTGGCCCATCATGGAAGCTGAGAGTGCGGTATTCATGGTTGATCTCCTCAGGATGCAGAGGCCGAGCGGCCTCAATGCTTTGCACTCTCAAGCTTGTTGCGATGGGAAGGTCAAGCAGACATTCCATTCATTTGCATGCCCCGACACTTGACCTTGCGGCAGTGGCAATGCGGACACTGAAGTTCCATCAACAACTCTTTGAAGGAAAAACCATGATCGAATTCAAACTGCCCGACATGACCTGTGGCCATTGCGCCAGCAGGGTCACACTGGCCCTGAAGCAGACCGACCCACTCTGCGAGGTCAGCATCGACCTTGAATCGCAAAAGGTCCACGTCCACAGTGCGGAAGACCGTATTGCCCTGGCCGACGCGCTGACCGAGGCCGGCTACCCGCCGGCGTGACGGTCCGGCCCCGACCCGCCCTGGCGACGGGTGGGGCTTGACATTGACATTGTGGCAAGCTGAAGATTGTCGGGACGTGTTTCTACTATTCAACAGGAGGAACTATGTCTCGACTCATGAATATCGGAGAAGCCGCGCGCGCGGCGGGTGTCTCAGCCAAAATGATCCGCCACTATGAGCAGATCGGGCTCGTGCCCGCGGCGGCGCGAACAGGCTCGGGCTATCGTCAGTACGCCGAGCGCGACGTGTCGATCCTACGATTCATCCGTCAGTCTCGGCGATTGGGGTTTTCAATCGATCAGATTGCCGGTTTACTCAACCTCTGGAGCAATTCCAGCCGAACCAGCCGTCAGGTCAAGACGTTGGCGCAGACCCATCTCGACGCCCTGGAAGACAAAATGCGCGAGATCAGTGAGATGCACCACGCACTGCAGAAACTTGTGCTCTCTTGCCACGGTAACGACGACCCGGACTGCGTGATTTTGGACGAACTGGCGGTAGACAGTCCCGTCGCACCGGACCCTTTCAGCGTTGGGTCCAGGCCCATCTGGAAGTCCCGACGTAAGGCCGTCGTCCACCGGGACCCGGTCGAGGCCGTGACCGACCAACATGTCGACCTGATGGCGTGGGCGCACGGAATCCGAGCGGTGCGCGCATCTGGCGCCAGTACTTAATTGTGCGAAGTCAGGAACCGCGGCCGCTGCATTGCATGAGCGGCCGCAAAGCGCGAAGTCGCCAGGGCGAACGCTCACCCATTCTCAGCTACTGGGATGAAGCGTGCGCCCAGGGCCCGATACAAGGCCACAATCAGTTGCCGTTGCCCCGTCAGCGCCCCAGACAAACCCAGTTCGGCTTGTTGTGCAATCCGCTGCGCGTCCAGTAACTCCAGCTGGTCGGACGTGCCGGCTTCGAAGCGCTTGCGGGCCAGGCTTTCGGCCACGCTTGCATGGTGGGCACGGTCCTGCAGGGCGGCCAGACGAAGCTGGCCCTGCCGAACCCGCACAAGCGCGTTTTCAACCTCCTCGGTGGCGACCAATACGCGCTGGCGGTAGGCCAGCAACGCTTCGCGCTGATCCGCCTGCGCGGCTTGCAGGCGGGCACTAATACGACCTTGATCGAAAACCGGCACCGAAATCCTCGGCGCCAGAAACCACGATGCGCTGCTGGCCGCCCCCAGGCCCGAGACCGCGCCGGCGACGAAGCTGAGCGCTCCGCCCATGGTCAGCCGCGGCATGAACTCGGTCCGGATGGCCGCCACGTCCAAAGCCTGGGCGCGCAGTTGCGTTTCGGCCGCCTTCAGGTCGGGGCGCAGCGCCATCCATTGCGCCGGTTCAGGAACATGAAGCGTGATCGACTGCGGTTTCACGTTCATTGCCGCGGGTGCCGTATAACTGGAGGGACTGACACCGAGAAGTAACGCGAGGCGGTGGGTCGCAACGGTCACCGTCGCCTCGTACTCAGGCAGATCTGACTCGGCCGCGGCCAAATCGGCGCGGGCGCGAGCTTCATCGAGCGGGGCGTTGTAGCCGGCGCTTACGCGTCTCAGGGCTACCCCTAAGGTTGCGCTGCGGTTCTCAAGCACGGACCGGGTGAGCTGCAGTTGTTCACGCGCCCCATTCAAGGCGAACCACACGTGGGCAATTTCGGCGCCGATGGCCAGGCGGAGAGCTTCGGCATCGGATGCGACCGCAATGCTGCGTGCCTCAGCTGCTTGCGCTCGCTGGTCCAGGCGGCCGAAAAGGTCTAGCTCCCAGCTCAGGCCAACGCCGGCGGTTACCTTGAAGTCGCGGCGGTCCGCGGATTCCAGCCCCGACATCTCGGCGACACTGAACTGGATCGCCTGGCCCCCGACGCTGATGGCGCCGCTCGGATGCCGGTCGGCGCGTTGGCCCGCGGCCAGTGCGCGCGAGCGCTGAACGCGCTGTGCCGCCTGCTGCAGGTCGAGGTTGGCGACCAGGCCTTGTGAAATGAGCGCGTCGAGAACGGGGTCGCGCAACGCAGTCCACCAGTCCGACTTTGCATGGACGCCGCGCCCCAGACCATGGGCCTGGGTGAAGGTCTGGGGCGGTGATTCGATTCCGGGGGGAGGTTCAACTGGCAGGGCGGCGCAGGACGCCATTGCTGCTGCCGTCGCTATTACGCTCAGGCGGGGCAGGATGTGATGAAAGTTCATTGCGCTCTCCCATACTGAGCCGCCAGCGTCGGCGTGGCATTTACGGCCCGGCGACGCTGCAACAAGACGTAGAAGACAGGGGTGAAAATCAGGCCCGCTGCCGTAACGGTCAACATGCCGGCCAAGACGGCCACGCCGACCGCCTGGCGCATCTCGGCACCGGCGCCGCTGGCGAATACCAGGGGCAGCACACCCATTACGAACGCCAACGAGG
>CAXBNM010000423.1:0-3439 GCA_963976885.1 uncultured Burkholderiaceae bacterium
CTCGATGACGGTGGTGTGCTTGTTGGCGCCATCGTAGTTACAGGTAATGGTACCGGCGCCGATGTTCACGCGTGCGCCTACTTTGGCGTCGCCCACATAAGCCAGATGATTGGCCTTGCTGCCCTGGCCCATCGAGGTGTTCTTCATTTCGACGAAGTTGCCCACATGGGTGTCGTCGGCGAGGCTGGTGCCCGGCCGCAAGCGCGCGTACGGGCCGATGCGGGCCTGACTGCCCACGTTGGCCGAATCGATGTGTGTGAACGGCAGAATGTGCGTGCCGGCGCCGATGCTGGCATTGCGGATCACGCAGTTGGCGTCGATGTGGACTCCGTCACCCAACGTGACTTCGCCCTCGAACACGCAGTTCACGTCAATTTGCACGTCGCGCCCGCATTGCAGCTGTCCGCGTACGTCGAGCCGGTTCGGATCCATCAGGTGCACGCCTTCAACCATCAGCGACTCGGCCACATCACGCTGGAAGGTGCGCTCGAGTTCGGCCAGTTGCGGCTTGCTGTTGACGCCGTTGGCTTCCCAGGCGCGGGCCGGGTGGCTGGCCACGACCGGCACGCCGTCAGCGACCGCGGCGGCGACGATGTCGGTCAGGTAGTACTCACCCTGCGCGTTGTCGTTGGCCAGCCCCGCCAGCCACTTCTTGAGCGCGACGGTGGGGGCGATCATGATGCCGGTGTTGATTTCGGTAATGGCCAGTTGCTCGGGCGAGGCATCCTTCTGTTCGACAATGGCGCGGATCTGGCCGTCTTCACGGGCAATGCGTCCATAGCCGGTGGGGTCGTCCAGGTGGACGGTCAGTACGCCCAGGCGCTCAGTGCCGGCGGCCTCGGCCAGCGTGCGCAAGGTGTCGGCGCGCGTCAGCGGCACATCGCCATAGAGCACCATGGTCGGCACGGCATCGTCGAGGGCGCTGACCGCTTGCTGCACGGCATGGCCGGTCCCCAGTTGCTCGGCCTGTTCGACCCATAACAGATCATCGGCGGCCATGGCCGCCTGCACCGTAGCGCCGCCGTGGCCATAGACCACGATGATGCGCGTTGGCGATAGACTGCGGGCGCAGTCGAGAACGTGCTCGAGCAAGGGTTTGTCCGCCAGCCGGTGCAATACCTTGGGCAGGTCCGATTTCATGCGCTTGCCCATTCCGGCAGCGAGGACAACGATGTTCACGATTTAAAAAAACCTTTCTAGATCAGAGGGTTGGAGGCTATGGTCCTGCGCCTGAAAAATGTTATCACGCGCCGCACGGCGATTTTGACGCTGAGCCTTCTCTGCGGGTTAATGGCAACAGCTTGTTCGATGACAAGTGTGGGCTATTCGCTGGCGCCGCGGCTGGCTAATTGGGAAATGGCTAAGTTCGTAACATTTGCGCCTGCGCAGCAAGCGCTGGCCGATCAACGACTGGCCCGATTGCATGAGTGGCATCGCAGCACGCAGATCCCCGATTATGTCGGCTGGCTTGACCAGATGGTCGCACGACTGGAGCCGCTCAGTCGTTTGCCGGATCATGAGACGGTCAATCCGATGAGCACGCCCGACGCCGCCGAACTGGCGGCATGGCGCGCGCAGGTCACGGCCCGCCTTGAGCCGCTGTGGCAGCAACTGGCCGAGCCATTGGCGCAACTGGCGCTGACCCTGACGGCCGAGCAGCTGGCCGACATTGAGGCGCAACTTCAGGTTCGCAACCAAGCCCTGCAGGACCGGATCAAGCCGAGCGACCCGCTGCGGGCTGCGCAGGCCCGGCTCGAGCGCTGGCGCTCCCGGCTTGAGTTCTTCCTCGGGCCCTTGACCGAGAAGCAGCAGGCCCGGTTGGCGCACTGGCTCGAGACCCAGGAGCCGAGTGCCCACTGGTGGGCCAACCGCCTGGCCCGTCAGCAGCGCATGCTTGCCTTGCTGCATGACACCCGTCAGCAGCAGCCGCCGGTGGCGCAGGTCACGCCAGCGGTGTTGCGCCTGCTGCGCGACATCGGCGAGCCTGCCGATCCGCAGGTCGCGGCCCGGCGCCAGCAACGGATGGCGCAGTCCGACCAGATGCTTGCCGAATTGCTCGCCATCGGCACCCCACAGCAATTCCGCCATGCCCGCGATCGCTTTGCCGGTTTTGCTGCCGATCTGCGCGCCATTGGTGATTTGCCCGACCGGGTCGCGGGCGCAGCGACCGATTCGACCGCAGCAGCGATCAGACGGCTGGCCATGCGCTAGCTCACCCGGGTTGACGTTGCCCGGACAATCAAGCTCTGGCTGGACCGGCCCGGATGCATCCGGATACATTTGCCCAGTGCGAAAGGCGCGCAAACGTTTACGATCCGAGTGCCCCATTCAAAGGAGTAATACAAAGATGCAATGCAAGAAGCTGGCAATGGCCGCGTTGGTCATGCTTGCGCTGGTTGGCTGCAGCGGCCCGGCTGCCGAAGTGGATGTGGACTCGGTGCTGAATGCTGCGCGCCAGACCGCGCCTCTGAATGCCGACGTAGCCGCTGCGCCGGTTGCGACCCCGTCGCCGGCCACCGAATCGATGGCGACGCCGGCCGCGCCGCAGTACGTGACGATCAACACCAAGCGTCCGGCCTTTGTTGTGTATTCGGCGCTCGCGGCAGACGTACCGGCCGCCGAGTTGAGCGCAGCCCGGCAGCAAACGCAAGCCGATGAGCAGATCGATCTGGTCGCCTGGCAAGCCTTTGTGGCGGCCCCGGCCGAGCAGATCGGGCAGCGCATCGTGCGCAATGATTATCCCGAAATCAACATCGAACAAAGCATTATCGAACTGCTGCAACGCTATCCGGGCAAACCGTTTGGCGTCACCTGGAATGGTGGTTTGGCCGTTACCGCAAGCGAGTTCAAGTACGCGCAAAGCACGCTGGCGCAATACCGCGGCGACCCCAAAGTTGTCGTGCGCAACGGCGTTGGTGAGCAAGATCCGGTGTACCCGCTGGGTCGGGTTTCAAGGATGCTTCGATCAACGCAATAGGTTTTGCGGGCCGGGGCACAATAGGCGTCTTGCCGCCAGCATCAGGAATGTGTCCACCATGACTGTCATCTCCCGACCGACCTCGTTGTTGCTCAATATTGCCCATGCCCTCGATCACCTTTTTTTGCTGATCTTTGCCGCTGCGGTGGCCCGCATTGCGCTCGATTTCGGGTTTGACCGCTGGGAAGATCTGATGCCTTATGGTGTCGGCGCATTCTTCCTGTTCGGGCTTGGGTCGTTGCCGGCCGGCCGGCTGGGCGATCTGTGGGGGCGGCGCCAGATGATGCTGGTCTTTTTCTTTGGCATCGGTATTTCGTCGCTGCTGACGGCGCTGGCCCAGGGGCCCTGGCAGATGGCCGCCGCGCTGGTGCTGATCGGCGCCTTCTCGTCGATCTATCACCCCGTCGGTATTCCGATGCTGGTGCAAACGGCGGCCAACCCGGGCACCACCATCGGCATCAA
>CAXBNM010000424.1:0-3438 GCA_963976885.1 uncultured Burkholderiaceae bacterium
CGAAACACCTCCCAGGTCAGATCTTCGGCAACACCGTTGACCTTCTCCAGCGCCTGATAGATGGGCACTGTGCCGATGGGCACCGGGCTGTTGCGGATGATCCATTCGCGCGTGTTGTGAATATTGCGCCCCGTAGACAAATCCATCACTGTGTCGGCGCCCCAGCGAATCGCCCAGACCATCTTGTCGACCTCTTCGGCAATTGACGAGACGACCGCCGAGTTGCCGATGTTGGCATTGATCTTGACCAGGAAATTGCGGCCGATGATCATCGGCTCCAGCTCGGGATGGTTGATGTTGGCCGGAATGATGGCGCGACCGCGCGCCACTTCGTCGCGCACGAACTCGGGGGTTACAAAAGCGGGCACGCTGGCCCCGAAGGATTCACCATCGGCCAGCGTGCTCGCGGCATCGGCCAGCATGACCTGGCGGCCAAGGTTCTCGCGTTCGGCCACATAAGCCATCTCTTCGGTAATGATGCCGGCGCGCGCAGCCTGCAACTGCGTCAGCGGCTTGCTGCCATCACCGCGCAGCGGTGCTACCTGCCGCGGGAAACTGCGCGCCAGTTTGCCCTCCGAAACCCGGCCATTGTCTTCGGGCCGTACCGCTCGCCCCTCGTAGGTACTGACCCCGCGCGCGCCATACCAGGCTGCCCGCATCGGCGCCAGCCCTTGCTCGACATCAATGGTGACGGCAGCGTCGCTGTAGGGCCCGGAGGTGTCGTACACGCGCACCGTGGGTTGCTCTTGGTCGTGGGTGGCAATATCGCGATGCGGCACCCGCAAATGCGCAAAGCCAGGCGCGGCAGTGTAGACCTTGGCCGAGGCCGGCAACGGACCGGTGGTCACGGCAGGTGCGGATTGATGGTCGGGATTGTTCATGAAGCGACTCCTGAAAGCGGACAAGTGCCGATCCGGAGCAATGAACAAACGAGGGAGAGCGAAATCACGTGGTCGGACTTTCACCACGGTTTCCGGACACGAACTACCGGCCAGGAGAGATGACACGCCAATCCCTTCGCCGGCATTATCCGGATCAGGTAATAAGGGTCTGGCGCGTGTGCGCCATCTCAGCCCGAAAGCTCCCCTTGGACATAAAGGTCATGTGTTGCCGACGTAGTCTAACGCAGACGCGGGCAGGCCGGGAGTTGGAAATGCCGCGCCGGCAAAAGTATCAAGCAACTGCCTTGCTGGCAGCAAATCAACTATCGGCGCTGAGCGCGGCAGGCAGTCGAAAGCTTTGCAGCCCGCCCTGCCGACGCAGCGTCAATTCCGAACCCCGCGCCGACTGCGCCGTTCAAGCATCTTCTCCGGGTCAGGAATCGGATTGGCAGCGAGCAAAGCAATCGTGTAAGGATCTTGCGGCGCGTCGAAAATCTGCTCGACCGTTCCCTGTTCGACAATCCTGCCGCCCTTCATCACGATCACCCTGTCCGCGAGCTCGCGCACGACGGGCAAGTCGTGAGCGATGAACAGATAGGACAAACCGAATTTGTCGCGAAGCTCACCCAGCAAGGCGATGATCTGCGCCTGAATGGACACATCAAGCGCCGACACGGCTTCGTCGCAGATGATGACTTCGGGTTCCAGCGCCAATGCGCGCGCGATGGCGATTCTCTGGCGTTGCCCACCTGAAAATTCATGGGGATAACGTCGGGCGTGTTCGGCTTTCAGGCCGACACTCTCAAGCAGCTCGACAACGCGTTCGCCGTAACGCGCTTTGGGCACGACCCCGTGATGGATCAGCCAGGGCTCGCTGATGATGTCGAACACGCTCATGGTCGGGTTGAGCGAGGCGAACGGGTCCTGAAAAACCGCCTGAAAGCGCCGGCGCAGTTTGAGCAGATCGGCGCCTTGCAACTTGAATATGTCTTCACCGCGGAAGGTGGCACTGCCGCTGGTCGGTTCAAGCAGCCGCAACAACATGTTGGACACAGTCGTTTTGCCCGATCCGGATTCACCGACGATGCCGAGCGTTTCGCCTGCCGCGAGATCAAAGCTGACTTCGTCGCAGGCTCTTACCACCTTGCCCGCGCGCCGACCGAACAGACCGGAAGACGATTCAAAACATTTGGTCAGCTTGCGTACTTTGAGAATGGGTTCAGCCGCCGCTTGCTGACTGCTTGCGACAGCCTTGCGAAACCCGCCTCGACCTGGAATTGCAGCCATCAACTGACGGGTATAGGCATGCTGCGGGTTGGCAAAAACATCCCGCACAGCACCCTCCTCTACAACTGACCCGTCTTTCATCACGATCAGACGGTCAGCAATTTCTGCGGCCACGCCGAGATCATGGGTGATCATGATCAGACCCATGTTGCTTTCATTGCGCAACTGCACCAGCAGATCAAGAATCTGCGCCTGCACGGTGACGTCGAGTGCCGTGGTTGGTTCATCGGCAATCAGAATTTCCGGCTCCAATGCCAGCGCCATCGCAATCATTACGCGCTGGCGTTGGCCCCCCGAAAATTGATGCGGGAAATGATGGGCCCGATTGTCAGGCTCCGGGATGCCGACGCGCCCGAGTAGCTCGACCGCCTGTTGCCATGCCTGCTTGCGATCGGCGCCGCGATGCACGCGAAAGGATTCGGCAATCTGCCATCCCACGCTGTAGACCGGATTCAGATGAGCAAGCGTATCCTGAAAGATCATCGCGATCTTGTCGCCCATCAGGCCACGCCGCTCCTGCGGTGACAGAGCCAGCAAATTCACGCCATCGAGGTGCACGGTTCCGGAGCGCACATGACCCGGTGGGCAGTCGAGAATGCCCATGATGGTCGATGCGCTGACGCTTTTGCCCGACCCACTTTCGCCCAGGATGGCAAGCGTCTCGCCGCGCCTCAACTCGAAACCGAGCTGGTTGACCGCAGGCACCCAGGCCCCGCCCGTACGGAATCCAACCGAGAGATCCCGGACCACCAGAACCGAGTCAGTAACATCACTCATAGGGATTACTCGCCATCTGCAAACGCCAGCGTTGCACCGGGTCCAGAGCAATACGTACCCAGCTCGAAAAAAGATTCAACGACAACGCCGACAGCATGATGAGCAGCCCCGGAAAGAACGACAACCACCAGGCGGTTTGCAGATAGTTTCGGCCCTGAGCAACCATCAGCCCCCAGGTGATCTCAGGCGGCTGAATGCCGATACCCAGAAAGCTCAACGAAGACTCGGCCAGCATCACAAACGCAAACTCCAAGGTGGCAATGGTCATCAGCGTAGGCAACACCAACGGCGTAATGTGCCGGCCAAGGAGTCGTGAGGGGCTGGCACCGAGCACTCTGGCCGCAGAAACGAAAAGCCGTTCGCGAATTTCCAGTACTTCGGCCCTGGCGGTTCGAATGTAGACAGGCATGCGGGTTATGCCCAGCACCAGCACCAGATTGGCAACTCTTGGTTCGAAGATGTACAGAAAGACGACCGCAATCAGCAGCGACGG
>CAXBNM010000425.1:0-3434 GCA_963976885.1 uncultured Burkholderiaceae bacterium
TTCGTGATTGCGCTAACACTGCCAGATGGATCGGTGCGCCGGTTCGACCAGCCGCTCACCCCTGCCGACCTTGCTGCCGATATCGGCCCCGGTCTGGCCAAGGCCGCCATTGCGGCTCGTGTTGACGGTGAACTCGTCGATCTGACCCACCTGATCGAGCAAGATGCGCAGGTCGCTCTGCTGACCGCCAAAGATGCCGAGGGGCTGGAAGTCATCCGCCACTCGACGGCCCACCTGTTGGCCTACGCGGTGAAAGAGTTGTTTCCCGAAGCGCAGGTCACCATTGGTCCGGTCATCGAAGACGGCTTTTACTACGACTTTTCCTATTCGCGCCCGTTCACGCCCGAAGATCTGACGGCCATCGAAAAGCGCATGGGCGAAATCGCCAGCCGCGATGAGCCGGTGACGCGCCGGGTTGTCAGCCGCCAGGAAGCTGTCGATTACTTCAAGGGGCTTGGCGAGAAGTACAAGGCCGAACTCATCGAAGCGATCCCCGGTGAGCAGCCCATTTCGCTGTACAGCGAAGGCGACTTCACCGACTTGTGCCGTGGCCCGCACGTGCCCAGCACCGGCCGGCTCAAGGTGTTCAAGCTGATGAAGGTGGCGGGCGCCTATTGGCGCGGCGACTCGCGCAATGAAATGCTGCAGCGTATTTACGGCACCGCCTTTGCGAGCAAGGACGAACTCAAGGCCTATCTGCACCGGCTGGAAGAGGCCGAGCGCCGCGACCACCGCAAGCTGGGCCGCGAACTCGATCTGTTTCATCTGCAGGACGACGCCCCGGGCATGGTGTTCTGGCATCCGCGCGGCTGGGCGTTGTGGCAGCAGGTAGAGCAGCACATGCGCGCCGCCTACCGCGACAACGGCTACCAAGAAATCCGCTGTCCCATGGTGCTCGACCGATCGCTCTGGGAGCGCTCCGGGCACTGGGACAACTACAAGGAAAACATGTTCACCACGGCTTCCGAGAACCGCGATTACGCGCTCAAGCCGATGAACTGTCCGGGTCACGTCCAGGTCTATCGGTCGGGGCTGCGCAGTTATCGTGATCTGCCCTTGCGCTACGGGGAGTTTGGTTCCTGCCATCGCAATGAGCCCTCGGGCGCGCTGCATGGCCTGATGCGGGTCCGTGGCTTCGTGCAGGATGACGGCCATATTTTCTGCACTGAAGAGCAGATCCTGCCCGAGTGCGTGAAGTTCACCGAGCAACTGCTGGCGGTCTACAAAGACTTTGGCTTTGAAGAGGTGGTGTTCAAGATTGCCACCCGGCCCGAGAAGCGGGTCGGCACCGATGAGCAATGGGACAAGGCCGAGGCCGCGCTGCAGAGCAGTCTCGAGGCGGCCGAGGTGCCGTTCGAGTTGAGCCCGGGTGAGGGGGCGTTTTACGGCCCCAAAATTGAATACACGTTGCGCGATGCCATTGGTCGCCACTGGCAGTGCGGAACGATTCAGGTCGATTTCAGCATGCCCGAACGCCTCGGCGCCGAGTATGTGGCCCCCGATAACAGCCGCAAGACCCCGGTCATGCTGCACCGGGCAGTGGTCGGCTCATTGGAGCGTTTCATCGGCATTCTGATCGAACAGCACGCCGGAGCCATGCCCGCCTGGCTGGCGCCGGTGCAGGTCGCGGTGACCACAATTACCGGCGATCAGAACGAATATGCACAAAAAGTGGCCGATTCGTTGAAAAAACAAGGCTTTAGGGTAGAGACGGATTTGCGAAACGAGAAGATCAACTATAAAATTCGCGAGTTGAGCCTGCAAAAGCTGCCGTATGTGGTCGTTGTGGGCGACAAGGAGATGGCCAGCGGACAGGTCGCGGTACGGGCACGAGGCAACCAGAATCTGGGCGTCATGCCACTTGAGACCTTTGCGCAGCGCTTGGCCGCTGATGTGGCAGCGAAAAGCTGACGCCGGCGGCCGAGGGGTTGGCCTGGTCCGACACATCCGCCACGCACTGGTAGTCACAAACCAGAGGTGGCCGGGGGGAGCAGGCCGGCGCAGTATCAGGTAGAGGATACGGCGCGCGGTGATTCGCCCGGCTGGTGCCGGACGGGCCCTCCAACAAGTAGTTTTACTGCCTGCAGCCATGGTTGCTGCAGGACTTTGAAAGGTTTGAATATGGAGAAACGATAATCGCTACATCACGCAATCTTCGCGTCAATGGGGAAATAACGGCCCCGCAGGTACGGTTGACCGGCGTAGAAAACGAAGCGCTTGGCATCATGAGTCTGAGAGACGCGATCATCCAGGCTGAAGAAGCGGAAGTCGATCTTGTCGAAATTGCCCCCCAGGCTGATCCGCCTGTGTGCCGGCTCATGGACTTTGGCAAATACAAGTACCAAGAGCAAAAGCGTGCCCACGAGGCGCGGGCCAAGCAGAAGGTCATTCAGGTCAAAGAGGTGAAGTTCCGGCCTCGGACTGAAGAGGGTGATTACCAGGTCAAGCTGAGAAATCTGACGCGCTTCCTCGAAGAGGGCGACAAGTGCAAGGTAACATTGCGATTCCGGGGCCGCGAAATGGCGCACCAGGAGTTCGGTTACCGCTTGCTCGAACGGGTCCGCGATGATCTCGAAGAGCTCGCCAATGTCGAATCCATGCCTAAAATGGAAGGTCGGCAGATGGTGATGGTGATGGGGCCGAAAAAGAAGAAGTAAACTCGCTGTCTTGCAGGTTTTTCTGCATGGCGGGTTGACCAACATTTCCGGTGCCTCCGGCAGGAGGCGGCGGGAAAACCCCGGACCTTATTTGGTCCGGTAAAAGAAGCTGAGCAGGGCAAACAAGTGGCGGCGCAGCCGTCCTCCTGGCAAAGCAACGAAGCATGTGAGTTAGATATGCCGAAGATGAAGTCGAAGAAAGGCGCGACCAAGCGCTTTCGTGTCCGCCCGGGCGGCACGATCAAACGTGGCCAAGCGTTCAAGCGCCACATCCTGACCAAGAAAACCACCAAATCCAAGCGCAACTTGCGCGGGATGGTTGAAGTCCACGCATCGGATGTCAAGGCTGTCAAAGCCATGATGCCGTACGCATAAAGGAGATCGACCATGCCACGAGTTAAAAGAGGCGTAATCGCCCGCGCACGTCACAAAAAAGTAATGGCTGCCGCCAAGGGTTATCGCGGCCGCCGGAAAAACGTCTTCCGGGTCGCCAATCAGGCGGTGATGAAGGCGGGTCAGTACGCTTACCGCGACCGGCGCACCAAAAAGCGGGTCTTCCGTGCACTCTGGATTGCCCGTATCAATGCGGCAGCCCGGTCCCACGGCGTGACTTACAGCGCGTTCATGAATGGTCTGCACAAGGCCAACATCGAACTGGATCGCAAAGTGCTGGCCGACATCGCAGTACACGACAAACCGGCCTTCAGCGCCATTGTCGACAAGGTGAAGGCAACGCTGGCCGCTTGATGCGCTAGCGTTGAGGTCAACCGCCGGTAT